>NZ_DASVTX010000049.1:0-15290 GCF_036387355.1 Longimicrobium sp.
CACGGGACCGAAGGTGCTGATTCTACGCGCCTGCCGCCAGCGGGCCGCGTTTGGGGTGTGGCGCGTTGTGAGCGGCGGGTTCATCCGCTCAGGCGGGCGCCGGACGCCGCTGCCGCCCTACTGCCACGCCGCCCCACGCGCGGGTGGCGCGGACGGGTCGGGCCAGAGCTTCAGCTTGTCCATGTCCGCGCGCAGCTTCAGCAGCGCTTCGTCCTTCATCTTGGCTTCCAGCATGATGTCGAACGGGGCGTCCCCCATTTCCCGCAGAAACGCCGCGAACTCCCACGGGTGCACGTAGTCCGCGTGCTGCGACAGGAGCGGCGGCGCGGCCACCTCCTTCTTGCCCCGCGTCACCGTCCGCGAGTCCAGCCTGGGCGACGAGAAGTGGATCTTGGGCTGCACGCCGTCGCGCCACGTGCCGATGGCCGCGCGGCACGCCTCGCCCAGCGTGAGCGTTCCCGGGTTCAGCAGGTGGTGCTGATGGTCAAAGATCAGCCGGATGCCCGTGGCCTCGTGCACCCGAAGGCAGTCTTGCACCGTGTACAGCGTCTCGTCGTTCTCAATCACCAGCCGGCGCCTCCCGGATTCCGACAGCCGCGGCCAGTTCTCGATGAAGCGCGCGATGGCGGCGTCCTTGTCGCCATACGCGCCGCCCATGTGGATGATGACCACCGCCTCCGGCCCCTGCTCCATGGCGTCCAGCAGTTCCGCCTGCGAGTTCACGTCCCAGATCCCCTTGTCGTTGATCCTGGGATCCTGCGCGGAAAGCAGCACGAACTGCGAGGGGTGCAGCGACAGGCGGATGTCGCGCTCGCGGGCCATGCGCCCCAGCGCGGCCAGGTCGCCCGAGCACTCGGCAATCTGCCCGTGGAACTGCGGCAGGTCCGGGTGTGTGCAGTACGGCGCAAAGTCCGACGATATGCGGTACATGCGAATGTCCACCTCGTCCAGGTACTCGAACACCTCGCGCAGGTAGCCGATGGAGGTGCGCAGGTGCGGGCCGCTCTGCCACCGCCGCGCGTCGTTGCTCTTGAGCCCCTCGCGCCCCACCACCTTGACCGCGAACCCCAGCCGCCGGGGCCACTCGCGCTTGGCCATTCCTGCTCCCTGTCCGTGTGGATCGTACGAAGAAACGGGGGCGCGATGCCGTGTGGCACCGCGCCCCCGCGGGTCTGTTCAGAACACGTACCGCCGCGCGGCTCAGGCCTGCGGGCGCTGCACCAGAACCCACACCGTGTCGGTGCTGCCGCTGTAGAACATGGAGATCACCACGTTCTTTTCGCGCCCGTCACGGAACCGGAACTGGTATGGAAACACGGTGTGCAGGTTGCGCTTCTCTACGCCGGTCACAAAAGCGCCGTAGAACTGCTGCACCTTGGTGCAGGGCGCCACTTCGTCAAAGAAGCTCTTGCCGATGGCGTCGCTCTTTTCCACGCGGGCCAGGCTGGACTCCGTCTGGTTGAACTTGAGGACCGTGCCGTTGCGGTCCAGCTGGATCATACCGACGGGGAGGTTGTCGAGCTCGTCCTGGGTAAGGACGTCGGCGCGCTCCAGTACCTGGCTGGTGCTCTGCGTGGCGGTAGTCTGCATCAGATGCTCCTGCGGATCAGAAGAGGGGGGACATTGGGCTGCTCCGCGATCTCGTAACAGCTGTTTCCGTTGACGTGCTAGAATCATACCGCCTCGTAGACAGATTGTCCAATGTCTGTGCAGCTGTGTTCACGGTTGCGGCGTACGTCGTTTAGCGCCACGCCTTTGCGGGACGAGGACCAGATTGCTTCCCCGCAGAGTCCAGGCATCTCCCGGGTTATGTGAACGGACGCGCGGCGGACGGTGCAGGGCAGAGCCCGGCGCCCGGGGCCGGATGTCCGCGCGACGGACGTTGTGTAGCGGTCAGGGACGACGGAGGATGGACGAACCCTTGCGGAGCCGCTGGACATCCCGCCGCAACGGACACGGTGCCCTCCCGAAAAATTCGGAAAACTCAGCGCGGGCGCCTGGCTGCGGCACCGGGCGCGTCGTCCGGTGCAGCCGCGATTCCCCCCGGGGATGATGGCCTCGCAGGAGCGCCGGCCATCCCGCGGCTCGAAACGGCGCTGATTGCGCCACTTCGTCGCGGCGCCCTCCCCGGTCCGCGCGGAGGGCGTGGAACGCGGGTTGCACAGCCGTCGCGCCCCGGTGCTCCGGCAGAACGCACGGATTCGTGCAGGTTCGCGGCAGCCCTCCGGTGACGTGCCCCCGATCCGAAACCAAGGGAGATCCCGATGGCAGACAACAACATGGACAGGGTGGTTCCGCTCGGCCGGCTGAACGACTACAAGGTGGCCGAGGGCGATCCCGACGTGCGCGGCTGGGAGGTGATGGCCTCCGACGGGCGTAAGATCGGCGAGGTGGAGGAACTGCTGGTGGACACCACCGCCATGAAGGTGCGCTACCTGGAGGTGGACGTGGATGACACGCTGATGGCCGGCGCGGGCGATCGCCACGTCCTGATCCCCATCGGCTACGCGCGGCTGGAGCGCGAGCGCGACTCGATCACCGTGGAGGGGGTGTCGTCGGCGGACCTGCACGCCATCCCCGCGTACGACCGCGCCACGGGCATCACCCGCGAGCACGAGACGGCGGTGCGCGACCACTTCACCCGTCCCAGCCAGACGCGCACGGCCACCAGCACGGACGCAACCATGGCCGGCGGGCTGAGCACCGCGGGGCAGGTGGGGCTGGGCTCCGGCGTGGAGGCGGGGACGGCGGGCGCGCTGGACGTGGGCGGCGGCATTGACACCGCCGGGCTGAACCACACGCCGGGCACCACCACCGGCATGGGGATGCACGCCTCCGGCACGCCCCTGGGCGGCACGGGGATGTCGGACGCGGCGGCGGGCATCCGCAGCGCCGGCTCGGACCTGGGCGGCACGACGGGGATGTCGGCGGGCGGATCGACGGGGATGGGCGCGTCCACCGGCGGATCGACCGGGAGCATGGGTGCGTCCACCGCAGGGATGGGCGGATCCACGGGCGGAATGTCGGCCGGCGGATCGACCGGAAGCATGGGTGCGTCCACCGGCGGGATGGGTGGATCCACGGGCGGGATGTCCGCGTCCGGGTCCACGGGCGCCATGGGCGCGTCGTCGGCCGGCGGCGGCGTGAGCCCCGCCACCGGGCTGTCGGGCGAGGCGCGCGAGATTCGCGGTGACCTGAGCCACCGCGCGGGGCTGGCCGGGTCGGACTACATGCACAACTCCGACGAGGACTTCTACTCGTCCGACGCGTTCGACGACAACCGCTTCTACGGCGCGCGCCGCGGTGCCGCCGAGGGCGGCGCGGACCAGGAAGCCACCCGCCGCGCGGCGCAGGACGCCACCGAGCGGCTGCGGGAAGACCACGAGAACCGCGGCCTGGGCGGAACCGGCAACATGTAATCCGCCCCGGCGGATGGGGGACGGGGCGCTCTCGCCGCACGGCGGGGGCGCCCCGTTCGTCGTAGCCGGACCGCCGCGCACTCCGTAGATTCCGCCGCGATGAACACCCTCTCCCTCGCCGGCCGGCCGGATCCCTGGATTCTGTGCGTGGACGCGGGCTCGTCCTCCGTCCGCGCGTGGTGGTACGACGGCGCGGGCGATGCGCTCCCCGGCAACCCGGCGCGGCGGCCGTGCTCGTGGACGGTCACGCCGGACGGCGGGCTGACCGCCGATCCGGAGGCGCTGCTGAATGCCGCGCTGGGCGCCATCGACGATGCGATGCTCGCCGGGCGCGCCGCCGGGGTGCGCCCCGCCGCGGTGGCGATGGCGGTGTTCTGGCACGGGCTGGCGGGGTTCGGCGCGGAGGGCGAGGTGCTCACGCCGCTGTACGGCTGGGGCGACGCGCGTGCCTCCATTGCGGCCGCGCAGATCCGGGAGCGGGTGGATGCACGCGCGGTGCACCAGCGGACGGGGTGCTTTGTGCACGGGCTGTATCCCGCCGCCAGGCTGGTCTGGCTGGGCGCCGCGCCGGGCGATACCTTGCCGCGCGCCGCCGTCTGGGGAAGCCTGGGCGAGCTGGTCGCGCTGCGGCTGTTCGGCCAGGCGCGCACGTCGCTTTCCATGGCGAGCGGCACCGGGCTGCTGGACCTGCGCCGCGGCGTGTGGGACGACGAGATGCTGCGCGTCGCCGGCATCGGCGCGGACCAGCTTCCCGCCCTCCGCGACGAGCCCGTGCGCGGGCTGCGGTCCCCCTTCGCCGCGCGGTGGCCGGAGCTGGCGGGCGTGCCCTGGTTCCCGGCGCTGGGCGACGGCGCGTGCGCCAGCCTGGGCACCCGCGCGTCCGGCGCGCGCGTGGGAATGACGGTGGGCACCTCGGCGGCGGTGCGGGTGCTGCGCGCGGACGCGGACCCCGTGGTTCCGCCCGGGCTGTGGTGCTACCGGGTGGACGCGCGGCGCACCGTGTGCGGCCGGGCGCTCAGCAACGGCGGCAACGGGTTCGACTGGCTGCGCCGCACGCTCGCCCTGCCGCCCGCGGACGAGCTGGAGGCGCGGCTGGCGGAGATGGTGCCCGGCGCGCACCGGCTCACGGTGGTGCCGCGGCTGGTGGCGGAGCGGCCGCCGGAGCCGCCCGGCCCGCCCACCGCCTCGCTGGCGGGGATCACGCTCGCGACGGGGCCGCTGGAGATCGTTCGCGCGTGGCTGGAGGCGGAGGCGTTCGCCATGGCCGATGCGCTGGACGCGGTGGAGGCCGCGTTCGGGCCCGCGGACGAGGTGGTGGCCGGGGGCGGCGCGCTTGCTGCGTCCCCCGCCTGGGCCCGCATCGTGGCGGACGTGTTCGGGCGCCCGCTGCGGCTTTCGGCGGACCCGGAAAGCACCATGCACGGCGCCGCCCTGCTGGCGCTGGAGCGGCTGGGCGCGCTGGCGGACGCCTCCGCGTACGTGCCGTCCTCCGCGGACGGCGAGCGGCTGATGCCGGACGCCACCGCGCACGAGATCTACCGGAACGTGCGCTCCGCAGGCGCTTCAGGCACCGGCATCCCCGGCGAGTGAGCGAACGTAGCGCGGGGCGAGGCCCGGCGCGGTTCGCGCAGTCGGCCCGGCGCACGCTGGACTCTTCCGTCGCGCACGGACCCGCGCCCCTCAACGCGCGGCGCCGCCGGCTCAGAATGACAGGGCCGCGACGAAGACGCGGCCGCCCCGGAATCTGTCATCCTGAGGAGGCGTGGCCGGGGCGTCCGCGCGATCCGGATTCTGCGCCGACGAAGGATCTGCTTTCCGCCGAGCGTGGCACGGCGACGAGCACGCGACCCTCCCGTCCCGATCCGCACTGCGGAGCGCGACCTGGCAGCATCGCGGCGGTACCATCCACACAACCGGAACACCCTGATGGCGAATCAGAACGGCGGGCTGGACCAGCTCAGCATCAACACCATCCGCACGCTGTCCATGGACGCGGTGCAGGCGGCCAACTCCGGCCACCCGGGCACGCCCATGGCGCTGGCGCCCCTCGCCTACGTGATCTGGACGCGCCACCTGCGCCACAACCCGCGCGATCCCAAATGGATTGACCGCGACCGGTTCGTGCTGAGCTGCGGGCACGCGTCCATGCTGCTGTACTCGCTGCTCTACCTCAGCGGCTACGACCTCGCGCTGGACGACCTCAAGAACTTCCGGCAGTGGGAAAGCAAGACGCCCGGCCATCCGGAGTACGGAATGACGCCGGGCGTGGAAACCACCACCGGGCCGCTGGGGCAGGGCTTCGCCACGGGGGTGGGGATGGCGATGGCCGAGGCGCACCTGGCCGCGCGCTACAACCGCCCGGGGCACGAGGTGATCGACCATCACGTGTACGCCATCTGCAGCGACGGCGACCTGATGGAGGGCGTGGCCGCCGAGGCCGCGTCCATGGCCGGGCACCTGGGGCTGGGCAAGCTCATCTACTTCTGGGACGACAACAAGATCACCATCGAAGGCAGCACCGACCTCGCCTTTACCGAGGACATGGGCAAGCGCTTCGAGGGCTACGGCTGGCACCACCAGCGCGTGGAAGACGGCAACGACCTGGAGGCCATCGACGCCGCCATCCGCGCCGCCAAGGCCGATCCCCGCCCGTCGCTGATCTCCGTCCGCACCATCATCGGCTTCGGCTCGCCCAACAAGGCCGGGTCCGAAAAAGCGCACGGCGAGCCGCTGGGCGCCGAAGAGATCGTAAAGACCAAGCAGAACCTGGGCTGGCCCACCACGGACTCGTTCTTTGTGCCCGACGAGGCGCTGAACCACATGCGCCAGGCGGTGGAGCGCGGGGCGGAGATGCAGCGCGAGTGGCAGGGCCGGTACGACGCGTATCGCCAGGCGCACGGCGACGCGGCGGCCGCGCTGGAATCCGCGCTGAACCGCACGCTGCCCGAGGGGTGGGACGCGGACCTGCCCACGTGGACCAAGGACGACAAGCCGATCGCGACCCGCGCGGCCTCGGGCAAGGCGCTGAACGCCATCGCCAGGCACGTCCCGTGGCTCATCGGCGGCTCGGCGGACCTGGCGGGGAGCACCAACACGCTCATTGCGGACGAGGAAAGCTACGGGCCCGAAAACTACGGCGGCCGCAACCTGCACTACGGGGTGCGCGAGCACGCCATGGGCTCGGCCATGAACGGCATGGCGCTGCACGGCGGCGTGCGCCCGTACGGGGCCACCTTCCTCATCTTCAGCGACTACATGCGGCCGGCGGTGCGCCTGGCGGCGCTGATGGAGCAGCCCACCATCTACATCTACACGCACGATTCGGTGGGGCTGGGCGAGGACGGCCCCACGCACCAGCCCATCGAGCAGCTTCCCGCGCTGCGCGCCATTCCCGGCTTGATCGACTTCCGCCCCGGCGACGCCAACGAGACGGCGGAGGCGTGGCGCTTTGCCATGGAGCACACGGACGGCCCCATCTTCATGGCGCTCACCCGGCAGGCGCTGCCGCACCTGGACCGCGACACGCTCGGAGCCGCCGCCGGGCTGCGGCACGGGGCCTACATTCTGGCGGACGCGGAGGGCGGCGAAACCCCGCAGGCCGTCCTGATCGCCAGCGGCTCGGAGCTTTCGCTGGCGCTGGACGCGCAGAAGCTGCTGGCGGCGGACGGCGTTCGCGCGCGGGTGGTGAGCATGCCCAGCTGGGCGCTGTTCGCGAAGCAGGACCAGGAGTACCGCGACCGCATTCTTCCGCCGCAGGTGCGGGCACGGGTGGCGGTGGAGGCCGCGCACCCCATGGGCTGGCACCGCTGGGTAGGCGAGGGCGAGGTGGTGGGCATCAGCCACTTCGGCGCGTCGGCGCCTGCCACGCGGGTGTTCCAGGAGCTGGGCTTCAGCGCGGAGAACGTGGCCGCCAAGGCCAAGGGGCTGCTGGGCATGGGCGATGGGGACGCGGGCGCGGCCGGCCGGGACGCCGGCCCCACCGCGCACGGCACGGACGAAAAGAGTGCGTGAGTGCTGGGTGCGTGAGTGCGGGGTGAACTCCCTCGCACTCACGCACTCACGCACATCGCACTTCCGCACTTCTTTCCTGGGAGACGCACCGATGGCGACCGATACCGAGCACCCGACCGACGCCGTGGAGGCCAAGGGCAATCCGCTGCACGAGCTGCACACGCTGGGGCAGAGCGTGTGGCTGGACTACATCCGCCGCGGCATTCTGGCCAACGGCGAGCTCAAGGAGATGATCCGCAGCTACGACCTGCGCGGCATCACCAGCAATCCCTCCATCTTTGAGCAGGCGATGGGGGACAGCGACGACTACGACGACGCGCTCACGGCGCTGGCGGCAAAGGGCACGCAGGGATCCGCCGCGTACGAGGCGCTGGCCGTGGAAGACATCCGTGCCGCCTGCGACCTGTTCCGCGAGGTGTACGACAAGGCGCAGGGCGCGGACGGATTCGTGTCGCTGGAAGTGTCGCCGGAGCTGGCGCACGACACCGCCGGCACGCTGGAAGAGGCGCGCCGCCTGTGGAAGGCCGTGGACCGGCCCAACCTGATGATCAAGGTGCCGGGGACGGACGCCGGCATTCCCGCCATCGAGCAGCTGATCGCGGACGGCTTCAACGTCAACGTCACCCTCCTGTTCTCCGTCGCCAGCCACGAGAAGGTGATGGAGGCGTACCTGCGCGGGCTGGAGAAGCGGCACGCCGCCGGGCAGCCGCTGGAGCGCGTGGCCTCGGTGGCGTCGTTCTTTGTGTCGCGGGTGGACTCGGCCATCGACGGGCAGCTGGAGAAGATCGCGGAGAAGGAATCCGGCAAGCGCGACCGGGTGCTCGCGCTGCGCGGCAAGGCGGCCATCGCCAACGCCAAGCTGGCCTACGCGCGCTTCCGCGAAGTGTTCAGCGGCGAGCGGTGGGAGCGGCTTCGCGCGGCGGGGGCGCTGGTGCAGCGGCCGCTGTGGGCCAGCACCAGCACCAAGAACCCGGACTACCGCGACGTCATCTACGTGGAAGAGCTCATCGGGCGCGACACGGTGAACACCATGCCGCTCGCGACGGTGGAGGCGTTCGGCGACCACGGCGTGGCGCGCGCCACGGTGGACCAGGACGTGGACGGCGCCCGTGCGGACCTCGCCGCGCTCGCGGAGGCGGGGATCGACCTGGACGCGGTGACGGACCAGCTGCAGCGCGAGGGCGTGGACAAGTTCACCCAGTCGTTCCGCGAGATGATCGAGTCCGTGGGCGGCAAGCTGTCGCGCGTGGCGCAGAGCGCCTGAGCTTCCGGCGTGTGCAGGACGCGGCGCCCCGGTCCCCCTCGGCGGACCGGGGCGCCGCTGTATCCGGCATCCACTTTCGGCGTGTTCTGTGACGTCTGTGTCGCGAAATGTCCCGCAGATGCCTCACGACGGTTCCTATCCCGCGGGTCAAGGATTTTCGTAAGCCGATATGGCTGTGGGGGATGCGCGGAATGGTCCCGATCTGCGCGCCGTGGTCCAACGGTTGCTACATATCGCGTAGCAGACGGGCGGATGTGGCCTGTCGCGATCGGCTGAGGGAGTGAACGGGAGCCTGCTCAGTGCTTCGGCTTCATGTGCTCGACCCTTGATGTGGACGGCGTTCATCCGCCCGGACACTCCACGGCCGATCGTCTGTACCGGTGCGCTGCGCCGGGGTGAACGGACCGCGTCCCGGATCGGGATGCGGTCCGTTCCGCATCCGCCGTCCACCGTCTTCAAACCATCGCGGGGTGGACCGCATCTGAGTGTGTGCAGGGCGGCGGCGGATGCCGCGGCCCGAGCCCAACCCTGATTCCGGAGCCGATCCGATGCGCGTCGCCGCCCGTCTACTTCCCCTTGCCGCCGCCCTGGCGTTCGCCGTTCCCGGCCACGCCCAGACCGACGAGGGCTGCCGCAACTGGAGCCGCTACAACAACGGCGACAACGACCGCCGCAGCTTTTGCGAGGTGCGCGAAAGCCGCATGCCCGCCAACGGTTCGCTCACGGTGGATGCCGGAACCAACGGCGGCGTCTCGGTGCGGGCGTACGAGGGGCGCGAGGTGGTGGTGCGGTCGCGCGTGCAGACCTACGCGCGGACGGACGAGGATGCGCGCGAACTGGCGCGGGCCGTCCGTGTGAACGCCTCCGGGTCCACCATCACCGCCTCCGGCCCGTCGACGAGCGGAATGCGCGGCCGCAGCTGGGCGGTGAGCTACGAGATCATGGTGCCGGCGCGCACCAGCCTTACGCTGGATACGCACAACGGGCCCATCCGCGTGGAAGGCGTGGCGGGAACCATGCGGCTGCGCGCCACCAACGGCCCGCTGAACCTGGTAGACGTGTCGGGCGACGTGAACGGCCGCACGACGAACGGGCCGGTGAACGTGACGCTGGCCGGCCGCGCGTGGCGGGGCGGCGGGCTGGACGTGCAGACCACCAACGGCCCGGTGAGCGTGCGCATTCCGCGGGGCTACGGCGCGCACCTGCGGGCCAGCACCGTGCACGGCCCCATCCGCGTCCCCTCGTCCATGCGCCGCCGCGGCGACGATGACGACAACCGCCGCCCGTGGAGCCGCCCGGCGCCGGTGGACATGGAGCTGAACGGCGGCGGCCCGCCGATCCGCGCCGTGACCACCAACGGCCCGGTGACCATCACCGAAATCTGACGCACGATCCACTGCGATGAACCAGGCGAGGCGCTCCACGCGGGGCGCCTCGCTTTCGTTGTCCTCTGGTTCCGCTAACAGAAAACCCGTCTCTCACGGAGGACGCAGAGGTTGCACGGAGATCACGGTACAGCACGGGGGAAGCGTTCCGTGGTTCACCGTTGTTCCTCCGTGGACCCCGTGGACCTCCGTGATCTCCGTGGGAGACGCGGTTCTACTCCGCTGCGCGCACAACCGCGCCGGGGACGGGTTTTGCATCGCGTTGTTTGCTGGATGCCGACACAACACACGCGCGGGGGGACAGGATGCGGCTGGGCATGGTGGGGCTGGGCAAGATGGGCGGAAACATGGCGCAGCGGCTTACCCGCGGCGGCCACCAGGTGGTGGTGTACGACCGTGACCCGGCGGTCACCGCGCAGGTGGCCCAGGCCGCCGGCGCCGAGCCGGCCGCCTCGCTGGACGAGCTGATGCAGAAGCTGCAGGCGCCCCGCGCCGTGTGGGTCATGGTGCCCGCCGGGCACCCCACGGAGCAGGTGCTCAGCGACCTGGCCGACCGCGGCGCGCCGGGCGACGTGCTCATTGACGGCGGCAACAGCAACTACAAGGACAGCCAGCGCCGCGCCGCCGAACTGGAGAAGCGCGGCATCGGCTTCGTGGACGCGGGCACCAGCGGCGGCATCTGGGGGCTGGAAAACGGCTACTGCCTCATGGTGGGCGGCACGCCGCAGTCCGTGGCCGTCTGCGAGCCCGCGTTCCGCACCCTGGCCCCGCCCGATGGCTACCTGCACGTGGGCGCCAGCGGAGCCGGGCACTTCACCAAGATGGTGCACAACGGCATCGAGTACGGCCTGCTGCAGGCCTACGCCGAAGGCTTTGAGATCCTGGAGAAGTCCGGGATGGAACTGGACCTTCAGCGCATCGCCGGGCTGTGGAACCACGGCAGCGTGGTGCGCTCCTGGCTGCTGGAGCTGCTGGAGCGCGCCTACGCGCAGGAAGGGCAGGCGCTGGAGAACATCCGCGGGTGGGTGGCCGACAGCGGCGAAGGGCGGTGGACGGTGGAGACCGCCATGGAGCTGGACGTGCCCGCGCCCGTCATCACGCTGGCCTTGCAGGCGCGTTTCCGCTCGCGGCAGGAGGAGTCGTACGGCGCGCAGGTGATCGCGGCACTGCGCAACCAGTTTGGCGGGCACGCCATCAAGACCGGCGCGCCGGAGCCGCCCCAGGCATGAGCGACACCCAACTCACCGCCCCGCCCGAGGCGCTGGGCGACGTTCCCAGCGCAGGCCCGCAGGGCGAAACGCCGCTGCGCACCCCCATGGTGGCGCCGCTGGGCCGGGCGCGCACCCCGGAGCCCCTGGCCCTCGTGGTCTTTGGCGCCACGGGCGACCTCATGCGGCGCAAGCTCATGCCCGCGCTCTGGCGGCTGCGGCAGGAAGGGATGCTGCCGGACGACTTCGCCATCGTGGGCAACGCGCGCGAAGCCACGGACGACGGCGACTTTCGCGAGCGCATGCGGGCCGCGCTCGCCGAGTTCGCCGAAGAGCCGGACGCGGCCGAGTGGGAGAAGTTCTCGCACCGCCTTCGCTTCGTGGGCGGCAGCACGGACGATCCCGCCACATTCGTGCAGCTCGCCACAGTGCTGCGCGAGGTGGACCGCGACTGCGGCACGCAGGGCAACCGGCTGTTCTACCTGGCGCTGCCCCCCAGCGTGGTGGCGCAGACGGCGGAGGGGCTGGGGCGCGCGGGCCTGGTGTGCCATCCGGAAGATGCCTGCTACACCCGCATCATCGTCGAAAAGCCGTTCGGGCGCGACCTGGACAGCGCGCGGGCGCTCAACGCGTCGCTGCTCAAGGTGTTCGCCGAGCCGCAGATCTTTCGCATCGACCACTACCTGGGCAAGGAAACGCTGCAGAACCTGCTGGTGTTCCGCTTCGCCAACACCATCTGGGAACCGCTCTGGGGCCGCAACTACGTGGACCACGTGCAGATCACCGTCAGCGAAACGGTGGGCGTGGAGTCGCGCGCGGGCTACTACGACCGCAGCGGCGCGCTGCGCGACATGATCCAGAGCCACCTGTTGCAGATCCTTACCCTGGTGGCCATGGAGCCGCCCGCCTCGTACGACGCGGACAGCATCCGCAACGAAAAGGTGAAGGTGCTGCAGGCGATCCCCCTGCTGCAGGGCGACGACCTGGGGCGCCACGCGGTGCGCGGGCAGTACGCGGCGTCGGCCGAGGGGGCGGAGGGCGAGCCCATGCCGGGGTACCGCGACGAGAAGGACGTGCCGGAGGGGTCGCGGACGGAAACGTTCGCGGCGTTGCGGCTGCTGGTGGACAACTGGCGGTGGGCCGGCGTGCCCTTCTACCTGCGGACGGGCAAGCGGCTCAAGGCCAAGCAGAGCGAGGTGGTGATCCGCTTTCGCCCGGCGCCGCACCCCGTGCGCGACCTGGTGCAGGATGATCCGCCCGCACCCAACGCGCTGGTGCTGCACATTCAGCCTGACGAGGGGATCTCGCTCTTTTTTGAGGCCAAGGTGCCCGGCATCCGCGGCCCGCTGCGCCCGGTAAGCATGGACATGAAGTACACCAGCGCCTTTGAGGGAGCGGAGTCGCCGGAGGCGTACCAGCGGCTGCTGCTTGACGCCATGCTGGGCGACGCCACCCTGTTTGCGCGGCGCGACGAAGTGGAGGCCGCGTGGACGCTCATCACCCCCATTCTGCAGGCCTGGGAGGCGGGCGGCGAGCCGGACCCGTACCCGGCCGGCTCGTGGGGCCCCGCGTGCGCGGACGAACTGCTGGGCCGCGAGGGGCGGAGCTGGCACGAGCCGACGGGGTGATGGAAGTGCGGGAGTGCACGCGCCTGAGAAATAGAAGATCCTGCCTCGTGGAACGCATTCCATGAGGCAGGACTTCCATGCTCGGTTCGAATGGATCAGGTGAAGCGAGATGAGGGTGGGAGTATCGAAACATTCAGGCTACTCAGGCTAACCGTAGCCCACGCGGAACGCTGGTCTCGTGCAGGTCGCGGGTTGGGTTTGCTAGCCTGTCCCCATTGTCCCTTACCTGACTCCTTTACTCCCGATGAGCCCGCCAGGTTGGCACACCAGATCTCGGCGGGTTAGCCGTTGTGCGGCGAAAGCTGCGGGATGGAGGATGCCGGACCCGGATGTCCCGTTAGGCCCCTTGCTGGCACGTTTTCCGTCCGTTCAGCCCCGCGCCGGCCTGAGATGAAGCGAGTACACTACCAAGGTAGTGCGGCAGCACCTCTTCTGCCCGACTAACGTCGTACGCGATACCGAACACCACGTCCTGTTGAACCCACACGCTCAAAGATCCCCCGGTCCACGAGGTCGGTAAGGTCTCGCGACGCAGTGCGCTTCTCAGACCCAGTGAGGTTCTGGTACTCGGAGTTGCTGATCACCCCACCAGCCCTCAAGGATAGCACCGCCTGGATCTGCCGCTCGTTCAACTCCAGCCTCCGCAGCTGATCCGCCGAGTACCGATCCCTTCGGAAGATCACCTTGAACCCGCCTCCCTCCTTGTCGACGAACTCCGGCTCCGGCAGATCCTGCTGCCGGCAAGCCTTGATCATACGAAGAGTTCCGGTGCCCCAACGCTCGATCAAGCCTGCTGCGTGGAAGATCTCCGCGATGAGTTCGTTGCGACGCCTGGACGGGTGCGGGTCAATGCGCAGCAGCGCCGGATCGAGATCGTTGATCAGGGGACCCGGATTCCAGATCTCCAGGCGATCGTCGTAGAGCCGGATCTGGATATCGCCGGGCACCATGTAGTCGCGGTGAACCAGGGCGTTGTTGATCGCTTCGCGGAGGGCTACGTAAGGGTACTCCCAGATCTCCTGGCGCTGCATCCCTTCCACACCGCTCCCCGAAGAGGGCATCTCGTATCGGACGTCGAGAAAGCGGGTCCGGAGCGCATCCATCACCCCGTCCAGTTGGGCAAACAGGTTGCCGGTCTGAACATGCTCGCTGAGGATCTCCCCGTCGTGAACGCGAGCGATCCGGACCAGCGCGGTGCGGTACGAGCGCTGCGGTTCGCGGCCAAACAGCAGCAGCCCCGCATGGGTGAGGCTGCCTTCGCGTACCAGATCCAGCTTGTCCAGCACGATTTCGGACGGCTGGTCTGGATCGAGATACGGAATGCGTGGCTTGCTGAGCGCGGCGAAGCGACGGAGCGAATCAGTGTCGATCTCGTCGATACTGGCCGAAGTCGTCAATGCATCCCAGGAGCTGCCGATCTGCCGGAGCATGCGCCGGGTAAGCTCCTCCCGGGGCATCTCTCGGTTGGTGCTGCCGACACGTGTGTAGTGACGCCCCTTGCATGCCACCACCCAGTCGGTAGGCTCCACGCTGATCACCAGGATTGTCTTGCCCTCGGCCGTACCCCACTCGACCCGAGGCGAGATTCCGAGGGTGTTGGAGATCGCGCTGGTAATCGACTGCATCTCCGCGTCCGACCCGCTCATTCCCGCGACGGTCCGGTCATCGTCGATCCCCACGAACAGGTTCCCGCCCCGCGTATTCGCGAACGCGCAGAGATCCTCGACGGCCTTGTCGTTCCACTTGACCTTGAACTCGATCTGTTCACCCTCCCGCAAATCGGGAGTCAGGAACACCTCGGTCATCTGGATCAAACCCCGATCGTAAGATGGTGAATCGCCGGCAACGCCTCCCCGCATCCCGCTACCGTCCAGCCGGACCGCGTAGCGGCATGGATTGCACGGCACATGGGAAGGGATCGACAGCTCATCTCGCGGGAGTTGGCGGTCCGCCTCCGCACGTCTGCGGGAGGCGGAGTTTGGCCTTACTCCGCGGCGGCGGCCTTGAGGGCGGCGCGGAGGGCGGCGGGGGTGACGTCCATGATGGCGAGCACACGGATGGGCGCACCGCGCGGCGACTGCACGACGCCCATCACCAGCTCCGCGGCGCCCACCTGCATTCGCCCCGCGGCGCGCGCCTCGATCATGGCGAACTCGATGGCGCCCTTTACGTCATCCGCGAACGGGAGCACGGGCGCGCGCAGCCCCCACGGACGCGGCGGCGAGGCGTGCTGCACGCGCCGCCGCATGTCGTCCACCGGATGGCCCAGCTGCGCAAAGGCGCGCGCCACCAGGCCCTCCGCATCGGCCAGCAGCGCCAGCAGCACGTGCTCTGCGTGCACCGCGGTGGCATTCGCCGCCTTGGCCTGCTCGGTT
>NZ_DASVTX010000050.1:0-10570 GCF_036387355.1 Longimicrobium sp.
GGCCGCTGTCGCGTCCACGATCAGGGCTTAAACCAACCCGGCGGATGGGTCGGCGCGGGAGGTGAGTGTGGTCCAGCCCCGGGTTGAGCGACTGAAGTCGCCGCAACAACGGCTGAAAGCCTCACGATACTGCTGTGAGGCTGCGCCCGTGCGGGCGATGAGGTCAGTGCCGAACGCCGCCCACGCGCTATGGTCTCCCTTTCTCCCGCGACAGCGGGGGAGAGGGCCGGGGAGAGGGGGCCTCTCCCGACCGCTGGCACTCTCCGAAGCGCACCGAGCCGCCGTTCTCCCCTCTCCGTGCGTCTGTTTGCACGGGGAGGGGCCGGGGGAGGGGCCAACGCGGAGCGTCTGCCGCAGCCGTGAGCAGGCCATGCGGTGCAGCCAGCGAAGCATGTTGGTCGCCGCGTCTCCCGCGACCAGATCCCGTGCCTCCCTCTCGTCCGCTCAGACGCCGCCGGACCAGACCATCGGGGCCGCGCCGGGCCTAACCGCCGCTCCCGATCTACGCCGCGAGGTACAGCTCGGGCTCGTGGTGGCAGTTGTAGCACACCAGCGGGTGCGGCGCCCCGATCCGCGCGCCGGGCTTCAGGTCCAGCGGCTGGTGGCACCGCGGGCACGATCCCCGGAACGACGTCACGCGGAACCGGCCGCGCCAGCTGCGAAACGTCATCAGCCCGCCGATCAGGAACGGCAGCGCGGTCATGAACGGATCAAAGAGCGTGATGGCGAACATGGTCACGGTCCCGCTGATCCACCCCATGCCGAACAGCAGCGTCCTGCGCACCCGCGCCCATCCCGAGGCGCGCACCAGCGTCACGTGCGCCGGCGCGTCGGGGTGGCCGGGCAGCACGAGCCTGGCGTTCACGGGTACGGCGGCCTGCGTTTCCATGCATCCTCTCCGGGATTCGGGTTGTGCCTGCCGACAGCCTTGTCCGGTTCTGCCCCTTCAGGATGCATCCGCGCTCCCCTCGCGAACATCGGGCAGACAGTGACGCGCGAGTAGGGCCTTTCCCCACCCGCCGCGCCGATTCTGTCCCGTTTTGCGCCAAGTGTCAGCATCGCAGTCACTTGGGCGTTACAGTCCGCCGGCGCCGCCCCGGGCCGAAAGCTTGCGTCCGGGGAACGAGTGGCGCGCGGTGGATGACGCCGCCGAGGGAACGCCGGAGCCCGGTGCCGGTATGCCCATCCGCATGGCCGGCGAGGGTTCCGGAGGAATGGACGTGAGAAGATGAAGCTTGTGGCACTCGACATTGTGATCGTGCTGGCGGTGCTGATCTTTGCCGCGCTTGCGCTGGACGGCGCGCTGCACCTGTACCGCCGCGCGCGGCTGCGGCGGCGGGGGGGCGGGGCCGTGGGCGTGGTGATTGACCGGGACGGGCAGGTGCTGGGGCGCTACCTGGACCCGTTCGCCCATCCCTGGCGCGCCGCGCGGCTGCACGGCCCCGAGTCGCCGTGGAGCCCGCCCGCGCGGTGGGGCGAAAGCGCACTGGCGTGGGAAGGCTTCGGCGAAACGGACGAGGAAGCGTTCACGCACGCCAACCGGCTGCGCCGCCGTCACCTGCAGCTCTTCGGCCTGCTGCAGCCCGGCGAGGACGACGGCCTGGCGGACGACCGCATCCTGGAATCGCCGCCGTACCGGTAAGCGCAGACGCCTCGCGCGGAGCCGCGGAGACAAACAAATGAGGGAAACGAAGCCGATGGGGCCTCGTTTCTCTTTCTCGTTTCCATCCGTTTCCGCGTCTCCGCGGAACCCGTCCGTCTCTCCTCAGAACTGCTGCTCGAAGCTCACCCAGAACCGCTCGTACACGCGCTGCGGCCAGGGCCGGCGGCGCCACTCTTCCAGCCGGATCTCGCGCGACTGCTCCAGGTCGCGCTCGAACGTCGCCTCGATCTGCCGAGAGAATCCCCGGTCCAGAATGCCGATCACGCTCTCCTGGTTCAGCTCCTTGGACCGGTTGTCCATGTTGGCCGACCCCACCACCGACCACACGCCGTCCACCACCAGCGTCTTGGAATGCATCATGGTGGGCTGGTACTCAAAGATGCGCACCCCCGCCTCCAGCAGTTCGCGGTAGAAGGCGTGGCTGGCGTACCGCACGAACGGGGCGTCAGTGAGCCGGCTGGGCAGGAGCAGCCGCACGTCCACCCCGGCGCGGGCACGCTCCGCCAGGGTGCGGCGCATGTTCACCTCCGGCGCAAAGTACGAGTTGGTGAGCCAGATCCGCCGCTGCGCACACGCCAGGGTGAGGATGAAGAAGACGCGCAGCGGATGCGCCACGCTGGCCGGCGTGCTGGTGACGTGCACGTGCCGGGTGAGCGCCTCCGCGCCCGGCTCGTCGTGCTCCGAGGGATAGAACGCCTCGCCGACGAGGATCTCTCCCGTGCCGCCGGACCAGAGCTGCACGAAGGAGGACTGGAGGTTGGTGGCCAGGCAACCGCGCACCTCCACCATGGTGTCGCGCCAGTGGTCCTCGTCCTGCGCGTCGCCCAGCCACACGTCGCTCACCGCCGCGCCGCCGGTGAACGCGATCTTGCCGTCCACGATGATGGCGCGCCGGTGGTTGCGCTTGTGAAAGGCCAGCAGCCGCCCCCACGCGGCCGGATTGAAGAACCGCACCCGCCCGCCCGCGGCCTCCAGCTCCCGCACGCGGTCGCCCGGCGCGGAAAAGGCGCCGAACCCGTCCAGCATCATGCGCACCTGCACCCCCGCGCGCGCGCGCTCCACCAGCGCGTCGAACATGCGGTCCGACACCTTCCCGGACTCCCAGATGTAGACCATGAAGTTGATGCTGTGCCGCGCGCCGCGAATGGCCTCCAGCATGGCGGGAAAGATCTCGACGCCGTTGTTCAGCAGCCGCGCGGAGCCGCCCGTCATGGCGGGCGCGTTCACGGCGGAGGTGATGGCCTGCATGAACGCGTCGCTGTCCACCGGCACGCGTTCGGTGACGCCGTAGCGGGCGGGGCGGTTCAGGGCAAAGAACAGGGTGATGAACGCGCTGACGATGGCCATCCCCCCCACCAGCGCCAGCAGGGCGGTCCACCACGGAATTCCCCACAGCTCCATTGCATCAGCGTTCGGGTGTGCGCCCTGCCCACGGACCGTGCTGGATGTGCAAACGCCCGGCCGCATGGCGCGGCCGGGCGTCGGTTCTGTCCGGGATGGAGGGGCGGCCCGTCCGCGTTCAGATGCGCGGGGCGCGGGCGTCGTACGGCCGCGGCTGCGGGGGGAACGGCACCGCGCGCGCGTCGGGCATGCGCGGGGGCGCGGGGGGCGCCGCGTCCGGCTTGCGGTCGCGCACCACCACGGTCTCGATGATCTTGTCGTGGATCATCATCCGGTTCTTGTCCCAGTACACCTGCGCAAAGCCGAGCAGCCCGGTCACCAGCCCGGCCGCGTATCCGCCGAACCGCTCAAACGCGGTCCACAGGTTCATGGGCTGGCCGTTCAGGCGCACCACGCGGATCCCCATCAGCCGCTTGCCGGGGGTCTGCCCCTTCCACAGCGCCACGAACCCGGTAAAGTACAGGCCGGACCACCCGAACCCGATCCCCATCTCGTCCAGAAAGCCGATGATGCGCGACACGATCCCCGTGTTGCGCGCCTTTTCCAGTTCCGCGCGCGCCTCGCCCACCTGCCCGTGGAGAACTTTCGTTTCCTCGCGCAGTTCGCGAAGGCTGTCCGCCGCCAGCCGCGATCCCAGCGCCGGGCCAAGCTGGGCGAGCGCCGCGGTGTCGTTGGACGTCACGGCGGCGGCGTAGGCCGCGGCGAGCGAGTCCAGCCGCGGCTCGGCTTTTTTCGCGGGCGCCCTCGAGGTCATGAGCGAGTCCACCATTCCGGAAAGCCACGGCCGCTCCTCTTCGTCCGCGGCCTCGGCGAACATCTCGCGGATGCGGTCGTCCTGCACCCCCGAGGCGCGCAGGCCGGAGATGACCTCCGGCGCCAGTCGGCGGGCCGCGGCGGGATCATCCTCCGTGAGCAGCCGGGCCATGTTGACGCCCTGCCGCGCCGAAAGGGGAACCGTCTCCCCCGCCGCGCCCGCCCGTGCCACGTTCACGGGGCTGCCGTCCAGCACGCCGTTGGCGAAGCCCTGCGCGCGGTTCCACAGGTTCATCCCCAGAAGAAACAGGAACAGCCCGCCCATGGCGCGAAAGGTAAGGCCCATTCCCCGCCCCATCCACTTTCCCTTCGCGGCGAAGCGCCCGGCGAAGCGGAACGCCACGTACGCCGCCGCGAGCCCCAGCAGCACGCCGCCGCCGGCGTGCACCAGGAGGGAGACGATGGCCAGGTCGATGAGCATGGCCGTCAGGCGGCGCGCTGGCCGTGCGAGCGGAAGGCCCACCAGCGCGGGATCGACGGAAAACGCGTCCGGGTTGATGACGTACGAGGAATTGCTGCGCATCGTGGGGGTCGCGGAACCGGGGCCGAACGGACGAGCACGGCGCTTCCGTACGGGACGGAGCGGCCGCGGGATTCGGGGAGGACTCCAAAGCTAACGCCGGACTGCACTTGCGTCCAGCGTAGGCGAACCCGCGGCGCGCGGCGGGCGCACCGTCAGACCGCGGCGGCCTCCAGGGCGGCGAGGCGCCACACCAGTCCGGAGCCGCCGCGCGCCTCGCGCAGCACGCGAAAGCCGGCACGGCCCAGCAGCGCCCGCATTTCCCCGGACGAGTACATGCGGCGGTACGGCTGGCGGGTGAGGCGCATGCCCGCGTTCAGGGCGCGCATGCGGAGCGGGGCGCGGTTCCAGTCCAGCAGCAGCAGGCGCCCGCCGGTGTGCAGCGCGCGGCGCAGTTCGCGCACCCCGGCGTCCGCGTCGGGCCAGTCGTGCAGGGTGCTGGCGCTCACCACGGTGTGGAACGCGCCCGCCGCCACGGGGAGCGCGGTGGCGCTTCCGGCGGCGAACCGCGCGTGGCCCGCCTTGTCCGCGGCGGCGCGGAGCATTTCGGGGGACAGGTCCACTCCCAGGTACGCGTCCACCCGCGCGCCCCAGCCGTACAGCGCGCGCGCGAGGTTTCCGGTTCCGCACCCCACGTCCAGCACGCGGCCGAGCGCCTGCCCCGCCAGCCAGGGGCGCAGCAGGTTCAGGCTGTCGTGGTTGTACCGCGCCCAGCGAAGGTCGTAGCGCGCGGCGGCCGCGTCGTAGTCGCGGCGCACGGGTGAGGTGGACGGCTGCATTCCGGGTAATGAATGGGATGGATGCGCGGCGAAGCGGACCGCCCCGCGGCCGTCGGGCCGCGGGGCGGAGGCGCGTTCGTCAGGGCGCGCTGGGCGTGCCGGCCGGGCTGGGCGTGGTGCCTTCCGGCACGACCTGGCCGCCGGCGGTGGGCGGGTTGGTGCCGGTGCCGGCGGTGTCTACCGGGGTGCCCGGTGCGGGCGCCGTGGTGGGCGCGGCGCCCATGCCCATCCCCGTCGTGTCCGCGGGCTGGGTGCTCGCGTCTCCGGATCCGGCCTTGGTCGCCGGCCCGGGGCCGTTCTCCGCCGAGGCGTTGGTATCGGTCTCGTCTCCGCCGTCGCCGCCGCACGCGGTCATGAGCAGCGCCGCGAGGGGAAGGGTCATCAGCCGGAATCTCATCGTGGGGCCTGGGTGCGTCGTGGTTGCGGGGTGCGTCGTGGGCGGCGCGGGTTGATGCCGGAATTGTGCCGGGGAAAAGCAGGGAATAGGGAATAGGGAATAGGGAATAGGGAATGGGGAATAGGGGAACGGCAACGGCGATTCACGGGGAGGCGGGGGAAGGGACAAGAATGGTATGGCCCTGTCGTTCTCTCGGCGGCTCGGCGTGGCGTAGTTCCGTACAGATGACCGACGAGAGAGGCCGGGCACCGAGATCGGGGCCCGGCCTCTCTGCATCCACCCGATGACCGCGGTCAGGTGCCGGTGCGCAGGCCTTCCAGGTTGCGGCGGATGAGCACGGCGGCAAGGTCGCGCGCACGGGCCGGCGAGAAGGCCGGGGAGAGCGGGGCCAGAAGGCGCAGCGGACGGCGGACGCGGGCGTGCGCCGCGCGCGTCATCAGCACCGGCTCGGCGGGGTCCAGCGCCGCCAGCGCCGCTTCGTCGTCCGCCAGCACCACGTGCAGCCGCTCGCCCCCCGCCATGCACCGCAGCCGCTCGCCGTAGCGCGGATCCATCACCACCGCCGTCAATCCGCCGTACCGCAGGCGCTCTTCCGCCGCGCGCACCGTGTCGGGGTTGGCCTGCAACACCACGACGGGCACGCCCGGGACCTGCGCTGGCCCGTCCAGCAGCGCGGCGTGGAACGGCGTGGTCACCACCACATCCGCCTCGCGCAGCGCCCGCACCAGCGTGTCGCGGCGCAGGTTCTCGTCCGCGATCAGCCGCTCCGTGCGGAAGCCCCACTGCCCCTGCAGCTCCGTGGTGAGCGCCACCACGTCGTCCTCGGTGCCGTCCACGCACAGGCAGCGCACCGCGGCGCTCCCCGTCCACCGCCTCACCAGGTCCGGGAGCTGCGGCGCCTTGACCTGCATGGCCGCCGCCTCGCCAATGACGCCGGCCAGCCACTCCGCCGTCTCGTTGCTCAGGGGCTCCGCGGCCGGGGCGCCCGCGCCCACGATCACGCCGTGGCGGGTGCGGATGTCCACCACCCCCTCGCTCGCCAGCCGGCGGTAGGCGGCGGATACGTAGCGGTGGTCCTGCGCCGTGTGGCGCGCCACCTCGCGAATGCTGGGAAGCCGGTCGCCCGGATGCAGGCGGCCCAGGTACAGGCCGCTCGCGATCCCCTGCCGGATCCCCTCCACCAGTTCGCCGCCGTGCGCGCCGCCCAGCAGCACGCGCCGCGCCTCGTTCTCCGTCCAGTCCGCCGCGCGCGTGGGCGCGGCGGGGCGCTCGTCTTCCGCCTCCGGCGCGGCGAACATCACCAGCGTTCCGCGCGAAACGCCGTTCTCCCCCGCCAGCGCCACCACGGAACCCGCGAGCTCCAGGTTCTCGCCGGCGCGGGTGCGCAGCGGCAGGTCCACGCCGGCGGGCTGGCCCGGGCGGCTCCCCGCCGCCGCCTCGGCCGCGGTTTCCGCGGCGCCGTCGGGCCCGGGAAGGGGGCGGCCGACGACCTCGTCTTCCTTCCACCCGGTCAGGCGCTCGGCGGCGGCGCTCCACAGCAGCACGGTACCATCCACGTCCAGCACCACCCAGGGCATGGGGATGGACTGCGCCGCGATGCGCAGCGTATCCGCCGCGTCGCCGCGGGCGCCCTCCGACGTGCGGCGCGCGGTGATGTCGCGAATGGTCCAGTGCAGCCCGGCATGCGCGCCCTGCGGGGCGAAGCGCGCCACGCGCACCTCCACCCAGAGCGGCTCCGCACCCCGCGGCGCCAGCTTCATCTCCCACTGCTGCGGGCCCTGCGAGGCGGCCGTGGCCGACAGGCGGGCGCGGAACTCGGCGCGGCTGTCCTCGGGAACAAAGAGGGCCACCGGCTTGCCGCGCAGCAGGTCCGGCCGCACCCCCATCAGCACGCCGCCCGCACGGTTCACGTCGCGGATGGTGCCGCGGATGTCCGTGGCCAGCAGCGCGTCGGCCGCCCCGTCAAACATCTCCCGGTACCACTCGCTGCTGCGCTCCGCCGCCTGCCATGCGTCCGCCAGGAGGCTCTGGTGCTGGCGCAGGTCCTCTTCGGTGACGCGCAGTTCCTCGATGGCGCACTCCAGCTCCGCCAGCGACGTGCGCAGCAGCGCCTTGGACACGGAACCCTCGGCCTGGTCGCGCAGGGCGGCCAGCCGCGAACTCATGACCTCGGCCTGGTGTGGATCGGATGGGTTGGACATGAACTCCCAGCAGTGCGGGGCAACGGAAACCAGCGGGCGGCCGGAGCCGGCATCAGATGTTTCGGGATGCATGCCGGGGGCCACCCCCGTTCTTGGTCGCGCGCGCAAAAGGGGCGCTGCTACACGCCGGGTTCGTCCGTTGCGCAATGGGACCGGGCGGCGCGGAACGGGGGCGAATCCCGCGCCCCGAGATTCGCGAACCGGGTGGAGGAGGCAGGGATGAAAATCGGAATACGGATGGGCGGATGCTGACGCTGATCGAGGGCGGGCGCGTGTACGATCCGGATCCGCGCGGCGTGCAGTCGGTGCTGCTGGCGGATGGGCACGTGAGCAAGGTGGGCGACATTGACCGATCCGCGCTGGAGCGGGTGGGGACGGAGTACCAGATCATCAACGCGCGGGGCTGCATCGTGGCGCCGGGCCTCATTGACCCGCACAACCACCTGCTGGGCGGCAGCGGCGAAACGGGGTTCAGCACGCAGACCCCGGAGTTCTTCATCAGCGAAATCGTGCGCTTCGGCATTACCACCGTGGTGGGAACGCTGGGCGTGGACACCACGATGAAGACCATGGCCGGCCTGCTGGCCAAGGTCAAGGCGCTGCGCGAGCAGAAGCTGAACGCGTACTGCTGGACGGGCGGGTACGACGTGCCGCCCAACTCCATCCTCAAGTCGGTGCGCGAGGACATCCTCTTCATAGACGAAATTATCGGCGCGGGCGAGGTGGCCATCAGCGACGAGCGGGCGCTGGCGCCCGACCCGCGCGACCTGGCCCGGACGGTGACCAACGCGCACATCGGCGGCATGCTGGCCAACAAGGCCGGCCTCATGCACGTGCACGTGGGCGAGAGCGACCGCCGGCTGTCGCCGATCCGCGAGGTGCTGGAGAACTTTGACGTGCAGCCGGACTGGTTCTACCTGACGCACGTGGAGCGCACCGAGGCGCTCATGAAGGAGGCCGCGGCGCTGGCCAGGAAGGGGATGCCCTGCGACGTGGACGTGGTGGAGCGCGAGCTTCCCAAGTACCTGCGGTGGTGGAAGTCGCACGGCGGGCCGCCGGAGCTGCTCACCTGCTCGTCGGACGCCAGCATGACCAGCCCGCGCAACGTGTGGGAGCAGATGCGCGCCTGCGTGCGCGAGCACGACTTCCGCCTGGAGGAGATCCTGCCGCTGGCCACGCGCAACACGGCCCGCATTCTGAAGCTGCACAAGAAGGGCGAGCTGCGGAAAGGCTGGGTGGGCGACGTGCTGCTCATTGATGAAGCCTCGCTGGACATCGTCCACGTGCTGAGCCGGGGAACGTGGATGGTGCGCGACGGCGAGGTGGTGGAGCAGGAGAACTGGCTCAAGGACAGCGACCGTGAGATCCGGCTGCACGGCACCAAGAATGAAAAGAAGGACGACGGCGGGAATTCGTGACGGGCACCGGCCCGGCACCGGGCAAAGACGAGGAGAACGGGATGTCTGACCAGGCGGAGCGGGGGCGGGAGGGGCAGGAGGCCGTGGAGCGGGACGAGGTTCCGCCGCGGGTGGGGCGGCTCCTGGTGATCGGCGGGGCAGAAGACCCGGAGGAGGGGAACTGGAAGATCCTTCCGCACTTCGTAGAGATGTGCGGCGGGGCGGACGCCCGCATCGTGGTGTGCTCCTCGCCGTCGGGAAAGCCGGAGGAGGTTGCGGACACCTACGAGACCATCTTCAACAAGCTGGGGGTCACGGAGGTGTTCGAGGCCCCCATCCGCGACCGGCACGAGGCCGAGGCCCCGGAGCTGATCGAGGCCACGCAGCGGGCCACGGGCATCTTCTTCACCGGCGGCGACCAGCTGCGGCTCACGGCGCTCATCTCCGGGACGTCGTTCTGCGAGACGATCCGCGAGCGGGTGTTCGGGGACGGGCTGGTGGTGGGCGGCACCAGCGCGGGCGCGGCGGCGCTGAGCAGCGTGATGATCATCGGCGGGCGGCAGGACGGCACGGTGCGGCGGGAGGACGTGAGCCTGGCGCCGGGGCTGGGGTACTGGCGCGACACGGTGATCGACACGCACTTCAACCAGCGCGGCCGCGTGAGCCGGCTGATGGCGATCTTTGCACACAACCCCAACGTGATCGGGATCGGCATCGACGAGAACACGGCGGTGGACCTGGTTCCCGGCGACCGGTTCACGGTGGTGGGGGCCGGCGCGGTGATGGTGTTCAACGGCCGGGTGAGCCACAGCAGCGCCCCCGATGCCTCGGACGACGAGACGCTGGCCATTACCGACGCGGTGATCCACACGCTGCCCGCGGGCTACGGCTTTGACCTGCGCACCAAGCGCCCGCTGATGCCGGACGGGGAGACGATCAAGGCGATCGGGCCGTCGTAGGGGGAAGTGCGGGGTGCGGAGTGCGGAGTGCGAGGAACGGAAGTGCCCAGTGCCAAGTGCCGAGTGCCGAGTGCCGAGTGCCTGGGTGGGCTGAGCGACTGAAGTCGCCGCAACAACGGCGGAAAGTCCCCCCAAACGGACGGGGGGACTTCACCTGCATGTGGCGGATGGTGCAGGTGTGCAGGGCGGAGTTCAGCGCGGCCCCCACCCGGGCCGGCACCACCGGCCCACCCTCCCCCAAAAAAGACTGGGGGAGGGTTGATGCGGCGCCGGTTCCGGTGCGAGTTGCGGGTATCCGTGCCGGGGATGGTGTCCTGAGCGGATGAATCCGCCGCTCAAGAAGCGGGAAGCCCCGACTCGTGGCCGCTGTCGCGTCCACGATCGGGGCTTCAATTCAACTGCTTTGGGGTCACGGAATTCCCTGCAAGTCTCCCCTCTCC
>NZ_DASVTX010000051.1:0-2206 GCF_036387355.1 Longimicrobium sp.
CAGCGCCACGCGGGCGACACCTACGCCCAGGACGCGCAGACCGACCTGACCATCGCCTACAACGCGCTGGCGGCCATGCCCTGCACGGCCACCATCACCAGCGACCTGGGCGGCACCACGCTCACCCCGGGCGTCTACTGCGCGCCGACTTCGGTGGGCGTCACGGGAACGGTAACGCTCTCGGGCCCCGCCGACGCGGTGTTCGTAATCAAGGCTGGATCGTCGCTCACCACGGCCGGTTCGGTGGTGATGCAGGGCGGGGCGCAGGCCAGGAACGTGTACTGGCTGGTGGGAAGCTCCGCCACGCTGGGCACCGGCTCGGCCTGGCAGGGCAACATCATCGCCTTTACCAGCATCACGCTGGTGGACAACGTCTCCATCCTCGGCAGGGCGCTGGCGCGCAACGGAGCCGTTACGCTCGGCACCGGCAGCGTCATCACGCTTCCGTAGCCAACATGGGGGGGGCGGGTGCGCGGGCGGCCATTCGGGCCGGCCGCCGCGCCCGCCCCGCCAGCGGTCCGTACCCAAGATGAAAAACACGAGAGGGCGAACATGTTTGATCGAATCGTAAAGGGCGCCGCGCTGCTGGCGGCGTGCGTGGCGGTGCCGGGCTCGGCGCAGTTCATGGAGCCGCACCGGGAGGGAAGCTGGGAGTTCAGCCTGGCCGGCGGCGCGGTGTTCATCGACCCCGCGTTGCGCGACTTTCTGGTGAGCGGATCGCCGGAAAACCGCTTCACGCACGACACCGGCGCGTCGCGCGCCATGCCCACCGCGGTGGCGCGCATCGGGTACAACTTCACGCGCAACCTGGGCGTCAGCATCAGCGGCGGCGGCGCGATCAAGGACGGGGTCACGTACCTGAACCCCGGCGGCGCCGTGACGTACACGGCCAACCTGAACGCGCGCACCAGCCCGTTTCTGCTGGTGGGCACGGAACTGACCCGCATCAGCGGCGACAACGGGCGCATCACGCACAGCACGTGGGGCGCGCACGCCGGCGCGGGCGTGCGGCAGATGGTGAGCCAGAACCTGGCGTTGCGGCTGGAAGGGCGCGTGGCCATCGCCGGGTACAACGAGGTGCCCATGCGCCGCAACACCACGTACGCGCCCATGGGCACGGTGGGCGTCTCGTACTTCGTGGGCGGGCGGCAGCCGCGGGTGGCGGCGGCGCTTCCGGCTCCCCCGGCGCGGGTGGAGACGGTGTACGCCACCCGCGTGGACACGGTGCGCATCGTACGCACCGACACGGTGTTCCGCGACCGGTCCATGATGGGCGACCAGGTGGTGCTGCGCGTGCAGTTCCGCACCAACCGCGCGGAGCTGCTTCCGCAGTCGCGCATGGTGCTGGATTCGGTGGCCATGGCCATCCGCAACACGCCGGGTTCCAGCTGGCAGGTGGAGGGGCACACGGACAACGTGGGCGCCGACGCGGCCAACCTGTCGCTGTCGCGGGCCCGGGCAGAGTCGGTGGTGGCGTACCTGGTGAGCCGCGGGATCCCCGCGGGAATGCTGACGGCCGAGGGGTTCGGCGAGACGCGCCCGGTGACCACCAACGGCACGGTGGACGGGCGGGCGCAGAACCGCCGCGTGCAGATGCGCCGCATTCCCGCCCCGCCGTCGCAGCCCGCTCCGTAACGGACGGTCCGTGGGTGGATGGATGGATGAACGACGACGCGGGAGCCGACCTTTCGGCTCCCGCGTTGGTTTTGCGCCGGACCCCAGGCCCGGGATCCGCGACGCGTACGCCGCGCCCGGCACAGCGGGGCCAAGCAGAAGATCACAATCCGCCTGCGCGCGCGAAGGCGGACTTCGTCCCCGTCCAGCGGCGCTGTCACTCGCTCTGGCGGGCCGCGGGTTTGTTCGTCGATCCCGCGAATCGGCCCGGGGGGGCGGCGCGCCGAAACCCGCCGCACCGCCCCGAAGCATCCGCCGCAGTCCGCGAAGGCGGACTTCGCGCCGTTGTTGCCGCGACTTCAGTCGCTCTGGCGGGCCGCCGCGCGATTGCTCGTCGATCTCAGAATCTGCCTGGAGGCGCGGGAGGCCACGCCGAGGCCCGCCGCACCGCGACGTTGCATCCGGCGCAGTCCGCGAAGGCGGACGTCGCGCCGTTGTTGCCGCGACTTCAGCCGCCCGGCCGCGTCCGGCTCAGGAATTCTCCTTGTGCGCAAAGGCGGCGATCTGCAGGCGGGTGTGCAGGGCCAGCTTT
>NZ_DASVTX010000052.1:0-5651 GCF_036387355.1 Longimicrobium sp.
GCGTATCCGGCGGGCATCGCGGCGATGCTGATCGCGGAGGGCGAGCTTTCTGTCCGGACGGGCTGGGGCGAGATGGGTGAAACCCTCGCGTACCATGCTCTGCTGTTCGGAGCGCTCCCGGCTGCACTCGCAGTCGCATGGCTTCCGTTCACGATGGCGTATGCCTGGTGGAACCCGAAGCATGGAGGGGCGATCACCGTGGGGATGTCGGGATTCGCGCTCGCGGTTCTGGCGCTGGTGATGAGCCCGGCGATCTGGAACTCCGGCCCCGCGCTGATCGGCCTCGTCGTCGGGCTCACGGTGCTGGCCCTTGCTCTCCGAGTCACGCCGAGCCTGCAGCGCTGCCGAGGGGCACAAGGGTTGTGGTCATAAAGGTTGCGCGGGGATCGCCGGGGGGCGCAGCTTGGGCGCACACCAGCGTGGGAGCGGGGATGGCGGAAGGCGCAAAAAAGACGGTCAAGGGCGAGCAGACGCGGGCGCTGATCCTGGAAACGGCGCTTCAGCTGTTCCGGGAGCGGGGGTACGAAGACACCACCATGCGCGCCGTCGCCGAACAGGCGGGGATGTCGCTGGGGAGCGCGTACTACTACTTCCGCAGCAAGGAACAGCTGATCCAGGCGTTCTACCACCGCACGCACCTGGAGCACGTGGCCGCGGCCGACGAGGTGCTGCGGACGGAGCGCGCGTTCCGCGACCGCCTGCTGGGCGTCATGCGCACCAAGCTGCAGACGATTGAGCCGTACCATCGCTTTTCGGCCATCATGTTCCGCACTGCGGCGGATCCGGAAAGCCCGCTCAACCCGTTCAGCGAGGAAAGCGCGCCGGCGCGGGAGGAGGCCACGGAGGTATTCGCCCAGGTGGTGCGCGGGTCGGAGGACCGCCGCATGCCGCGGGACTTGGAGGCGGAGTTGCCCGGGCTGCTGTGGATGTACCACATGGGCATCATCCTGTTCTGGATCCACGACCGCTCACCGGGCCACGTCCGCACGTGGCGGCTGATGGAGCGCACGGTGGACCTGATCGCGCGGCTCGTCGCACTGAGCACGCTGCCTCTGATGGGCCCGATCCGCAAAGCGGTGCTGCGGCTGGTGACGGAGCTGCGCGAGCCGGTTGGGGCGACGGAGGCGTGAGTACTTGAGTACTGAGTGCGGAGTACTGAGTGCGGAGTGCGGAGCCGGCCGTGACGGACGCGTGAGCCGCGCCACGCGTGAGGGATTCGCGCCCGCAGGGCCGAGACACCGGAGTGCAGGGGCAACAGCAGTACCGTTGCCCCGGAACGCAGGAGGCTCGGCGCCGTTAGGCACAGTCGTATCGTGCCTTACGGCGCGCGAAGCCCGACCCGGAGCGCAGCGGAGGGGCACGCCCAGAATCCTTCAGCTCCCAAAAGCCCATCGACAAACGACGCCCGCCTCTCCATGGAGGACGGGCGTTCGTGTGCTTCCGGTGGCGCGTTCCGTCAGTCGTTGCGGCTGGGCGTCATCTGCACGGTGGCGGAGTCGATGGCCTTCTGCACCGCCCGGTACAGCTCCGGCTGCGCCTGCTCGGCACGAGCCATCAGAGTACGGACGGGCTCCACCGGCTCGCGCGCGGCCAGTTCGCGGGTGCCGGCGGGGAGCGAGTACCCCACGCTGCTGAACACCAGCATCACCTTCTTCTGCTCCACGTCCAGCAGGCCGCGCTGCGACATCCCCGCCTTGATGATCCCCAGCGTGCGCCCCGGGACGTCCACGGTTTCCGCGCCGATGAACGCGGCGATGGCGGCGTCCAGCTCCGGCTCCAGCCCGGCCTGCTCCGCCAGGTGGGCCTCCAGCGTGTTCGGCGGATACGGGCTGGAAGCGGTGCCGCGCACCAGGTGCGTCTTCTCCGTCTTGAGCAGGCCGAAGAGCGCCTTGCCCTTTCGCGTCTCCAGCCGCACCGCTCCGGCGTCCACGAGCGACCACACGGCCGCGTGCACGGCGGCCTCCATCAGCTTCTCGGAATTCACCTTGGCGCCGGTGGTCAGCAGCTCTTCCTTGCCGGCCAGCATGCCGGCTTCGGGGGCGAACTGCTCCCCGTTCAGCAGCACGAGTTCACTGGGCGCAAAGGTGGCCGCGGTCATTGCGGAGGGACTGGCCTGGGACACGGGGTGCTCCTGCGAGGGGGTTCTCAGGGACGGGCGGCGCCGTTCGCGCCACGCTCGGTAATGCGGCCTTCCACGCGCGGCGAGATCGCCTCTCCCCGGCTGAACGCGGCGGCCAGGGCGTCGAATGCCATCAGCCGCAGGTCCGGCCCGGGCGGCACGCTCATGACCGCGCGGTTGTGAAAAGTGTAGGCGTCGCCCCCACCCATCAGGTAGTCGGGGACGGCGACGACGTACACGCGGGCGTCGTCCAGCGCTTCCCACGCGGCGCCGCGCTGAACCTGCACCTCCGACACGCGCTGGCCCGCGGGGCGCGACCGGTCAAAGGTGAAGCGCAGCCCGCTCACCTGCAGAAAGCGCCCTTCGCCGCGCCCGCCGGACACGGAGCGCTCCAGCAGCGTTTCGCGCAGGTCGCGGCCGCGCAGCCACACCAGCCCCACGCGCGTGGGAAAGCCGAAGGTGCGCGCCAGGTGCTCCCAGCGGATCTCGCCCTCAATGACGTCGTCGATGCGGATGGCGCCCCCGTTGAGCACGGCCACGTCCGCCGGCACGTCCGGATACGCGGTGCGCATCACGTCCGCCAGCCAGTTGCCCCACGCGCTTTCCGTGTTGCGGACCGTCTCTTCCGTCGCGTCCATCCGCGTGGTGCTGCGGCCGATCACCTGATCGAAGAACGGCACCTTTTCGCGGATGCGCCCCGCCCACCGCGCCACCACATCGCGCTGATAGGCGGGATCCACCGGCACGGAGGCGTCCAGCGGGATGGAATCGGCGCGGAGGGCGGGAACGGTGCCGCGGCGGCCCAGCACCACCTGCCAGACGCGGCGCGCGTTGCTGTCGCCCTTGGTGATGGCGGCGGTGCTGTCGGTGAGCGGATGGTGGATGAGAAAGTGCTCGTGGCCGCCCGCGATCCACACCAGCTTGGGATGGGAGCGCCGCAGTCCCGCGATCCGCTGGTCCAGCGCGAGGTCCAGGTGCGTCAGCCCCACGATGGCGTCCACGTTGCGCCCTTCCAGCTCGCGGATCTGCCGCTCCACCGCCGCCACGTACATGGTGTCGGGGAGGGCGTACTCGCGGGGCGCGTCCAGAAAGGTGACGGTGAAGATGCCGATCCGCATGCCGCCGGACTCGATGACGGTGTCCGAGCCCAGGCGGCGGTCCGCGGCGGCGTCGCCGGTGTTCAGGCGGATGTTTCCCGCCAGCCAGGGAAAGCGCGACGCGTTGATGGCGTCGCGCAGCATGGCGGGCCGCCGCTCGTCGAATTCATGGTTGCCCGGCACCACGATGATGGGGGCGCGGGCGTGCAGAAAGTTGAGGGCGTCCACCATCTGCTGGCCGGCGAAGTAGCGGCTTTCCAGCGACGGAGCCAGAAAGTCGCCCGCGTGCAGCACACGCACGGGAACACCGGTGCCGCGGCGCGCACGCTCTGCCAGCGTCACCACGCGCCCCAGCCCGCCGACGCGCCCGTTTTCCACCGCGTCGATGCGATACACGTCGTTCACCTGAATGAACGCCGCCGCGGGGCGGAACTCCTGCCCGCGCGCGGGAACGGACAGCAGCAGCGCGGCCGCTGCGGCCATGCGGATCGTGGTTCGGGCGATGTTCATCAGGAGATTGCGGAACGGAGTTGTAGCAGAAGCGTCGCAGCGTTCCCACAGGCTGGGGGAGCATACGGCACCCCCGGGGGAAACACAAGACGCCCAGCTTGACGAAAGCTTGACAAGCACCGTCAGTTGTCAAGCTTTCGTCAAGCTAGTTGTCAAGCTGCCGGTTGGGCGCCAGCCTGTACCGCATCCCGGGCGCGGTGGCATCCCGCTTGGTCGTCACCACGATGCCCTCCGCGCGTAGCCGGGGGAGCCAGTAGCGTACGGCCGACGGCGACAGGCCCAGACGCTCTCCGATGTCGCGCGCGGAAAGCGGGCCGGCATCGCGCAGCAGCACCAGAATCTGCTTGCCGCGGTCCTGCCGGGTGCGGTCCCGAGGCGCGCGCGGCGCGGCCTGCCCGGCGAGCATGTACGTGCTCCAGCGGCCCACCCCTTCGCGCCGGAGCACGCCGTGATCCACCAGTTCGGCCAGTTCCCGCGTGGCCACGCGGGAATCGACCCCCGTGACGCGGCAGTAGTCGGGATTTGTCAGGCTGGCACCGTGGCGCGCATACGCCAGGGCCTGGCGCTGGGACTGCGCCAGCGGCAGCTCGGACGTCACCGCCTCGAGCCACCCCAGCGTCTGCGGGTCGTACAGGGTGTGGTTGGGAATCACGAGCCGGAACCGCGTCAGGGTGACGTCGAACCGCGGCGGCGACATTCCGGCCCGCCGGAGCTGGTCCAGGATGGAAGCCAGCCCGGTGCCCCGGTTTTCGCACAGCGGCCGGCGCTCTCCGGGAGGCGGCAATTCTTCCAGCAAGCGCATCAGGTGCGCGTTGCGCGACGACTGCACGCCTACCTCGCCCAACTGGTCGGGCTGCACCGGACCGAACAGCCCGCCCGGGCTCAGGAACTCCAGCCGGTCCGGGAACATCTGAACGTGCACCTGCGCGCCGCGCGCCTGCGGCGAGTAGTCGCGGTGCCCCAGCGCGTTCACCAGAGCCTCGCGCAGCACGGTTTCCGGATACTCCCACAGGTCTTCGCGATACAGCCCCTGCACGATGCCGCGCCGCTGCATGTTGCGCTTGAGCGTGCGCATGGCCTCCACCACCACGACGGGAAGCGCTCCCTCGATCTTTACGTTGTCCAGAAAGCGCTCGCCGCCCGGGCCCGGTTCACCCGCCACCAGCCCGGGATAGCGCGTAAAGGAGACCGACAGGTTGGGGAAGCGGTCCTGTGGATAGGGCGCGAAGCAGAGCCACCCGGCGAGGGACGCCACCAGATTGCCGTCCGCGCCGGGCACCAGAATGCGAAGGGTGCGAAGGAGCTGCTCGTCCGACCACTCGCGGTACGGCGCCCCGTCACGCTCGCGAAACCGCTGCAGCATGGCTTCCAGAAGCACCGGGTCCAGATCGCCCGCGCCGGTGCCCGGCAGCGGCTCGGCATCGTGGTGCGGCTGGCCCCGCGATTCAAAGAGCGCCTGCACCTCGTACGGGGTGAGCCGGCGGTCCCCATCTCCCACCCGGACGAACGCGCCGTTGGGCAGTCCGCTGCCCCGGTAGTAGCACGGCTTCTGGTCAGGCGGCAGTTCGGGGAACTCGGCGCTGACGATGGTTGCCCCATCCACGTCCCAGAGCTGAATGAGCGGACGCAGCGGCGGCTCCATCTGGTCCGCGCACAGGGCACCCAGGTCCGCCTGCAGCTTGGCGGGATCACGCACACCGGCGGCCGAGAACCCCGCCTCTTCGTCCACGCCCAGAAGCAGCACGCCCCCGCCCGGCGTGTTGGAAAACGACGACAGCGTTTCCCAAACCCGGCGCGGAAGCTCGGCTTGGGCGCGCTTGGCTTCAATGCCCGGAGTCTCGGAGTCGTGCTTCCGGAGTGCGGTGAGTGCCTCGTCCAGTTCGTCGCGGGTCATCGTTGGCTTGACAAGAGGCTTGACAACTAGC
>NZ_DASVTX010000053.1:0-9743 GCF_036387355.1 Longimicrobium sp.
CCACGTTGAACCGGCTTTCCCACCGCACGTTGCGGCGGTCCACCGGCACCACCGTGAGCAGCATTTCCACGCCGCTGTTGCTGATGGAGCCGATGTTGGTGAGCTGGCTGCTGATGAACCCGGTGGAGGGCGCCACCGAAATGGACTGCAGCAGGTTGTCGGTCCGCTTGTTGTAGTAGGTGAAGTCCACCCCCACGCGGTCGTTCAGGAAGGTGGCCTCGGTGCCGATCTCGTACTCCTCACCGCGCTCCGGCTCCAGGTTGGGGTTGCCGAAGGCGACCGGGCGCAGGCCGGAGTACGTGGCGCCCGGGCCCGCCACCTTGACGACTGTGTAGGTCTGGCTGGCCGAGTACGGGTCCGGCGAGCGGCCCGCCTGCCCGTAGGCGGCGCGCAGCTTGAGCGTGTTCACGTGCAGCGGGTTCAGGAACCGCTCCAGCGCCGGCTCTTCCGAGAGCACGTACGACAGCCCGGCCTTGGGGTACACGATCAGGTCGAACTCGCGGCCAAAGCTGCTGTTGTCGTCGGCCCGCAGGGCGCCCGTAAGGAACAGGCGGTTGCCGAAGGCAAGCTGCTCCTGCACGTAGTAGCCCAGCGACTTGTTCTCCACCACCGTGTTGGAGCCGGTGGTCTGCGCCGCGTTCTGAATGGTGGTGATGTCGGGCGCGCCCAGCCCGCGGCCGATGCCGAACAGCGTTTCAGTGCGGCGCGCGATGTAGTTGATGCCGAACGAGGTGGTGGTCTCCAGCCAGTTGTTGAGCGGGAGTTCCACGTTGCCCACGTAGTCCACCGTGTACAGGCGGTTGCGCGGTACCCGGATGCCGCTGAGCCCTTCGGGCTCTTCGGCGAAGGAGGCGTCGGTGCTGCCGGCCGGCGAAATGATGGTGGCCGTGTTGTTGGTCTGGTCCAGCCCCAGCGTGACCCGGTTGCGGAACCACGTCACCGGACGGTAGTTCACGGTGCCGCCCAGCGTGGTGCGGTCGGAGCGCGTCTGGTTGTTGTAGTTGTTGGCGCGCGACCCGTCCACCGAGAACGCGTAGCCGGGCTGCACGCCCGTGGCGGCCGGAATGCGGCCCACCAGCCCGCGCACCGAGCCCAGCAGCAGCCCCTGCGCGGACTCGTCGCCGATGGGAAGGCGCAGGTGGTTGCGCACGTAGTTGGTGCTGACCTGAAAGTCCAGCTTGCTGTTGGCGTTCACCGTAAAGTTACCGCGGAACGAACGCCGGTTGTTGAAGCTGTTGAAGAACACGCCCTGCTCGCGGTCCATGTCGCCGGCCACGAAGTACGAGAAGCGGTCCGCGCCGCCGCTCACCGACAGGTTGGTGCGGGTGATGTCGCCGTCACGGAACCCGAACGGGTCCACCGTGATGGGGCTGGGGGCATCGAGGACCGTGTTCACCGGCACCCCCTGGCAGCCGGGGAACACCGGCTCGTTGGTGGTGGCCGTGCGCTCCGCGATGCGGGCCGCGGTGCAGGTGGTGTAGTTGCGCGGCAGGTCCGCCACCATCTCGTTCACGCCCATCTCGTACTTCAGGTTCCACCGGGTGCGCTGCACGCCGCGCGTTCCCTTTTTGGTGATCACCTGAATCACGCCCGCGGCCGCCTCGGCGCCGTACAGCGTGGAGGCGGCGGGGCCCTTGATGACCTCGATGCTCTCGATGTCTTCGGGGTTCAGAAACGAGAGGGCCGACGTCACCTGCGTGCTGAACGAGGTGGCGCCGGCGCCTGACGCGCCGAAGTTGCCCAGTTCGGCGTCGCTGTACCGGATGCCGTCCACGTAGATCAGCGGGCGCACGGCCGTCAGCGAGCCCGCGCCGCGGATGCGGATGTCCGCCGCGGCGCCGGGGGTGCCGGCGTTGCTCAGGATCTGCACGCCCGGGGTCCGCGACTGCAGCACCTCGGTCACGTCGCTCACCGTGGTCTTCTGCGTGATCTCGGCCACGTCCACGGTGGTGACGCTGTTGGGAAGCTGGCGCCGGCTGGTGGCGCCCGGCGTTCCCGTCACCACCACCGCCTCCAGCCCCAGGGCGGCCGGGGCGAGCGCGAAGTCGGCGCGGGCCGTCTGCCCGTCGGCCACGGTCACGCTGCTCTCGGCCGTGGCGTGCCCCAGCATGGAGGCCCGCACCGTCACCCGCCCCGCGGGAACGCCCGCCAGGGAGTACTCACCGTTGGCGCCCGTCACCGTGCGGCGGTCCGTTCCCGCCACGGACACCGAGGCGCCGCTCAGCGGCTGCCGGTTGCCCGATTCCAGGACGGTGCCGCGCACGGTGCCGCTCTGTGCGGCCAGCGGCGCGGCGAACAGGAGCCCCGCGGCCAGGGCCAGCCGAAGCCACCCCTTCCGATGGGTAGCAGAGCCCATACATCCTCCGTTAGATCTGTGATTCACGATTGGTTGTGCTGCGGACAGGGTCGAACCCGACGGAACTCGGCCGGTGTGCACCCTCCTGTGCGGGGTGATACGGAGCGATCCCGGCCGGCGGGCGGCGGGAACCATTGACGCTCTCGGACCTGCGCGGTCGCGCGTGCGCCCGGCGTTTTTCCGGGAAAACGAAACGGGGCACGCCGGGCGCCGGTCCATCTGCTCGCGGCAGGATACCGAATGCGGCCGCCGTTTACAAGACCGTCACCCCGGGACGCCGCATTCTGCGGCCGGGTCCCGGCCTTGCACGAAGCTTGGAAAGTCTTTTTTTCACCCACGCCCCGCCGCCCATGCCTCCCCCGCTCACCCGCGTTTTTCTGGTGCGCCACGGCGCCACCGTCCTTACCGCCGAAGACCGCTTTGCCGGCGCGGTGGACGTTCCGCTCTCCGACGAGGGGCAGGCGCAGGCGGCCGGCCTTTCGCGCCGTCTGGCAGCCACGCCCATTCACGCGGCCTACGCCTCACCGCTGGGCCGGGCCATGGAAACGGCCGCGATCGTCACCCGGGGGCACGCCGTGGCGGTGACGCCTCTGCCCGCGCTGCGGGAGATTTCGCACGGACGGTGGGAGGAAATGACCCGCGCCGAGGTGCAGGCCAGGTACGCGGACGAGGCGGAACGGTGGGATGCGGACCCGTACACCTTTGCGCCGGAGGGGGGCGAGTCGGGGCTGCAGGTGACGGCGCGGGCGCTCCCGGCGGTGCTGGACCTGGTGCGCGCCCACCCGGATCAGACGGTGCTGGTGGTGTCGCACAAGGCCACCATCCGGCTGATCCTGAGCTCGCTGCTGGGGTTTGATCCGCGGCGGTATCGCGACAACCTGGACCAGAGCCCGGCCGCGCTCAACGTCGTCGATTTTCGCGGGCCCACCCGGGCGCGGCTTACGCTCTTCAACGATACGTCGCACTACGAGCAGGGCGGGCTGGCGCTCCCGGCCGTCCCCGCGGCGCGGCTCTCTCCCTGGTGGTGCGTGGATGCGGGCGCGGCGGGCGATGTTGGGGTCCGGTGGGACCTGTGGCGCCAGGACGACAACGGCAACCGCGTTCGGGTGGCCGACTTCGCCACCCGCGCCGAGGCGGACGCGCGCATGGCCGAGTTCGAGTCCCGCCACCCCGAGCAGACCTACTGGGTGGCCCCCGCCGAGTAATTGCGCGACGACGATCTTACGATTATCGTGAACTGCTTTTACGATAATCGTGAATGGGGCGGGAGGGGGGATGCTCGACCGGTCGGAGCCCACTACTCTGGGCGCACTGCTCGCGGCGCTGCGCGCGTTGGGAACGCTGCTGGAATCGCAAGGCGCCACGGAGCACCTGGTCGTGGTGGGTGGCGTCGCCATGAACCTGCGCGGGTTTCACCTCCGCGGCACCGCGGACGTGGACGTCATTGCGCGCGGGACACCCGTCCCGGAAGGGGTTCCGCTGCTGTTTGCGCCGGAGCCGCTTCCACCGGCGCTGCAGGCAGGCATTCTCCGCGTCGCCCGTGACTTCGGCCTCGATCCTGACTGGATGAACACCGTAGTCGCGAGCCAGTGGCTGACAGGAATGCCGCCGGGGCTCGCGGGAGACCTGGAGTGGCACCGTTTCGGGACGCTGTACGTCGGGGTGCCCGGACGGGAAGCGATGATCGCGCTCAAGCTCTTCGCCGCGCTGGATCTGGGCCCCGGGAGCGTGCACATGCAGGACCTGCTGAGGCTCAGGCCGACCGACCAGGAACTGGAGCGCGCCGCGGCCTGGGCGGCTACGCAGGACGCGAGCGAGGCATTCCACGCACAGATTCCACAGGCGCTTGCCCATGTCCGCAGTCAGTTGCGAATCGCTGAGTAGCAGGGCCGCGGAGGTGGCGCTCACCGCCGTCTGGGCGCAATGGGGCGTGCTGAACCCGATGCTCCTGCGCAACGCGTCCGCGCCGGTGCCGGCGAGCATCCTGGATCCCGAAGCACTCGTGCTGGCATCCCTCTGCCTTTGGGATTCGGAACGGCGTCTCGCGGACGTGCTTGCCTGGTGGGCCGCCCGGGGCTCCGGGCTGATGAGCACGCGCAGGATCAAGAGCCTGCGCCCCGGCTTCCCCGCGGAACGGACGCCGCGGCTCGGCCAGTTTGCCGCGTGGGCGCACGAGGCGGGAGACACCCGCTGGAAGGCGGACGTGACCGAACCGGTCCCCGTGCGCGCCGGAAAGGGCCCCAAGGAACTCCGCCTTGAGGGTCCCGCAACGCTCCTTCTCCGCCTGCGCGCGGGCTTCGGCGTGAGCGCCAAGCCCGACGTCCTGGCCTTTGTGGTGGCGATGGACGGAGTTGCTCTCCCCAGCAAGGAGATCGCCCGCGCGGTTTCGTACGCGGACACCAACGTTCGCCAGGCCGCGAGAGATCTGCTGGCGGGCGGATTCTTGGAGCAGGCCAACACCTTCCCGATCGCATACCGGTCGCCCATCGGATTCGCGCACGGCCTCGTCCGGCTCCTTTCCCGCCACGGCGACGACGAGGATCTTCCGCACTGGATCCACTGGCCGGCCGTCTACGCCTTTCTGATCTCCGTCGCGGGCTGGGAAGGGACGAACGGCGCGCCTGATCCGTACCTGCTGAGCACGCAGGCCCGGGATCTGTACGAGGAGCACGGATGGATCTTTGAACGCGCTGGACTGCGGGTGCCGGACCCTGCCCGCTACCGGGGCGACGAGTATCTCCCCGCCTTCAGCGATACGCTGGACATTCTCTCCGACTGGATCAGCGCTCAGCTGTAGCAGGCGGGGGACGGAAACGCGACACCGCGCACGGCGCGGTGTCGCGTTTTCGTGCGTGCGGCGGGGTCTCGTCAGCGCGGCGCGGCGGCGCGTGCGGCGCGGCCTGGCATCAGGCGCATCGGATCCGCCACCTCAGCCCCCACCGGGATGACTCACCGGGTCCGGACTTCGGGTGTCATTCTGAGGGAGGCGCCGCGCCGCGCCGTCCGTCACACCGGACTCTGGCGCCGACCGAAGAATCCCGCGCCACCGCATCCGATGCACGACCGGTTGCGCACCGCGCTCGGACGCTGCGGGGTGCGGCGGGAGAGGCTGGAGCGCGCCACGCCAGCCCGCGGCGCGGCGGATGCTTCGGTCCGGGATTCTTCAGGCGCGCATGAACGCGGTGCCGGGGAAAGCGCGGCGCACGCTCCTTCAGAATGACGCCCCGGCGCCGAAGTGGGCGGCAGGATACCGGAGAGCGGAGGTGCCGCCGCAAGCGGCGCCTGCGAGGCGAGCGGCGTGAGATGGCACCAGGCGCAGCGCGATTTCTCACCTCCGCCGCACCGGGATCCCACGCCCGCCTCGGACTTCGGGTGTCATTCTGAGCGGAGGCGCTGCGCCGCACCGTCCGTCACACCAGACTCTGGCGCCGACCGAAGAATCCCGCGCCTCGGACGCGGAATGCACCGCAGGTTGCGCGGCGCGTACCGAATCCGCGGGCGCCGCCGAGAGTCCGGCAGCGCGCCACGCCGGCACGCGGATGCTTCGGCACGGGATGCGCCGGCGCCGGGTGGCCCACGAACGGCGCCGAAAGATCCCGCTCTCCTCAGCCAAGCCTGACCACGCACATTCACGATAATCGTAAATCGTTTTCACGATGATCGTAGAACGGACAGCGGCCTCCATCGACAGCATTGTTTGCGGGAAACACGGGAGGGCGCCGGACGGGAGGGATAAAGAACGCGACACCCGCGCCAGCCGCGGTGTCGCGTTTTCGTGTGTGCGGCAGGGTCTCGTCAGCGCGGCACGGCGGCGCGGGCGGCGCGGACCTGGGCCTCGAACGCCTCCACGTCGTCGTAGTAGCGCCGCGCCATCTCCGGGCTGACGGGGTTGGTGTACACGTCCGCCCGCGGCGCCGCGATCACCCCGGCGATGACCTCCGCCACCTCCTCCGCTGTCTGCGGCTTCATGGGCCCCGGCGGCGGCCCGCCGGCGATGGGCCCGCCACGCGCATTGGCCGCGAACTCGGTCAGCACCACGCCCGGCATCACCAGCGAGACGTGGATGCCGGGATGCGCATCCGCCAGATCCACGCGCAGGTTGGCGGTGAGGGCGTTCAGCGCCGCCTTGGCCGCATTGTACGCCGAGCGCTGCGTGGCGATGGGCACGCGCCCCAGGAACGACGATACGTTGATCAGGTGGCCGCTCCCGCGCTCCACGAAGTGGGGAACGATGGCCTGCATGCCGTACAGCGCGGAGCGGACGTTGATGGTCATCATCTCGTCCAGGTCCTCGTCCGTCACCTCCAGCGCCGGCCGCGTGATCCCCCGTCCCGCGTTGTTGATCCATACGTCCACGCGCCCGAACCGCTCCACCGCCGCGTCGCGCAGCGCCTCCACCTGCGCCCGCACCGTCACGTCGGTGGGCACGGCGAGCGCGGACGCACCGCTCTCCGCCGCGACCGCCTCCAGCTCCTCCCGCCGCCGCGCCGCCAGGACGACGGACGCGCCCTCCGCGCCCAGCCGGCGCGCCACCGCCGCGCCGATCCCGCCGCTGGCGCCCGTGATCACCACCACCCTGCCGCTCATCCGTTCTCCCGTTCATTGTGGACCGCCGTCGTCTCGCTCCCAGCCGCCGGCGCGCACGCCACGCCGCGCGGATCGCGGACGAAGCGGGCGATGTCGCCCAGCACGGGCGCCGTGTTGAGCCGCGGGACGGAAAGGGCGACCACGATCTCCACGTGCCCCACGCCGCGGTAGGTCCGCAGCCCCGCGCAGCCGCCCCGCTCGCGGATGGCCGCCGCCAGCCGGCGCGAGTTTTCCACCGACACCGTGCGGTCCGACTCCCCGTGCAGCAGGAGCAGCGGCCGCTCCGTCCCGTCCACCCGCGTGAGCGGATAGGTGGCGGGCCACCCCTGGCGCGGGCCCATGAGCGCCTGCACGTCCGCGTCCGTCCAGGTGGTCGCCACCGGGCCGGCGAGCGCCACGAAGCCACGCACCGACGCCGCGGGAACGCCCGCGTCCGCCAGCCAGTGCTCGTCCAAAGCCAGCAGCGCCACGGTGTGCGCGCCCGCCGAGTGCCCCATCACGAACAGGTGATCGGGGTCGCCGCCCAGCTCGCGCGCGTGGTCCCGCGCCCAGCGAACGGCGTGGGCGCCATCCTCCACCCAGGCGGGAAAGCGAACGCGGGGGTACAGCCGGTAGTCGGGAACCACGACGATCCACCCGCGGCGCGTCATTCCGTCCGCCAGCAGGCGGTAGTCGCGCTTGGAGCCGCCCTGCCAGCGGCCGCCGTACAGCCACACGACGACGGGCGCGCCGGGTCGGACGCGTTTGGGCCGGTACACGTCCAGCTTCAGGCGCGGGTCGGCGCCGTACGGCACGTCCGCCGTGCGGGTGAAGTGGTCGCCCACGAACACCGCTTCCGCCAGCCCGCGCGCGGAACACCCCGCCACGGTCATCATCATCCCCAGCACCGCGAGCGGCGCGACCCATCCCGTGCGCTTCATCATCAACCTCAATGCGCGGCTCCCTCCGAAAGCATCCGCCTCTTCGCAGAGGACGCGCCACGCTGGCCGAAAGCGAAACGGCCCGCCCACCGACAGGTGAGCGGGCCGCGGTACGGACACAACTGAGCCGATCAGAGCTTCCAGATCCGTTCCGCATACTCCTTGACCGAGCGGTCGCTGCTGAAGAAGCCGCAGCGCGCCACGTTCAGCACCGCCTTGCGCGTCCAGTCGTGCGTGTCGGCCCAGGCGGCGTCCACCTGCTCCTGCGCCTCCAGATACGCGTCGAAGTCGGCCAGCACCATGTACGGGTCGGAGTGCAGCAGCCCCTCCACCAGCGGCCGGTACAGCCCCGGGTTTTCGGGAGAAAGCACGCCGCTCATGATGAAGTCCAGCACGCGGGCCAGGCGCGGGCTGGCCTCGTACTCCGCGCGGGGATTGTAGCCCGCGGCCTTGCGCGCCTCCACCTCGTCGGCCCTGAGGCCAAAGATGAAGATGTTCTCGTCGCCCACGCGCTCGGCGATCTCCACGTTGGCGCCGTCCAGCGTGCCGATGGTGAGCGCGCCGTTCAGGGCGAACTTCATGTTCCCCGTGCCCGACGCCTCGAAGCCTGCCGTGGAGATCTGCTCCGACAGGTCGCTGCCGGGAAAGATCTTTTCCGCCAGCGACACCCGGTAGTCGGGGAGAAAGGCGACGCGCAGCAGCCGCGACGCCAGCGGCTCCGCGTTCACCAGCCGCCCCACCGCGTTGGTGAGCTGAATGACGAGCTTGGCCGTCCAGTACGTGGGCGCCGCCTTGCCGCCGAACAGCACGGCGCGCACGGGCACGTCCAGGTCCGGCGCGTCGCGCAGGGTCAGGTAGCTGTCCACGCAGCGCAGCACGTTCATCAGCTGGCGCTTGTACTCGTGCATGCGCTTGATCTGCACGTCCATCATGGACGCGGGATCCACCGGCGTTCCCGTGAGGTCCGTCACGATTCCCGCCAGCCGCGCGCGGTTGGCGGACTTGATGGCCATCCACCGCTCCCGGAACGCCGCGTCGGCCGCGAACGGCTCCAGCTCGCGCAGGCGCTCCAGGTCCGTGACCCACCCGTTGCCGATCGCCTCGGTGATGAGCGACGACAGCCGCGGGTTGGCCTTGAGCATCCAGCGCCGCTGCGTGATGCCGTTGGTCACCGAGGTGAAGCGGTCCGGCCACAGCTCGTGGAAATCCTTGAAGATGCTGTCCTTGAGGATCTCCGTGTGCAGCGCGGCCACGCCGTTGGTGGTGTGGCTCCCGACGATGGCCAGGTTGGCCATCCGCATGCGCGAGCCGGAAACGATGGCCATGCGCTCCTCGCGCGCGGCGTCGCCCGGGAACTTCTCCAGGACGCGGTCGCGAAAGCGGCGGTCGATCTCGCGCACGATCTCCATCTGCCGCGGCAGCAGGCGGCCGAACAGGTCCGTCCCCCACTGCTCCAGCGCCTCGGGGAGCACCGTGTGGTTGGTGTAGGCGAACGTCCGCCGCGCGATGTCGAACGAGGCGTCCCACTCCAGCCCGTGGTCGTCCATCAGCAGCCGCATGAGCTCGGGGATGGCGACGGCGGGATGGGTGTCGTTCAGCTGGATCTGCACCTTGTCGGGGAAGTCGTCAAACGTCTTCCGCTCCGTGAGGTACCGGGCGATGATGTCCTGCAGCGTGGCGCTGACGAAGAAGTACTGCTGCTTGAGCCGCAGTTCCTTGCCCGCGCCGGTGTCATCGGGCGGATACAGCACCTTGGAGATGGTTTCGGTCTGGCTCTTGGCCTCCACCGCGGCGATATAGTTGCCGCGGATGAAGCCCTCCAGGTCGAACTCCTCCGTGGCCTTGGCCGCCCACAGCCGCAGCGTGTTGACGGTGTTGTT
>NZ_DASVTX010000054.1:0-3407 GCF_036387355.1 Longimicrobium sp.
ATCCAGCAGCTTTCTGAGGAACTCGAACGAACTGTCTTCCATGGACGAGGTCGCGGCAAGGCGGAAAAGGGTGATCAGGAAGCGGCCCCGCCGGGCACGTCGCGGGCCAGGGCCGCGCGGCGCGCCACGTCGGGCGTGTAGGCATGGTACAGGTGCTTGGTCAGCACCTCGGCCGCGTAGACTTCGGGCGGCAGATCCTCCAGCGCGGCCAGCGCGCGGAGCGCTTCGGCCTGGCGGGCGGTCAGGGACAACGTGAACGGTTCGCGAGCCATGGCGGTTCCGCGGGTTCACCGGTGCCTGGGGACCGCCCCGGACGGGACGGAACACGCATCGGCGCAAAACAGGCTCCCGGGCGGCGCGGCCCGGCATCGGCGCGGGTGGTCAGGCCGCCTGCTGGTACGCGTGCAGAAAGTCGCCCAGAATGCGGTGCGTGAGCCCCCACACCACGTGGCCCCGCGCGTCCAGCGCGGGAAAGCGCAGCGGCTCCGCGTCGCCCATCTCCAGCAGGTGCTCGGTCACCGCGCCGGGGGCCAGCAGTTCATCCACCGGAATCCACACGGCGGCGCTCACCTCGTGGTTGGCCTGCACCTGCACGTCCGCGGGCACGGCGAACACGAAGGGGCGCACCAGGATGCGCGGCGCGCGGGCCGAGTGCGGGCCCACGGGCTCCAGCGCCCCGACCAGCCGTCCGCCCGCGGCGACGTCGATCCCCACCTCTTCCCGCGTTTCGCGCGCGGCGGTGTGCTCCGGGCCCGCGTCGTCCGCCTGCTCGCGCCCGCCGGGAAGGGCCATGTGGCCGCTCCATGGATCGCCCGCCCGCTCCGCGCGGCGAATGAGCAGCAATTCCAGCCCGCCCTGCGCGTCGCGCAGCAGAATGGCAACGGCCGCACGGGCGATGCCGCCGTCGCCGGGCCGGGTCTCCGCGGGCCGGCGCGCCAGAACGCGGGCGAGCGCGGCGATTCGGGGGTGCTCCGGCGTGTTCGGGGCGTCTGCGGGCATCGGTACGGCACGGGTCGGGCACGGCGGGGCCGCTTGCCCCTGCCGCCGGGAGAGGTTACTACATCCCGTTCACTTCGGCAATGTCCCTCGTCCGTTCTGTCTCCTTTTTCTGTCGTATGGTGACACTTCAGCAGATCCGCGACGCCGCGGCCCGCATCGCGGGGCAGGTGGTGTACACGCCCTGCACGCCGTCGGAAACGTTCGGCGAAATGTTTGGCGGGCACGCCTGGTTCAAGTTCGAGAACCTGCAGCGCACGGGCTCGTTCAAGGAACGCGGGGCGCTCAACCGCATGCTGCTCCTGCCGGAGGAGGACCGCCGGCGCGGGGTGATCGCCGCCAGCGCGGGCAACCATGCGCAGGGGGTGGCCTACCACGCGTCGCGGCTGGGGATTCCCGCCACCATCGTCATGCCGGAGCGCACGCCGCTGGTCAAGGTGTCGGCGACGGAGAAGTACGGCGCCCGCGTGGTGCTGCACGGCTCGGTGTACGACGAGGCCATGGCGGAGGCGCTGCGCATCCGCGAGGCCGAGGGGCAGACGCTCATCCACCCGTTCGACGACGAGGGGATCATCGCGGGGCAGGGCACCATCGGGCTGGAGCTGCTGGAGCAGGTGCCGGATCTGGACGTGGTGGTGTGCTCCGTGGGCGGCGGCGGCATCATCAGCGGCATCGCCGCGGCCATCAAGCAGATCCGTCCCGAGGTGCGCATCGTGGGGGTGGAGGCCGAGGTGCTTCCCGCCGCCCTCCGCTCGCGCGAGGCGGGGGAGCGGGTCACCATTCCCCCCGCGGAAACGATCGCCGAGGGGATCGCGGTCCGCCGCATCGGCGAGCACACCTTCCGCATGATCGAGCAGTACGTGGACGAACTGCTGGCCGTGAGCGAGGAAGAGATCGCGGCGGGGGTCCTGCTTCTTCTGGAGCGCGAAAAGACGGTGGTGGAGGCCGCGTGCGCCACCACGGTGGCCGCGGTGGTGAACGGCCACATCGCGGGGCTGCAGGGAAAGAACGTGGTGATGATGCTGAGCGGGGGGAACATCGACGTCACGCTGCTGTCGCGCATCATCGACCGCGGGCTGGTGCAGGATGGCCGCCGCGCCAACCTGAAGCTGCGGGTCAAGGACCGTCCCGGCGCGCTGGCCACCCTCGCCACGCTGCTGGCCGATGCGGGAGCCAACGTGGTGCGGCTGGACCACAACCGCGCCATGGCCGACCTGTGGGTCACCGAGGCGGAGATCGACCTGATGCTGGAACTGCGCGGCCGCGACCACGTGGAGCAGGTGGTGCAGCGGCTCACGCAGGCGGGCTACGTGGTGGAGCGGGGATGACGGGCGACGCGGAGCGCACGCTGCGGGAGCGCATCTTTGCCCGTGACGAGTACCGCTGCGTGTACTGCGGCGAGCCGTTCCCCGCCGAGCGGCTGTCGCTGGACCACGTGCAGCCGCGCATGCGGGGCGGCGACAACTCGCCCGGCAACCTGGTGACGGCCTGCCAACCCTGCAACACGCGCAAGGGGTCGGCGCCCGCCTGGGCCTTTCTGGCCGACCTGCCGGTGGAGCGCGCCAACTTTCTGCGCTACGGCACCGCGGTGTGGAGCCGGCTGCGCAAGGCCGTGCAGGACGCCGCCCGGATCTGATCCGCCACTTTCCGTACGATTTTCTGAAGCCGCGCCCCCGCTCCGGGAGCGCGGTTTTGCGTTCCGTCCCGCGCTCCGTTTTGCATGCGTTCCGTACGCGCCGCTTTCCCGGCGGGGTGGGAGGACGTGCCAGCATCTTCTACCCGGGATGCGGCGATCCGCCGAATCCTGTGCCTCCGCCCGGCCGATCCTCCCCGCGTCCGCCCCGCCGTCATGATGTTTGTGCAAACATGTTTCACGGTGGCTCCGCCTTTGCATGGGGACATGGATGCCGGGTTCGCGGCGGGCGGGTCGCAGAGCGCGATCGAGCCGCCGAAAAAAGTGGTTCCTGAAACCGGAGGTTGTAGTGGCTCGCAGCAGGACGCATCAGGCCGAGCGCACGCTCGGAATGGCCACACGGTTCCTGGAAGAAGTCAAGGACGCGATCGGGCGGGCGGCCCGGGAAGGAGAAGACGTACCTCCACGCATTCGCAGCGTACACGAGAAGCCCGGGCACGCCACGCCGGAGTTCCGTACGATGGCGATTCCCGTCGGGGACGGGATGGGGGGCGCTTCTCCGGAGATCCTGTCGGGCACCATTGCGCGATACGCCGAGGTCAAGAAGCCCGACTGCCTCCTGCTGGCCATGGAGGCGCAGATGGACTCCGAAAGCGGCGAACACCAGACGGTGCTGATTGCCGAGGCGCGGGACCGCACGGGAACGCGGATGTACTTCGTGCAGCCGTACCGCGGCGGAGACGCGCGGGTGGACTGGGACGAGCCGGTGCGCGGCGGG
>NZ_DASVTX010000055.1:0-4272 GCF_036387355.1 Longimicrobium sp.
GGAGAGGGCCGGGGAGAGGGGGCCTCTCCGACCGCACCGGCACTCTCCGAAGCGCACCTTCGTTGCAGTTCTCCCTCTCCGGCGTATCGCTTCCAAGCGGGAGGGGATCGGGGAAGGGTGGGGGAGGGGCCCGCGCGCAGCGCGACCGTTTCGGTGCCTCGCCTTTCCTGAGCGGATAAATCCGCCGCTCGAACAGCGGTAAGCCCCGACTCGTGGCCGCTGTCGCGTCCACGATCGGGGCTTCAACCGACGCGGCGGACGGACGGTGCCAGCCGCCCGCGCCGATGCCGCCGATGCAGTCCGCGCAGGCGGACTTCGTGCTTTTCCAGCGGCGAATTCATTCGCTCCGGGCAGGCGGACGCACGGATGTCCGCCTTTCTGCACCGGATTCTCCTCCACAATCCGTCATCAACGGCGCTAGGATTCGCGCCGATTGCACTTGTAGTCATCCTCCCCCTCCCGCATCTTGGCGCGGAAATCTCCGCGCGAATGGCGCTGCCGCCCGCACTTTGTCTCTCGAATCAGATCCGGATGCCGTTTCCTCCCGCACACATGCTCGTCGGCGCCGGAATCGTGGAGGTGGCGCTCAGCACCATGCGCAATCCGCCACCGCGCGGCCGCGCGCTCCTGGCCGGGGCCATGCTCGGCGCGCTCCCCGACGTGGACATCATTCTCGGCATTCTGCTGGGGCGCGGCGGCACGCTGCACGGAACGGCCACACACAGCTTTACCGCCGTGGCGCTCTGGGCGGCCGTCGGAACGCTGCTGGGCGGCGGGAGATGGGGCGCGGTGTTCGGCCTGGGCTACGCCTCGCACCTGCTGATGGACCTGCTGGACGAGAGCGGCCCCACGAACCTGATGCTGCTGTGGCCGTTCAGCGGGCAGAGGCCGTATTCGCTGGGAAAGCTGTTCCCCAAGGTGCCCGTGCTGGGCGACGGGGTCGTGGACACGATCCGGCACACGCTGCGGCCCGAGAGCCTGCTTCTGCTCTTTCAGCAGACGGCGCTGGCCGGCGTGTTCGCCGCGCTCCTCGTTCTGCTGGCCGCCGTGCTGCGCCGCAGAAGGACGCGGGTGGCGGCTTCCGGGAGGTAGGCGCGGCGCCGGCGCGATGGCGCAACCGCGCCCTTTCCCGCCCTCAGCGGGCGATGGCGCGCAGCAGGTCGTCCATGGCGATGGAGCAGCCGCGGGCCTCGGCGCCCGTCGCGCGCCCCAGGACGCGAAAGCCGTCCGGCGTGGTGAAGCCCAGGTCCGCCGTCTGGATCGCTAGGACCGAGTTCAGGTTTGCCAGATCGATGTGCCGCAGCACGCCGACCTCCCCGTGCGGCAGCGGAAGCAGCGTTTCCGGGTCGGTTGCCTGCGTGCGCACCCACGCCGCGCCGCCTTGCAGCCGCTCCGCGGGGGCGCGCGCCGCGCCCGCGACGCCGTCGTAGAACTGCGAGCTCATCTCCGTCATCCCGTACTCGTTCACGCACCACGCCGCGCCGATCCCGGTCCGGTCCTGCAGCCCCGCGTACAGCTCCTCGCGCGTGACCTCGCGCGAACGCCCCTTGAATCCGCCGGTGTCCATCAGGCGCGAACCTGGCGGCAACCGGTAGCGCGTGCCGGACTCGCGCAGCCCGTCCATCCAGTGCACGAAGGCGAAGGCGGTGCCCAGGATGCACACCGGCTCGCCGCGCTCCTCCGCCCCCCGCAGCGCCCTGTCCAGCCCCGCGTGGTCGATCCCGCCATCCGGCGACACGAACCACCCGCCGCGCTCCGTTCCGTAGTCCGCCACCACCGCGCCCGCCATGTGCGAAAGCGACGAATCCGCCATCTCCCGCGGGTGCGGCACCAGCGAGATGACGGGGAGCCGCGCCCCGTCCGGCAGCAGGTGCGCCGAGAAGCCGGCCCGCAGCGCCGCGTCGTACAGGGCCAGGTCTGGCAGATAATGCGTGCCGCGCCGCTCCCGCCCCGCGGTGGTGCCGCTGGTGCGAAAGACGGCCTGCGCCCCCTCCGCACCGCCGCAGACGAGCGCCGCGGCCTTGAACGCATCGGTGGGCACGGCGGGGATCCGGGTCCAGTGCGCCACCGCGTCCGGCGACATCCCGCGGCGCTCGCAGAACAGGCGGTACGGCGTGTTGCACGCGAACTGGTGCGCGAACACCGCGCGCGCCAGGCGGTCGAACTCGCCGTCGGAAAGGGGCGCGAGCGGCCCGGCCGCAATGAGGGCCAGCAGTTCGGCGCGAAGGTCGGCGGCGTGGTCGGTCATGCTCGGAATCCGGAGGGCGAGGGCAGTGCGCGGCGGGATGTTGGGCCCGCGGGCCACGCCGGGCAAGGCACGCGCCCATTTTCCGCCCCTGCTGATCCGGCGCGCACGGGCCGCCGGTGGTCCGGCGCAGCGGAGTGAAACCCGCGGGTGGCGGCATCCGTTTGTCGCTGGGCGCGGGGCAGAGGACTCGTTAGCTTTGGGCGCATCCCGGCCCGTCATCCCCCAAGACGTTCGCATGCACCACTTTCTGCGCGACGTGGACCTGCTGGTCCGCTCGCGGTACAGCCTGATCGTCATCGACACGGCGGAAGAAGACCGCGCGCTGGCGCTGCTGGGCGAACTGGCGGACCGGATGGCGCTGCCGCTGTTCACCTGGTCGCTCACCAAGGGGCTGCGGCGCGGCGCCGAGCCCGTCGCGCGGCCGTCGCAGGCGGCCCCCGCGCCGCCCGCCGCTCCCGAGCGCGATCCGGCGGTGGGCGCGGGGTGGGACTTCAACCGCCGCGCCGTTTCGTTCGACGCGTTCCGCCGCCGCGACGAGCCGGAGCGCGCGCCGTACGAAACCTCGCATCCGCTGCAGGCGCTGCACCACGTAGAGCTTGCGCCCATCCCCGCGCTGTACCACTTCCACGGCCTGGCCGGCCAGCTCGCGGACCCGGTGGTCGCTGCCAAGCTGAGGGACGCGCTGCAGGTGCTGTCCGGCACGGGAGGCGCGCTCTTTCTGACCGCGGCGGGGGTGGAGATCCCGGAATCCATCCGTCCTTTCGCGACAACGGTGCGACTCCCCAAGCTGCGCGCGGCGGACTACCGGCGGGTGCTGCGGGCCACCATCGACGAAATCCAGGCGAAGCGCCCGCTCACGGTGGAGATCGATCCGCCGGACGTGCAGCGCCTGCTGAACGCGTTGCGCGGCATGACGTTGAGCGATGCGCGCAAGGTGATTACCCGCGTGATCCTGGACGACGGCGTGCTTTCCGCGGCGGACGTGCCGCGCGTGCTGCGCGCCAAGGCCGAGTCCGTGGCGCGCGACGGGCTGCTGGAGTTCGTCCCCGCGGAAGAAGGGATGGGTGCGGTGGCCGGACTGGCGGGGCTCAAGGAGTGGCTGGCCCGGCGGCGCATCGTGCTGTCGGACGCCGACCGCGCGGCGGAGTTCGGCCTGACCTTTCCGCGCGGCATTCTGCTGATGGGCGTGCCCGGGTGCGGCAAGAGCCTGAGCGCGCGGATGGTGGCCGCGGAATGGGGGCTGCCGCTGCTGCGGCTGGACCCCGCGGCGCTGTACGACCGCTACATCGGCGAGAGCGAAAAGAACTTCCGGCGCGCGCTGGACACGGCGGCGCGGCTGGAGCCGGCGGTGCTGTGGATCGACGAGATCGAGAAGGCGTTCGGCGGCGCGGGCGAGCAGGACGGCGGCACCAGCACCCGCATTCTGGGAACGTTCCTCTCGTGGATGCAGGACCGCACGGCGGAGCTGTTCGTGGTCGCCACGGCCAACGACGTGATGCGCCTCCCCCCGGAACTGCTGCGGAAGGGGCGGTTCGACGAGCTGTTCTTTGTGGACCTGCCGGGTGTGGAGGAGCGGCGGGAGATTCTGCGGCTGCACCTTTCCCGCCGCAGGCAGGACCCCGCGCGGTTCGACGTGGATGCGCTCGCGGCGGCGGCGGACGGGTTCAGCGGCGCGGAGATCGAGCAGGCGATCGTGTCGGCGCTGTACGGCGCGCTGGCGGATGGGGGGCCGGTGACGACGGAGCGCCTTGTGGCGGAAATGGGCCGTACGCGCCCGCTTTCCCGCGTCCGCGCCGAAGACGTCGCCCGCCTGCGCGCCTGGGCCGCCGACCGCACCGTCAGCGCGGGCTGAGAGCGAGGGGACTTCACCTGGTGCGGGGTGGAGGATAGAGTATGGCGCCGGGAGTCGAGCCCCGGAAGTCGCCGCAACAACGGCGGAAAGTCCCCCCGAACGGACGGGGGGACTTCACCTGCTCCTGGTGGATGGGTGGGTGTGGGCGGCACTGTTTGACGCGTCGATGGGG
>NZ_DASVTX010000056.1:0-2030 GCF_036387355.1 Longimicrobium sp.
CACGCCCGCTGGTCCCGCGGCGAAAGCAGTTCGTCCATCTCCGTCCACCGCCGCCGTTCGGCCTCGGGCAGGAGGGCGAGCGCGCGGTCGAACGCCGCGCCGGCCTCGGCATACCGGCCGCCCTCGTGCAGCGCAAAGCCCTGGAGCGCGGCGCACCATGCGGCGTCCGCACGGCAGTCGCGTGCCGCGGCCAGGGCGCGGGCGTGCTCCTTGGCTTCCGACAGGTAGCGGACGTGCTGGCCCACGATCCACCGGTCGCGCGGGCTGCGGGCCACGGCACTGTCCAGCGCGCGCACCAGCTGGCCGCGGCGCACTCCCACGGCGGGCGGCTCCGGCGGCGGATTGACGTCCGCATCGTCGCCGAAGTAGAAGCAGAAGCGGCCCACGCGTGTGCACTCGTCCGATCCGCCGCCGCCGAGGCCGTTCACGCGAGGCAGGCGCCCGGCGCGGAACCGCTCGAACGCCGCCTGCCGCGAGCGCGCGTCCCGCAGCGCCTGCATGCTGTCCGCCGCCTGCGCGCCCGCAAAGCGCACCGGGCGCGCCTGTCCCGCCGCGCCCGGCGGCGCGAGCGTGAGGACGGCCGAGGCCAGCAGAATGCATCCGACAAGTCGAGGGGCCATGGCGCTGCTCCGGGCTGGGAGGGGGAGCGGATGGGAGTCGGTGGATCATCGCTGCATCGCGCGCGCCAGGACGTTCACGGCGCCTCGCCCGGGCTGCGCGGCGCCTCGGCCCAGGCGCGGAGGGCCGCCGGATGGGGAATCGTATAGCGGCCTCGCCCGGCCGGGACAATCAGCCCGGCCTCGCGCAGCGTCCGCAGCCCCCGCACCAGCACCTCGCGCACGGTGCCCAGTTCTTCCGCCACCTCGGCCTGTGTGGCGCCGAGGGGGATGGCCGCGCCGCCGTGCTCCCCGGCCCGGGCCAGCAGCAGCTTGGCCCGGCGGACCGGAACCGTTTCGCTGGTGCGCCCCTCCAGCCGCCGCAGTACCGTCCGCACCCGCTCCGCCAGGCGCCCGAGCAGCCGGAACGCGAGTTCAGGGTCGGCGGCAATGGCGCGGGCCAGCGTTTCGCGGCTCAGCGCCAGGCATACGGTGGGCTCCGCGGCCAGCGCCGTGGCCGGGTACTGCCCGCCGGCGAACAGCGGCACCTCTCCCAGCGTGCCGCCCGGCCCTTCGGTGTGCACCACGTACTGCCGTCCCGCGGGCGCGCGCACCACCCGCACCGCTCCTGTGAGCACGATGAACAGGCCCCGCGGACGCGTTCCCGCCGTCCAGAGCGCTTCTCCCGCGGCAAAGCGGCGTTCGGTGCCGCCGGCGCGCAGGAGGTTCAGCGCCTCGCGCCGGAGGCCCTGGAGGAGAGCGAGGCCGTCGAGCGGATCGCGATGGGATGATGACATGCCTGGAACCTGGGTTCCTTCGCCGCGCGCGGCAATGGCGCACCGTTGTGCACCGGCGTGCGCCGTTGCTGCCGGGCACGGAACCTTGGACACGGAAGATCCCCATGCGCATCGCTTCGCCTCTTGTTTCCCTCGCCGCGACCGCGGTGCTCGCGGCGTGCGCCGCGCCGCGAGCGGACGTTGCCCCGCACGGCCGGCATCCCTCGCACGGGGACTCCGCCTTTGCCGCCCTCCAGGAGCGGGGCCGGCAGGCGATGGGGGTGGACCAGTATTCGTCCAGCCACCAGTTCGACGACCTGGCGGATGGCGGCCGCATCGCGCTGCAGCGCGACGGGGAGGACCCGGAAGGGGTAGCCGTAATCCGCGCGCACATGCGGGAGATCGCGGACGCCTTCTCGCGCGGCGACTTCTCGACGCCCATGATGGTGCACATGCGCGAGGTTCCCGGATCGGAGCGGATGGCGGCGCGCCGCACCGCGATCCGGTACGAGTACCGCGAGCTGCCGCGCGGCGGCGAGGTGCGGATCATCACCCGCGACCCTGAGGCGCTGCGCGCGGTGCACAAATTTCTCGCGTTTCAGCGCAGCGACCACCGCGCGGCCGGGCATGCGATGTAGCGGCGGGGACCACGGCGGCG
>NZ_DASVTX010000057.1:0-4100 GCF_036387355.1 Longimicrobium sp.
TCTCGCCGAAAAAGACGACGTCGGGCTTCAGCATTCCGCCGCACGCCAGGCAATCCGGGACTACGAAGCGCTCCGCGGCCCAGGCCGGCAGTTCCGCGTCGCCGTCCGGAGCGGACTGCACGTCGCCCGCTGCCGTGCCGCGGTAGACGCGATCGGCCCACTCCGTGTTCGCCCCCAGCAGCCGCTCCTGAAACCCGCTCCGCGCCTCCACCTGCCCGCACGCCAGGCAGCGGACGGACGCGAGCGAGCCGTGCAGTTCCACCACGCGGCGGCTCCCGGCGGCGTGGTGCAGTCCGTCCACGTTTTGCGTGATGATCCCCTGGATGGCGCCGGCCTCCTCCAGCCGCGCGAGCGCCTGGTGCCCCGCGTTGGGCCGTGCGGACGAAAAGCGCGGCCACCCGATCGCGCTCCGCGCCCAGTAGCGCATCCGCCCCGCCTCATTCCCCACGAAGTCCCGGTACTGGATGGGCTTGCGCGGTTTCAGCAGGGCCTCGGGGCCGCGGTAGTCCGGGATGCCGGATTCCGTGCTGCAGCCGGCGCCGGCCAGCACCACCACGCGGCGGCCGTGCAGCAGGTCCACAAGGCGTTCCAGCGCTTCGGCCTGGGGCGCGGCGGTCAGAGTGCTCATGGGATGCGCATCAGCGAAAGAACGTGGATCGCGTCGATGCGGGCCAATACACGCCACGCGGCGCCGCGTTCACCCTTCGTTCAATGCTGCCGGCCGCCCCTGCTCGTGCCGCGCGCGCACGGCGGTTCCGGGCGCGCGACCTCCGTGATCGCCGCGCAACCTCCGTGACTTCTGGGAGAAACGGCGGTTGCCCCGCCATCCGCGCCGGACCGGGTGAAGAGCGCAGGGCGTATCCCGCTGCCCCGCGCGTACCTGTGCGGACGTCCGGCGGCACACCTATCGCGCCGCCGGGCGCACGAAACCCGCCAGGGGTGGACTAAACCCCCGGATTACACTATTTTACATGGCTGTTCCCGAGCGCGGGCACCTCCCTGTGAGGCGCCCGTGTTCCTTTTGGGAGCGGCGGAGCGCCATGCATACGAGCCCGGACGGGCCGCAGAGATAGAGGATTCATGTCCATTCGCAACATCGCCATCATCGCCCACGTCGACCACGGAAAGACGACGCTGGTGGACCACATGCTCCGCCAGGCGGGCACTTTCCGTGAAAACCAGCAGGTGGCGGAGCGGGTGATGGACAGCAACCCGCTGGAGCGGGAGCGCGGAATCACCATCCTGGCCAAGAACCTGTCCGTCCGCTGGAAGGACACCAAGATCAACATCGTCGACACCCCGGGCCACAGCGACTTCGGCGGCGAAGTCGAGCGCATCCTGCGCATGGTGGACGGCGTGATCCTGCTGGTGGACGCGGCCGAGGGCCCCATGCCGCAGACGCGCTTCGTCACCCGCAAGGCGCTGGAGCTGGGGCTGCAGCCCATCGTGATCATCAACAAGATCGATCGCGGCGACGCGGACCCGCACCGGGTGCACGACGAGGTGCTGGAGCTGTTCATGGAGCTGGAGGCCAAGGACTACCAGCTCGACTGCCCGTTCCTGTACGCCGTGGGGCGCGAGGGCGTGGCCATGCAGAACCCCGAAGATGCGCGCGTGGACCTCACGCCGCTCTTTGACGGCATCGTGGCCACCATCCCCGAGCCCACCGGCCAGGTGGACGGCCCGTTCCAGATGCTGGTTTCGACGATCGACTACTCGCCGTACCTGGGCCGCCTGGCCATCGGCCGCATCGAGCGCGGCGTGGCCCGCGTGGGCGATTCGGTGGTGCTGCTGGAGCACGGCCACGAGGGCGACGCCGGTGCCGCGGCGCGCATGCGCATCAGCAAGCTGTTCACCTTCGACGGACTGGCCCGCGAAGAGGTGGAGCAGGCGTACGCGGGCGACATCGTGGCGCTGGCCGGCCTGAGCGACGTGGACATCGGCAGCACCGTGTGCGACCCGGCCGCCCCCGAGGCGCTGGAAGGCATCGCGGTGGAAGAGCCGACCGTGTCGGTGGACATCATGGTCAACAACTCGCCCTTCGCCGGCAAGGAAGGCAAGTACGTCACCAGCCGCCAGGTGCGCGACCGGCTCATGAAGGAGCTGGAAAGCAACGTGGCGCTGCGGGTGGAGGAGACGGATTCTCCCGACACCATGACGGTCAGCGGCCGCGGCGAGCTGCACCTGGGCATCCTGATGGAGACCATGCGCCGCGAGGGCTACGAGTTCGCCGTCAGCCGCCCGCGCGTGATCCTCAAGAAGGGCGCGGACGGGCAGCTGCAGGAGCCGTATGAAGAGGTGACGATCGACGTCCCCGAAAAGCTCATGGGCCCGGTGATTGAAAAGCTGGGGCAGCGCCGGGGCGAAATGCGCGAGATGCAGAACCCGGGCGGCGGGCTGGTGCGCCTGGTGTACCGCATGCCGGCGCGCGGCCTGTTCGGCTACCGCTCGGAGTTCCTTACCGACACGCGCGGCGAGGGCATTCTGCACCACCAGTTCATGGAATACGGGCCGTACGTGGGCGCGCTCAGCACCCGCAGCCGCGGCGTGCTGGTGAGCATGCTCACGGGCGAGAGCGTGGCCTTCTCGCTGGGCAACCTGCAGGAGCGCAGCACCTTCTTCATCGACGCCGGCGTGCCGGTGTACGAGGGAATGATCGTGGGCGAGAACTCTCGCCAGGGCGACATGGAAGTCAACGTCATCAAGGGCAAGAAGCTCACGAACATGCGCGCGTCCGGCAGCGACGACAACATCCTGCTGGAGCCGCCGCGCGTGATGACGCTCGAGGACGCCATGGGCTACATCGCCGACGACGAGCTCATCGAGGTCACGCCCAAGAGTATCCGCCTGCGCAAGCGCCTGCTGAACGCCAGCGACCGCAAAAAGGCCTCGCGCGCCTCGGCCTGACGTAGTCGCCGGTGCACGATCAACGAACCGCCCTTTCCCACTCGACGGGGAAGGGCGGTTCCCGTTTCCAGCCAGCTACGCGCCGGTCGCACTTTCGTACTCTCGTACTTTCGTACTTTCGTACTGCCGTTCTGGGCGTGTCCCTCCGCTTCGCTCCGGGCCGGGCTGCGCGCGCCGTAGGCACCGATACACCTGTTGCCAACGGCGCCGAGCCCCCTGCGCGTCAGGGCAACGGTACTGCTGTTGCCCCGCCGCTCCGGGTTCTCGGCCCTCCGGGCGCGCATCCCTCACGCGGACAGCCGCGGAGCGCCGCGGGACACCCGGCCGAAGGCCCGACCGCGGTGCGACGAGAACCCCGCAGAAAACCCTTGACAACGTTTTTGCCCGTTGTACTTTCGGGCCGAACGAGGCTGGTCGTGATCTTGCTTGCTGCACGGGCGGCAGCCCAAGGCAGGTTTTCCCCCGTCCTAACAGGAGACTCGAATGCCCATTGTGATGGCTCGCCCTGCGGTCGATGAGGATCTCGATCTGGACGAGGTGTTCGTCGCCCGCTTTGAAGAGGAGAGCGAGGGCGGCGAGGAAGGGTGGGACGACGACGCGGACGACCTGGACGACGACTTCGACGACGAAGACGACTGGGACGACGACGACGAGGACGACGAAGACTGGGACGCCGACGACGACGAGGAGTGGGAGGCCGAGGACGACGACTGGACCGAAGGCGACGACGCCTGAGCCGGCACCCGCCCCGGGCAGTCCCGCCCTGGTGAACCGCACGGCCGCCGCGCACCCCAGCGCGGCGGCCGTGACCCGTTCCGGGGCGGGCGGTGCCGCAAACAGGCATTTGCAAAATAAGCCCAGTCGGGGGGTTGACTGGGCATTGGGAACTGGCTATACTTTCTGCCTTGCCGCGAGCCACTGCGCACGCGGCGCAGCACTGTTTGACAATCAGGGTGTTTGGGGATGTCTGTTCGAGCCTCGCACGGGAGCATACCTTCTCCGGTGCCGCGCAGGCCGCTTCTGGCGGCCGGGTGCACGAGGCAACAAAAGGCAAAAATTCCGAACGGAAGCAACGGACGTAATTGTCCGGCGTTCTGTTCAACGGAGCTGTTCGAATTCTCATGGAGAGTTTGATCCTGGCTCAGGACGAACGCTGGCGGCGCGCTTAACACATGCAAGTCGAACGGGGGCCT
>NZ_DASVTX010000058.1:0-5125 GCF_036387355.1 Longimicrobium sp.
TCCTTCTGGATGCGCTTTCCCAGGCCGGCGAGCCGCCTCCCCTCCTGGTGCTCGCCCCGGCCGGCGCGCCCCCGCCCGCGCTGGCGGAGGCGCTGCACCGGCTGCGCCCCGCCCGCATGCTCTACCACCCGCTGGACCGCGAGGCGCTGGCCCGCGAGGCCGCCGCGCTCCTGGGCGTGGCCGCGGCGGCTCCGCAGACCGCGGGGGCGGCGCGCGGCGCGCTGGGCGCCGCCGTGGCCGGGGTGTGGCAGCGCTTCCGCGAGCCGGTGCTGCGCCGGGTGGACGCGCTGGAAGGCGCGGCGATGGGGCTGCTGGAGGGGCGGCTGGACGCCGAGACCCGCCGCGCGGCGGAGCGGGAGGCGCACAAGCTGGCCGGGTCCGTAGGGACGTTCGGCTTCGGCGAGGCGTCGCGGCTGTCGCGCGAGGCAGAAACGCTGCTGGCCGGCCCCGGCGCGCTGGGCCAGGCGGACGCGCTGCGGCTGGCGGACCTGGCCGTCGCCATCCGCCGCGAGCTGACCGCCGACCCCGCCGCGCCCGCGGGGCTGGACGACGAGGGCGCCGCCGCCGAGCCCGTGCGCGAGGCGGGCAGCCCGCTGCTGCTGATCGTGGACGACGACCGCGAACTGGCGGAGCGGCTGGCCATGGAGGCCTCGGGGCGGGGGATGCGGACGGTGGTGGCCCACGGGGCCCAGGAGGCCCGCGCCTGCCTGCCGCGCCGGCCGGACGCTGCCGTGCTGGGGCTGCTTCCCGCGGACGGCACGCTGGAGCTGCTGCGCGCGCTGGGCGAGCAGGAGCCCGCCGTGCCCACCATCGTCCTGGCCGGGAGCGACGACTTCGCCGACCGGGTGGAGGTGGCCCGCCACGGGGGACGGGGATTCCTGCGCAAGCCGCAGTCGCCCGCGCGCGTGGTGGACGCGGTGGAGCCGCTGCTGCGCCGCCCCCGCCAGCGCGAAACGGTGCTGGCGGTGGACGACGATCCCGCCGTGCTGGAGGGGGTGCGCCGCGTGCTGGCCGGCGAGGCCGAGGTGCGCACGCTGGGGGACCCGCTGGGCTTCTGGGAAACGCTGGAGTCCGCCTCGCCGGACCTGGTGCTGCTGGACGTGGACATGCCCTCCGTGAGCGGGCTTGAGCTGTGCCGCGTGCTGCGCAACGACCCGCGCTGGCAGTCCGTCCCTATCGTCTTTCTGACCGCGCGGACGGACGCGGACACGGTGGCGGCGGTGTTCCGCGCCGGGGCGGACGACTTCGTGAGCAAGCCCTTCGTGGGGCCGGAGCTGGCGGCGCGCATCCGCAACCGGCTGGAGCGGGTGCGGCTGCAGCGCAGCATGGCTGAGACGGACCCGCTCACCGGCGTCGCCAACCGGCGCGGCTCGGAAGAGGTGCTGGAGCGGCTGCTGCGGCTGGCCACGGCGCAGAACGAGCCGTTCGCCCTCGGGGTGGTGGACCTGGACCTGTTCAAGGCCGTGAACGACGTGCGCGGCCACGCCGCCGGAGACGAGGTGCTGGCCCGCGTGGGTCGCCTGCTGCAGAAGCGCTTTCGCAGCGAGGACGTGGTGGCGCGCTGGGGCGGCGAAGAGTTCGTGATCGGGATGTACGGAATGGACCGCGCGGACGGCGTGCAGCGGCTGGCGGAGGCGCTGGAGGTGCTGCGCGAGGAAAAGTTCCATGCGCGGGGCGAGGCGTTCTCCGTCACCCTGAGCGGCGGCGTGGCGGACTTTCCCGCGGACGGGCGCGACCTGGCCTCGCTGTACCGCGCCGCCGACGCGGCGCTGTACCAGGCCAAGGCGGCCGGGCGCGACCGCATTGTCCCCTCGGGATGGCGGCCGGAGCACGGCGAGGGGCAGCGCTCGGTGGACGTGCTGGTGGTGGAAGACGATCCGGCCATTGCGCGGCTGCTGCAGCACGCCCTGGAAACGCGCGGCTACCGCAACGAGTGGGTGTCCAGCGGCGAGACCGCGGCCGGGCTGCTGACGGGGGACAACCCGGCGCTGCGCGCCCGCGTGGTGCTGCTGGACGTGGACCTTCCCGGGCTGGACGGCCACGGCGTGCTGCGCCGTCTTTCGGAGGCGCGCCTGCTGGACCGCACGCGTGTGATCATGCTCACGGTGCGGACGCACGAGGCGGAGGTGGTGCGCGCGCTGGAGCTGGGCGCGTGGGACCACGTCAGCAAGCCGTTCAGCGTCCCCGTGCTGCTGCAGCGCATCCGCCGCGCCCTGCGGGCCTGACGCATGGCGCCGATCGAGTGGGTGCGGTTCGCGCTGCTGGCGGAGGGCGTCATTCTCCTTCTTTCGCTGCTGGTTCTGTTCGGCCACGCGTGGCTGGCGCAGCGGCGCGAGCGCACCTGGACGGTGCGGATGGAGCAGGCCCGGCGCGCGCTGCTGGACGTGGTGCGCTCCGGGCGCACCAGCCGCATGGGGAACGCGGCCATCGCCGCCATCCCCGTGCGCCTGCAGATCCGCCTGCTGACGGAGCTTGCCCCCAACCTGACCGGCCAGTCGCGGGCGCAGCTCGCGGTGCTGGCGGAGCAGATCGGGCTGGTGGACGCCGCGCGGCGGATGGCGGCCAGCAGGGACTGGCGCGACCGGCTTCACGGCGTGCGCCTGCTGGCGGGGGTGGGCGGCGGGGGCGAGCTGGTGCCGGGGCTGATGGACGATCCGCACCCCGCCGTGCGCGCCGAGGCGGTGGAGTGGGCCGGGACGCACCCCACGCCGGAGCGGGTGGACCGGCTGGTGTCGCTGCTCCCCGCGACAGACCGCTACGGCGCTTTTGTGGTGCGCGACTCGCTGCTGCGCGCGGGGGAGGCGGCCATTGCCCCGCTGGCACGGTACCTGGACGAGCACGGCGGGGCGGAGGCGGAAGGCGCGCTGGAGGTGGCGGCCGGGCTGGCGGACCCGCGCTTTGCCGCCGCGGCGATGCGGCTGTGCGCGGATCCGCTCCCGGCCGTGCGGGCGCGGGCCGCGGCGCTGGCCGGCGCCATCGGCGGGGAGGAGGCGGTGGGCGTGCTGCAGCGCCTGGCCCACGACGACGACGCGGAGGTGCGCGCCGCCGCCGCGGCCGCGCTGGGGCGGCTGGGGCACTGGCCCAGCGCCCCCGTGATCGCGGCGCTGCTGCGGGACCGCGCCTGGGCCGTGCGCAGCCAGAGCGCGCTGGCCCTGCGCAGCCTGGGGAGCCCGGGGCTGCTCTACCTGCGCCGCGGGCTCACGGACGAGGACCCGTTCGCGGCCGACATCGCCCGCCAGGTGCTTGACCTGCCGGCCTCGTCCGCGGAGCGGGAGCGGTGGGGATGACGCTGCACGAAATCGCCTCGCTGGTGCTGGTGCGGCTGGAGTGGGTCATCCTCTGCTACTTCATCCTGGTGAACGGCTGGTACGTCCTGCTGCTGGTGAGCGCCGGGTACGAGATGCGGGAGTACGTGCTGCTGGCCCGGGGGCGCGCGCGGTGGCGGCTGATGGGAAGCCGGGTGGCGCCCAGCATCAGCATGCTGGCGCCGGCGTACAACGAGGCGGCCACCATTTCCGAGAGCGTGCGCGGCCTGCTGGCGCTGTACTATCCCAACCTGGAGGTCGTCGTGGTGAACGACGGCTCCAAGGATGCCACCATGGACGTGCTGCAGGACACGTTCGACCTGGCGCCCATCCACCCCATCTACCAGAAGCGGATCCCCTCGCAGGAGGTGATCGGCCTGTACCGGTCGCGCCTGCACCCGAACCTGGTGGTGGTCGACAAGCGGAACGGGGGCAAGGCGGATGCGCTGAACGCGGGGCTGAACCTGACGACGAGCGAGCTGGTGTGCGCCATCGACGCCGACACGCTCATCGAGCCGGACTCGCTGCAGCGGATGGTGCGCCCCTTTCTGGAGCGCCGCGACGTGGTGGCCGCGGGGGGAACGATCCGCATCGCGAACGGAAGCACGGTGGAGTCGGGCCGGGTGAGCCATGCGCGCGCGCCGCGACGGCTGCTGCCGGGCTGCCAGGTAGTGGAGTACCTGCGGGCCTTTCTGTTCGGGCGGCTGGGGTGGAACCGGCTGGGCGGAAACCTGATCATCTCCGGCGCGTTCGGGCTGTTCAACCGCCGGGCCATGCTGGAGGCGGGGGGCTACGAGCACGCCACGGTGGGCGAGGACATGGAGCTGGCGCTGCGCCTGCGCCGCATTGGCTACGAGCGCAACGGGCCGCACCAGATCGCCTTTGTTCCGGACCCGGTGGCGTGGACGGAGGCGCCGGAAACCGCGGCCGTGCTGGGCCGCCAGCGCGACCGCTGGCACCGCGGCCTGTCGGACGTGCTGTGGCGGCATCGGGGGGTGATGTTCAACCCGCGCTACGGGGCCATGGGGCTCGTGGTGTTTCCCTACTTCGTCTTCGTGGAGCTGCTGGCGCCGCTGGTGGAGGCGGTGGGGCTGCTGGGGCTGGTGGCGGGGCTGACGCTGGGCGCCATCAACCTGCCGTTTGCCATTCTCTTCTTTCTGGCCGCCTACGGCCTGGGCGCGGTGCTCACGGTGATGACGCTGGTGATGGAAGAGGCGTCGTTCCACCGGTACGAGGGGTTCCGCGACCGCATGCTGCTGGTGCTGTGGGCGATGCTGGAGAACCTCGGCTACCGGCAGCTGACCGTGTGGTGGCGGCTTCGGGGAATCTGGAAGTATCTGCGGGGGAGCAAGAGCTGGGGGAGCATGGAGCGCCGCGGGTTCGGCACGCCGGCGAAGCCGGCGTCGTGAGGGGAGAACGGCAGGGAATAGGGGGATCGTTTTTCCCGGATGAATCGCGCGCGGGTCACTTTGCGTGAGGGATGCGCGCCCGGAGGGCCGAGAGCCCGGAGCGGCAGGGCACAGCCGTATCGTGCCCTGGTGCGGAGGGGGCTCGGCGCCGTTGGCATCAGCTGTATCGTTGCCTACGGCGCGCGCAGCCCGGCCCCGAGCGCAGCGCAGGGACACGCCCTCATCCGTCGTCGTCCTTTCCTGTTGCGACGTGCCGTTCTCCAGCACGAAATCACGCGGACGGAACCGATCCGGTCAGGACATTCGTACTTGATGCCGTGGCTCCGATGATGCAAGTGTTTCCGCCGGTGGGGCGGGGATGGATTCAAGCGGGGACAAGGGGATGATGAGCTTTCGACTGCATGCGGCCGC
>NZ_DASVTX010000059.1:0-13549 GCF_036387355.1 Longimicrobium sp.
CTCCGCTTTTCCCGGTCCGACTCAAAGCAGAGCCACCCCGACGCCAGATGCGGCTGCACGTAGTCCGCGGCCTGCGGGCGCTCGCCGTCCCGGGCGCGCCGCTCTGGGCCCTTGTAGTCCAGCACGTCCTGGCCGCGGCGCTCCGCCATCAGCTGGCTCGTAAGCCGCAGCGTGGGAATCACCTGCCAGGCGCGCCACTCGTCCCCGTCGGGGGCGTGAAAGGTCCGCAGCGTCATCGTCGAGAGAGCCTGGAACGGGGGGAAGGAACGGTGCAGCGCGGGACCGGGCGCGACTTCTCGGGCGTAAACAGGTCGCGCAACGTTGGCGGATTTCGTGCGCCGGGTCAATGCCCTTGTGCACGCCCGGACGGCTGGTGGAACACGCCTTGCCCCCAACGCTCGCGGCCGGGCACCGAGTCCGGGTTTCGCAACGGGAGAGGATGATGAGCGGCGTCTACAAGTCGATCGAGATGGTGGGAACCTCGGCGCAGAGCTTCGAGGATGCGACGCGCGCGGCGGTCAAGCGCGCCGGCGAGTCCATGCGCAACCTGGAATGGCTGGAGGTCGTGGAGCAGCGCGGCTACATCAAGGGCAGCGAGGTGGGCGAGTACCAGGTCAAGCTCAAGCTCTGGTTCAAGCTGGAAGAAGACAACGGCTGATCCGGTTCCCTGAACGAAAAGAAAGCGGCCGCCCCTCTGCACGGGGCGGCCGCATTCTTTTCGGTCGGTGACGGGCGTCAGCCGCGGAACGCGAGGTACACCACGAACCCCGCGGCCACCACGGCGATCAGCGCCGACGCCCAGAGGGGAAATCCCATGCGCGTCGACTTCAGGTCGCCGATGCTGTCGCCGCGCCGGTAGTCCTCCGGCTCCATCTCCGGATCGGTGGTCTGAAAGCGGTTCGGGTCGGGGCCAGTGGCCATGGTTCATGTCCGGTTCGGGTTCGCGCCGCGGATGTGCAACGCCCGCGCCGCGGCGGGTTCAGAACGGCGCGGCGTCCGTAAGCGGCGCGCCGGAAAGCAGAACTACGCGCACCGGGTCGCCCGGGCGCACCTCCCGCCCCGCGTCCACGATGGCGAGTCCGTCCGCCGCGGCCATGGACGACGCCATCCCGCTCCCCTGGCCCCCGGTGAGCGACGCGGTCCACGCGTCGTCCTCGCCGCGGTGCAGGCGCACGCGCGGGAAGTTCATCAGCTCGCCGCGGGCGGCAAAGGTGCCGTCGAACGTCGCGCGGATGCCCGGCAGGTGCACGCGCGCGTGGCCGGCCATCCGCAGCAGCGCGGGGCGGACGAAAAGGGCGAAGGTGGCCATGGTCGATACCGGATTCCCTGGCAGGCCGAACCACGGAATCCCCCCCAGCCCGCCTACCCGCCCGAACGCCATCGCCGATCCGGGGCGGATGCGCACCCGCCAGAAGGCGACTTCCGTGCGCAGCTCCTCCATCACCCCCACCACGTGGTCGTGCTCGCCCACGCTGATCCCCGCGGTGGTGATCAGCGCGTCGCACCCCTCCGCGGCGGCCAGGTGCTCGCGCAGGCTGGCCGGCGTGTCGCGGGCGATCCCCAGCACCCGCGCCTCCATCCCCGCCTCCGCGAGTTGGGCGGCGAGCGCGTAGCTGTTGGTGGATACGATCCGCCGCGCCGCAATCACCTCGCCGAATTCCTCCACCGGCACCAGTTCGTCGCCCGAGGCCAGCACGGCCACGCGCGGACGGCGGATGACGGACAGCGAGGCGCGCCCCGCCCCCGCCGCCACGGCCAGCGATCCCGGCGTCAGCACGTCCCCGGCGCGCAGGACGGTGTCGCCGGGGCGCACGTCCTCGCCACGCGGGCGAACGTTGCGCTCCGCGTCCGCGTCCGAGCGGATGGCGACGCGCCCGTCCGCGGTGCCGATCGCCGTTCCGCCGTCCGTGTGCTCCACCCGGATCACGCCATCCGCGCCCGCCGGCAGCGGCGCGCCGGTCATGATGCGGATCGCCTCGCCGGGGCCCACCGGGCGCAACGCGAAGTGCCCCGCCGGCACGTCATCCACCACGCGCAGCACGACGGGGGATGACGGGGAGGCGCCACGCACGTCCTCCGCGCGGACCGCGAAGCCGTCCATGGCGCTGTTGTCCCACGGCGGCAGGGCGACGGGAGAAATCACGTCTTCCGCCAGCACTCGCCCCAGCGCGTCCAGCAGCGGCCGCGTCTCGAGCGGCAGCCGCGGAACGCCTTCCAGCATCCGCCGCAGCGCATCCCCGCCGCTGATCCAGTCCGCCACGCGGTCAGCGCCCATCGGGGCCCCCCGCGCCAAAGGCGGACTGCACCAGGTCCGCCACCCGGGCCACGTGCGCGCCCGCGGGATCCGCATCCATCACGATCACGGGGACGGCGGCCTGCAGGGCCTCGTCCGTCACCAGCGCAAGCAGGAGCGCATCGGGCGCGGCGGGGTCGTGGATGGGGCGCTCGTGCACCGCGCGGCGGAACACCTCGATCCGCGGAAAGGGGCCGTGCTTCCATCCCTCAATCAGCACGCCGTCGTAGCCGCGCCCGGCGAAGAAGGCGCCGACCAGCGCGCGCGGGTCCGGCTCGCCCTCCATCCGCATGGTCAGCGCGATCTTTCCCGTTCCCGCCATGAGCGTCGCTTCTGCCTGGCCTTCGTTGAAGTGCCGCCAGCTGTCGCGCCCGGGCTGGTCCGACTCGAAGTCGTGATGCCCGTGCTTGATGCTGGCCACCCGCAGCCCGCGCCGCCGCAGCTCCGCCAGCACGGCGACCGCCAGCGTCGTTTTCCCGCTATTCTTGCGCCCCACCATGCACACCGCCGGCGGCACCCCGCGCTCCATGTCTTCCGCCCGTTGCAGGTTGTCCACGGTGTTGACGTTAAAGAAGATGCGGGCCGGATCGCCCATCGCGCGCACCTCGCCCAGCGGAATGCGCGCCGTGCGGATGCGCTCCGGCAGGTGGTGCAGGGCGAGGTCGCCAGCGCGGATCATCGCGTCGACCAACGCCCGCGCGCGGACGGAGTACCACGCGCACAGCGGCTCCATCCCGCGCCGCCCCGTGCTTTCGGGCACGACCGCGTCCACGTCGTCCGCCCGCGCCCGCTCCGCCAGCGCGCGCACCAGCGCCGGGGGGATGAACGGCATGTCGCAGCCGACGACGATCACTCCCGCGCGCCCCGCCTCCGCGGCCAGCCGCAGCGCGGTGGCCAGCCCGCCGACGGGCCCCAGCCCCGCCGCGTCGTCCGCGTGGACGGGAAGCCTCAGCCCGTCATAGCCGCCCTCGTTGGCAAGGACGACGATCTCGGAAAGGACCGCGCCCAGCGTGTCGCGCGCCCGTTCCGCCAGGGTGCGTCCGCCGACGCGCGCAAAGGCCTTGGGCGTGCCGAAGCGCCGGCTGGCGCCCCCCGCCAGCAGGACGCCGAGGGGTTCGGGGGCGGAGGTGGGGATGGGCGGCGGCATGGGCGCGGGGTGCGGGTTCGGCGCGCAACGTAACCCGCGGCGGGGCGGCGGATCAACCCGCGGCCGGAACGGGTCTTGCGCGCCGCCGGGCCGGGCACCGGACAGACACCTGGCGTGAGGGGGAGTGATGCGCGGATACGATCCGTACAGCTTTGGCGGGGGATGGGAGCGGCAGCCGACACCGGGACGCCGCGGCGGCTACGACGGGTTCCGCGGGCAGCCGGGCGGGTCCCCGCAGTACGGCCGCTGGGAGCAGCCGGACCGCTACGACCGCGGCGTGTACGGCGACAGCTACCCGGGGTTTGACCCGTATCCCACGCGGGGCGGGGGATACGGCGGCGGAATGGGGCAGCCGCAGCGTGCAGGCTGGGCGGGGTACGGCGGCGACTACGGCGGCGGCAACGCCACCCGGCCGTTCCTGCCGCCGTCGGCGTACCAGCGGCATCCGGAGCTGGACCGCGAGCCGCACCGCGGCGACCGCTGGGGCTACGAGCTGGACGACACCGACGTGGAGCTGAGCGACGACGAGATTCTGGACGCCGTTCGCCAACGCCTGTACGAGGACGTGTGGCTGGACGTGGACCGCATTGAAGTCACCGTGGATGACGGCGTGGTGACGCTCACGGGCGAGGTGGACGACTTCCTGGAGGCGCGCTACGCCTGGGACGACGCGTGGGAAACCGAGGGCGTGCGCGGCGTGATCACCCGGCTGGTGGTGAACGTGCCTTCCAATGGCGACACGCACGGCGACCTTCTTCCGCAGACCACGTCCGGAACGCGCACCGAACCCTGAAAACCGCGTCTCTCACGGAGCACACGGAATTCCACGGGGTTCACGGAGGAACGGCAGAAGATCGCCAACTGCCGTCGTCAGTACCGTGACCTCCGTGCAGCCTCTGTGACCTCCGTGAGAGACGGGGTTGCCGTTTCCGTATGGGAGGACAGAACGAGAAGCGGGTCCCGGCGCACAGCCCGGGACCCGCTTCCTGTTCATCGGCCGAAACCGGTCAGTGGCTTTCGCGCGAGCCGTAGCCCTCGCCCATGGGGCGGTCGGGGGGCGTGTACGAGGCGCCTTCTTCCACCGCCTCCTGCACGCTGTGGGTGCCGTACATCTGGCCGGCCACGTCTTCCACCAGGTGCGACGCCGTGTCCGACTGGTTGTCGTTCGCGTCGCCCATCTGCGAATCGGTTTCCATGTCCAGCATCACCGAATCGTCTGCGGCCTCGGGCGCCTGTCCGCGGTGCAGTTCATCCACCATCAGCTCGTTGGTGAACTCCTGGATCCCCATGATCTCCGTCACCACCTGCTCGGCCACGGAAATCTCGGAATCAGCGCCCACGCGGCCGCTGAGCGTCACGTGGCCCGCGTCCACCCGCACCTCGATCCACCCCGCGTCCAGCTCCGGGTGCTCCTGAAGGTGCTGCACCACCGCGTCGTACAGCTCGTCGTCCGTCATCCCCGAAAAGTCGAAGATGTCCCCCGTGTACCTCGCGGCCATGCCGCCCTCCTGACGCTTGCTTTAGAAGTGGAACGCCGCCCCGACGGTCACCGCGCCCACCTGGTTCCACTCCGAGCGCTCCCGCACGGGAACCACGAACGCGTCAGGCGGCGACGTGCGCCACAGCCGCCCCTGCAGTTCCCCGCGAATGGACAGGTTGTCGCTGACGAACCAGTCGGTCCCCAGGCCGGTACGCAACGCAAACGTGGGGCCGAAGCGATACAGCTGCGTGCCGCTCAGGTCCAGGTCGGCCTCCTCCTGAAACGTTCCGCGCACGTCGGCCACAATGCCGCCGCCCAGCAGCACGTAGGGCGCCAGGCTGTGCCAGGTGCGCGGGCCGGTGAGGTGAAACAGCAGCGCCACGTCGGTGGTCACAATTCCGCTGGGCACGTCCACCCCGGTGTCCACCGCTTCCACGCGGGTGGAGTCGTCCACGTACTCCGGCGTGAACAGCCGGCGCTCGCTGGGGCTGAAGCCCACGGCCAGCTGCAGGTTCAGCCCGCCGGTGGCGCGCAGCTCGTACGACACGCCCAGCATGGGCGCGGGCTTGGGCCCGAAGTTCACCTCGGTGCTGTCGGTGATCTGCACGCCCCGCGAGGGGACCAGGTACCCGGCAAAAACGTGGACGGCCTGCGTGGTGGTCACGTCGCGAATGGGCGACGGAACGTCCTGGGCCGAGGCGGAACGGGCCATCGCGACCAGGGCGGCGGCCAGCAGAAGCGCGGTGCGCGGAACTCGCGTCATCGTTGTCTTGCGGTCGATGAAAAAAACGAAGCGGCGGATGCGGTCCGCCGCGGCGTACGGGCCGTCCCCATGCCGGGAACCGCCGCTAGTACCGGCCCGAAGGTAGGGTTTGTTCCGGGGAGGGGCAAGCGAGCGTGCTGTTCGGGCGGGCGTGGGGTGAAACGGAGGTTGGGGCGTGTCCCCGCTGCGCGGGGCCGGGCTTCGCGCGCCGTAGGCAACGATACAGCTGTTGCCAACGGCGCCGAGCCCCCTCCGTTACAGGGCAACGGTACTGCTGTTGCCCCTCCACTCCGGGCTCTCGGCCCTCCGGGCGCGAATCCCTCACGCAACAGCGGAGTGCGTGAGTGCGGAGTGCGGAGTGCGGAGTGCGGAGTGCGGAGTGCGGAGTGCGGAGTGCGGAGTGCCCCGTGCCCGGTGCCCGGCGCCCGGGGTTCCGAGCCGGGCCTACCCCCGCCTGATTCTCCTGCGTCCGCGACCTCCGCGTGGGGCAGTTTTCAAGGCCGGCCGCTGCACGGAACTCCTCGCATCGCGACACCCCGTCAGGCGCGTCCGGCGAGAAACGTGCATCGGACGCGCGATCCATCAATCCATCCCAACGCCGGAGAAGCCATGTCGGTCTCGTCACCCAGTTCGTCGTCCGCGCCCGCGTGGCCGCCTACATCCAGCGCGGGCTTTCCGCGCATCGGCAGCCTTCCCGCGTACGTCTTCGCGCAGATCAACGCCGAAAAGCGCGAGCGCATGGATGCCGGCGAGGACGTCATCGACCTGGGAATGGGCAACCCCGACCTGGGCACCCCCGGCCACATCGTCGACGAACTGGTGGCCCACGCGGCGGACCCGCGCCACCACCGCTACAGCGCGTCGCGCGGCATCTACGGCCTGCGCGAGGGCATGGCGGAGCACTACCGCGACCGGTACGGCGTGGAACTGGACCCGGAAACGGAAGTGGTCGTCACCATCGGCGCCAAGGAGGGCATCGCCCACCTCATGCTCGCCATCCTGGGCGACGGCGACACCGTGCTCGTTCCCGCGCCGGCGTACCCCATCCACACCTACTCCGTCGTTTTCGCGGGCGGAAAGGTGCAGACGCTCCCCCTCGCGGACGCGGGGGAAGGCTACGTGGACGCCGACGCCCTCTTCGGCGCCGTGGAAGAGGCCTGCCGCACCGCGGAAAGCCCGCCGCGCGTTCTCCTGCTCAGCTTTCCGAACAACCCCACCACGCTGCAGGCGCCCGCCGGCTTCTTTGAGCGCGCAGTGGAGGTGTGCCTGCGCAACCGGCTTCTGCTCATCCACGATTTCGCGTACGCTGACTTCGGGTTCGGCGAGGACCCGCCCAGCGTACTGTCGGTTCCGGGCGCGCGCGACATCGCCGTGGAGTTCTTTTCCATGTCCAAGTCGTACTGCATGGCGGGCTGGCGGGTAGGCTTCTGCGTGGGCAACCCGGCGATGGTGGGCGCGCTCACCAAGATCAAGAGCTACCTGGATTACGGCATCTTTCAGCCCATTCAGATCGCCGCGGCGCACGCCCTGCGCTCCGGCCAGGAGTGCGTGGGCGAAACGCGCGAGGTGTACCGGCGCCGCGCCGCGGCCCTGGTGGGCGCGCTTGCCACAGCCGGGTGGGACGTTGCTGCGCCACGTGCCACCATGTTTGTCTGGGCCCGCATCCCCCAGGCGTTCCGGGCCATGAGCAGCATCGAATTCGCCCGCCACCTGCTGCGCGAAGCCAACGTCGTGGTGTCGCCGGGGGTGGGGTTCGGGCCAGAAGGCGAAGGCCACGTCCGGTTTGCGCTCATTGAGCCCGAAAGCCGCCTGGCCGAGGCCGGCGAGCGGATCGGCCGCGCGCTGGCCCGCGGCCCCGCGGAGGACTGACCCGCCGATCCTTCCGGTACCCGACACAAAGAAGCCCGGCCGCGTTTCCGCGGCCGGGCTTCCCGTATCCGGCTGTGGCGCGCGTGCCCCACCTGAAGTTTGTCAAGCACTTCGCCGGTACTGGACGGACATCGGATGTTGCTGCAACACAAACTCTTGACGACGCAACCCGTATGTGAGACATTGACGCGTCGCAGTATGTTCCGCTCCCGCGGAGCGTGGCCCGTTTGAGGGGCCGCTGCGGCGTTTTGCCTCCCGCTCAAGGCGCGGCCTCCGCCGCGCCCCCACGGTCGGTCGCAATCCCCCAGTGCCCTCACTTGGCCGGAGTTGGTTCCCATGTCCTTCCGTATACGCGCCCTGTTCCTGGCGGGCCTGCTCGCCGCGGTTTCCTGCAGCGACGCGGGCAACCCCGCAGCGCCCGGCACCGGCGGTGAAACGCCGCGTCCCCCCACGCCCGGCGATGCCCTCCAGGCGCTGGACTGCTCCCTGAACCTGCGCGCCGCCCAGCTGGAGTGCCGCCCCGAGGGCGCGTCCGCCGGCGGGGCGTCCGGGCTCATCGTGGGCAACCAGGGCGTGTGGGTAAAGCTCACGGGCACCAACATCCAGACGATCGCCGACACCACGGCGTTCGACGTCACGGTGCAGAACCTGATTCCGCAGGCGCTGGGCGTGGATGCCACGGGCGCGGTGGACGGGACGGCCGGCGTGCGCGTCTTCTTCCACCAGATGCCGTACGCCAGCGGCGGCACCGGTACGGTGGAAGTCGCCAACGAAGACGGCTCCACCACCTTCCTCACGGAAGACCGCCCGTACTACCAGTACGCCGGCGGGCTGGACTCCGGCGCGGTTTCGCTTTCCAAGACGTGGAAGCTGCGGAGCGACCCCGGCGTCACCAACATCGCCTTCAAGATGTACGTGGCCGCGCAGGTGCGGTGGCCCAACGGGTTCCTGCGCCTTTCGCCGGACACGTCCGTGCTGAACGTGGCGCAGAAAGACACGCTGTCGGCCGACGTGCGCAACCCGGTCGGCACGCCGCAGCCGGACGCGGTGACCTTCACCAGCACCGATCCGGCCGTGGTCACCGTCACCCAACTGCCCGGCAGGACGGCGGAGATCACGGCCGTCGCCAAGGGCACGGCGTGGGTCAAGGCGGTGAGCGACGTGCACGCCTCGCGCATCGACTCCACCCTGGTGATCGTGGACAACGAGCCGGTCGCCACGCCGGACTCGGTGGGCGCGCTGAGCAACGTGACCGTGCCGGTGGACTCCGCGCACGGCATGCTGGCCAACGACATCAACGACGGACAGCTGCAGGTGCTGGCCGGCACCGTGACCACCGCCAAGGGCGGCGAGGCGGTGCTGGCCGCGAACGGCAGCTTCACCTACCTGAGCCGCTCCGGCTTCGCCGGCCGCGACACCATTCACTACTCGGTGACGGACGGCGTTCGCACCGTGGCCGGGCTGGCGCTGGTGGACGTGCAGAACAGCCGCTACTGGTACGTGCGCGCCGGCGGCACCGGCGACGGGCGTGACAGCAAGCCCTTCGGCAGCGTCGCCTCCGCGCAGGACTCGGCCGCCGCGGGCGACACCCTCTTCGTGCTGGCCGCGGGCGCCACGGACCTGAACGGCGCCTGGGTGCTGGAGAACAACCAGGCCGTCATTGGCCAGGGGCTTCCGGCCACCTTCAAGCGCGGCCTGTTCAACGGCGACAGCCTGGTCGTCATGGCCGCCGGCGGCGCGCCGGGCATGACCCGTACGACGGCCGGCGCCACTGTGACCGTCGCGCAGAACAACCGCATCGAGTACGTGGGCATCACGGCGGCCAACGGCGCGGCCATCACCGGCAGCGGCTTCGGCACGCTGAACGTGGCGGGGGTGAGCACCAACCCCTCCGGCCCCGCGCTGCACCTGACCAACGGCACCCTGAACGGCGCCTTCCTGTCGCTGGCGGCCGTGGGGTCGTCCACGCAGGGCGTCTACCTGAACAACGTCGGCGGATCGCTGACCGCCATGTCGGGCAACCTGTACCTGGGCACCACCGGCTTTGAAGTGGTGGGCGGCACGGCGAAGATCCAGTTCCCCGGCTCCATCCGCGGCTTTCAGAAGGCCGTCAAGATCAGCGGCCGCACCACGGACTCGGTGACCTTCACCGGGCCCGTCAAGGACGCCAACGACGGCGTGGAACTGCATGGCAACAGCGGCGGCGTCGTGATCTTTGCCGACAGCCTGCAGCTGCTGGGCAAGGGGCTGAACATCCACGACAACAGCGGCGGCGCGTTCCGCTTCAACGGCGTCAAGGAGTTCACCACCACCACCAACACGGCCGTTTCGCTGGCCACCAACACCGGCGCCGAAATCAGCTTCGGCGGCGGCGGGCTGGACATTGAGACGACCACCGGCACCGGCATCTCCGGCAACAGCGGCGGCACCTTCAGCGTGACCGGCGCGGGCAACACCATCATCACGGGCAGCGGCACGGCGCTCAGCCTGACGGGCGTGGGCACCGGCAGCGCCGGCCTGTCGCTGTACCGCATCGAGGTGGGCGCGGGCGCGCCCAGCGGCATCGTCCTCAACGGCCTCAGCGGCCGCGGCGTGCAGGTGACGGGCATCGCCGGCATGCCGGGCACGGCGGGCTTCATTCACGCCACCACCAGCCACCGCGTCTTCCTGACCAACACCGGCACCGCGCCGGTGGAGCTCGGGCCCATCGTGATGGACGGGGCGCTGGCGGCCAGCACCGTGGCGATCAACGCCAGCGGCGCGGACAGCATCAAGTTTGACGCGACCACCATCGACGTGAGCGGCGGCGCGGCCATCAGCGTGTTCAACTCCGGGCTGTTCGGCTCGCTGCAGCAGGTGCGGTCCACCGGCAGCGCAGACAACGCCGTGCTGATGAACGGCACCAAGGGCACTGTCACGATGCCGCTGGACGTTTCCGGCGCGGCGTCCACCGCCATCGCGGTCGTGGGCGGCAGCGTGAACGCCACCTTCGGCGGAACCGCCACCCAGGCCAACAACGCGGCGCTGCTGTCGGTGACGGGGACGCACACGGGGACGCTTACGTTCGAGGCGGCGTCCACGCTGGGTGCCACCAACGGCTCCGGCCTGCAGTTCAACGACGCAGACGGCGCGTACAACTTCAACGGCACCACCACGCTGGGCGGCGGCAACGCCGGCATCGACGTGCTGGGCGGCTCCACGGGCACCTTCAGCTTCGGCGCCAACACCGGCATCACCAACCCGGTGGGCACCGCGCTGGACATCTCCAATGGCGGCGCCGTGACCAACGTCACCTACGCCGGAACCATCAGCGCCAACGCGGGCCGGCCGGTCTCGGTCGCAGGCGTGAGCGGCGGCGCGGTGACGGTGTCGGGCAGCATCACCGGCACGGGGCAGGGCATCTCGGTGGCGAGCAACACCGGGGGCGCCATCTCCTTCACCGGCGCCACCAAGTCGCTTACCACCACCACCAACGCGGCGGTGACGCTGAGCACCAACCCCGGTGCCACCATCACCTTCAGCGGCGGCGGGCTGGCCATCAGCACCACCAGCGGCGCGGGCCTCACGGCCAGCGGCGGCGGCACGGTGCAGGTGACCGGCGCGGGCAACACCATCGCCTCCACCACCGGCACCGCGCTCTCGCTCGCCAGCGTGACCACGGGCGCGAGCGGCGTGAACCTGGCCAGCGTGTCGGCCAACGGCGGCTTCAACGGCATCGTCCTGTCGGACCTGACGGGCCCGGGCGTGCAGGTGAACGGCGGCACCATTCAGGCAACGACCGGCAACGCGGTCAGCCTGACAAACCTTTCGGCGCTCACCACCGGGGTGCAGCTGCAGAACATGACGCTGACCCGCACCGGCGCCACCAACATGGTGCTGAGCGGCAGCAGCTTCGGCAGCCTGGACCTGACGGGCACCACGGTGACCTCCACCGGCGCCGGGCGGACCATCGACCTGACCACCGGGTCGCTGTCCGGCACCATCGCCGCCATCAACTCGAGCGGCTCGTCGGGCACGCCCGTGACCTTCACCACCGTCTCGGGTTCGGCGACGGTGAACGGCGGCACCATCACCAACGGCTCCCTGGTGGGCAGCCTGGTGGTGAGCGGCGGCTCCGTGAGCCTGGACTGGCGCGGCAGCATCTCGCAGGCCACCAACAACGTCCCCCTGCTCAAGGTGAGCGGCGGCCACACCGGCACGCTCACCTTCCAGACGGGCACCCTGGGCGCCACGGACGGAACGGGGCTGCAGTTCGACAACGCCGACGGCACGTACAACCTCAACGGCACCACAACCCTGGCGGCCGGGGTGGACCGTGGCATCGACATCCTGAACGGCTCGGGCGGCACCTTCAGCTTCGGCAGCAGCGTGTCGGTCACCAACCCGGTGGCCACGGCGCCCGCCCTGTTCGTGGACGCCAGCGCGCCCACGGTGACCTTCGCGGGAACGATCAGCACCAATGCCGCGCGCCCCGTGCAGATCGAGGACCTGACGGGTGGCGCCGTTACGGTGAGCGGCGGGATTACCACCACCGGCCTGGGCATCCTGGTGCAGAACAACACGTCGGGCGCGCCGGCCATCAACTTCACCGGCACGACCAAGTCGCTGAACACGGGCGCCAACGCGGCCGTGACGCTGGACAACAACGACGCGGCCACCGTGAACTTCAGCGGCGGGGGCTTGGCGATCGCCACCACCTCAGGCGGCGGCTTTACGGCCATCAACGGCGGCACCGTGAACGTGACCGGGGCCAACAACACGGTGGCCTCCACCGCCGGCGGCACGCCGGTGAACATCCAGAACACCAGCATCGGCGGCAGCAACGTCACCTTCCGCAGCGTCAACAAGTCCACCGGCTCGGGCTACGGCATTCGCCTGGAGAACACGGGGACGAGCGGCGGGCTCAAGGTGACGGGCGACGGAACGACCGCCAACAGCGGCGGCACCATCGTCCAGAGCGGCGCGACCAACACCGACTCCGCCGCGGTGACCCTGTCCAGCACCGGCAACCTGTCGCTGCAGTTCATGCGGCTTTCCATCACCACGGGCGACGGGTCCAGCGGCATCACCGCCACGGACCTGACGGGAACCAACCTGGTGCAGAAGTCCACCGTGGACTTCAACAACGTGGCGCCCGCGGCTGTGCCGCTGAACCCGGCCTACGGCGCCAGGTTCGTGCAGAACACCAACGCGACAATCACGCTTGACGCGGTGACGATGCAGAACAAGCTGGACGGCACCACCGCGGGCTCGCTGTCGGCGGGCGGCACGGGGGTGGTGAACTTCAACGTGATCGACAGCAGCACCGGTGACGGGTTCGGCAGCACGCTGCAGGGGCTGTTCGGCAGCGGCTGGGTGATCTCGTCGGGCGACACGGGCGGCTCTACCGGGACGGTGAACGCCATCGTCAGCGACTCGCGCTTCCAGAACGCGGCGGCCAACGGCACCAACAACCTGGAAGTGGGCGCCAACGCATCGAGCACGCTGAACTACAAGATCAAGAACAACGTGTTCTCGGCCGTCGCCAACGCGACCTTCCTGGCGGGGATCGTAACCCTGAAGTCGTTTGACGGAGCCGTGGTGGGCGGCAACACCGCCATGGACTCCATCGTGGGCAACACGATCACCAACAGCGGCACCGGTTCGGCGGTCACGGATCGCGGATACCGCGGCATCCATGTGTTCATGCAGAGCACTACCGCGGCAACCCACCGGGTCGTGATCGCAAACAACGTGATCACGGACCTGTGGCAGACCGCGGTTGCGCTCTCGCCGCGAAGCTCGGCGACCGCGCACATCAAGGTCGTGAACAACACCATCGGCACGGCGGCCCTCCCCGTGGGACAGGCCAACTTCCGCGCTGTGCTGGTAGAGCCGCAGGACGGCAGCGCGCTGAACCTGGAGATGACGGGGAACAACATCTACGGCGCGGGAACGAGCGACAGCAACGCCTCGCTGGGACTGCGCGTGGGAACCACCACCGGGACGCAGACGCTG
>NZ_DASVTX010000060.1:0-11475 GCF_036387355.1 Longimicrobium sp.
CCTGTGGGGGGGGGGGGCGCCACGCATGGTACGCGACCCGGGTATCAGGGGGCGCGTACGGGCGCAGCAGTAGCGGGCCGGTGCGCGTGCTTCCCCTTTTTCGCCCGCATGAACCCGTGACGATGCAGAGCGACGACGTGCACGACGACGACCGGAACGGGATGACGCTGCGCATCTCGCCCGCCGCGCTGGCGCTCGCCTTCGTCATCATCTCGCTCCTGACGCTCGCCGTCACCCCCATGCTCATGATCCGGCGGCTGGACGTGCTGCGCCGGGATACCGAGAACACCGTAGGCCGGGCGGACGCCCTCGTGTCTGAACTGCGGCTGCTGCTCACGCAGGAGGTGGCGGACCACGAGGCGCTGCGGCTCACCAGCACGCCGGCTGCGCGCGCGCACTACCAGCTCACGCGGCGCCGCGAGGACAGCATCTTTCAGCGCCTGCTCCCCGTGGCGGAAAGCGTGGATCCGGAGGTGGCCGCCCACACCCGCCACCTGCACGCCTTGGCCCAGCGCGCCCACGTGCTTCCCGACGCGCGTGCGTCCGGCGACATCGACGATGCCACCTTTGATGCGGAACTCGCGCGGCAGCGGCCGCTGCGCGATTCCGTCACCGCCGCGCGCGTGCGGCTGGAAGGCGCGCTCGCCCGGGCGCTGGAAAACGACATCAACCGCGGCAGCCGGGTAGTGCGCCAGCAGCGCGCCATCTCCGCGGGGATGGGGGCGTTGGCGCTCTGCGCGGCGGTGCTCGTGGGCTGGTTCGCGCGGCGCGAAAGCGCCCTGGCGCGGGAGGTGAGCCGCGCACTCAGGGCGGAGCGGCTGGCGCGAAAGGAGTCCGAGCAGCGGCGCGAAGAACTCAAGCGCATCAGCGACAGCAAGGCCCGGCTGATGCGCGGCTTCAGCCACGACGTCAAGAACCCGCTGGGAACGGCGGACGGCTTTCTTCAACTGCTGGAGGAAGGGATCCTCGATTCCGTTACCGAGCGGCAGAAGGCCAGCATCGGCAAGGCGCGCCGCTCGCTGGCGTCGGCCGTGACGCTGATCGAAGACCTGCTGGAGATCGCCCGCGCCGACACGGGCGCCATTCAAGTGTCGCGCGAGCCCACGGACGTGGCCAGGATCGCGCGAGATGCAGCGGAGGAGTTCCGCGGGCAGGCCGCCGCCCAGGGGCTGGCGCTCACGACGGAGATCGCGGACGGCGTTCCCACGGTGCACAGCGATCCCGTGCGGGTGCGGCAGGTGCTGGGCAACCTGATCTCCAACGCGGTCAAGTACACGCCGGCGGGCAGCGTCACCGTCCGTGTGCGCGCGTGCTCCGGCCCGGGCGGGCGGCCCGGTGTCGCCTTGGAGGTGGCGGATACGGGATCAGGGATTCCCGCGGAGAAGCGCCACCTGCTGTTTCAGGAATACGTACGATTCGAGCCGAGCGCGGCGCGCGGCTCGGGGGTGGGGCTGGCGATCAGCGCGCGGATCGTGGAGGCGTTGGGCGGAGAGATCCGCGTGGAGAGCGAACCGGGGGTGGGGAGCACCTTCACGCTCTGGCTCCCCGTCGGCAGCCGCGCCGACGAGCAGCCCGCCCCCGCGAACCCGCGGCCCTGAGCGGACGCGGGGGCGGCTGCCTCGTCAGCGGACGCGCGGCAGGTCCTGCGCGGCCCGGCCCACGCTGGGCGGAAAGGTGGGGGGCGTGAACACGCGTCTCCGGTCCACGCGCAGCCCCAGGCAGCCCCGAAGACCCACGCCCGGCGCGGTGGCGTGCAGCCCCGGCGCGTCGGTCCCGCCGCCGTCCACCGGCTCTCCGCCGTCCATGAGCTCGACGGCATCTCCACTCCGTGTCACCAACTCCGACGTGGCCTCGCCGGCCTCCGCCTCTCCGGCCTCCGTGACCACAGACGGCTGCGTCGTGGGCGCAGGCGAACTGTGCGGCGCGGGCTTCGTCCCCGCGCACGCCGCCAGCAGCACCAGCGCCATGGCGGCGGCGCACCTCGTTGTCGATCTGGTCATCTCGCTACTCTCGTTGACGATGTCCGTCGCGCGGCACCCGCGTTCCTGCTGGGATGCCAACCTGAGCGCATCGGTTGCCCATGCCGTCACATCGTCACACAGAAACTCAGAAAGCCGCGTCGTGCCCCGCCGGGAAGAGTTGAGCGGATGCTTCAGTGCGCGAAACCGCGGCGGATGTCACGCCGGAGCCGCTCCGCGAGAACCGCGGCCGCGTACCACACGTGCCTGGGCTCCGCCTCCCGGTCAGCCGCGATCTCCTCAAACAAGCTCAGCACGGACGCGGCGATTGGTTCATTCAGCGGCGCGTCGCCAATGTTCTGCCGTAGCGCGGTGCCCCAGCCGGGTTCCAGCGGGATGTAATCGCTTGAATCGCGGGGAACAAGATCGCCCAGCCCGATCGCGTTGTGTGTATCCGTATAGAGCGCAAGGACCAGCATTGCCGCGACCCGCACCTCCGCGGGGCGAGTGCGATCCGAGGCTGTAGCGCGCAGTTGCTCGTACAATCGCGCGTCACGGATCTCCATGCTGGAGGTCACCAGCGGCTCGATCTCCTCACCGAGCGTTACGGTTTGCCACAAACGCGCGAGCACTGCCGGGCCAGCCGACTCGCATCGTGAGATGAACGCGAGCGCCCAATCTCGCCCCGCCACAGCCTGCTGCGTTGCGAGGATCGACTCGGCTCGACGGCAATCCCGCATCCGCTCGGCCCGGAGATGCGGATCCGTGTCCTGAGCGGAGAGGTTGCCAGCCGCCAGCGTCAGCAGGACTGACCAAAGCAGTACCGCACGCACTGCACTTTTCGGCTGGCGGTCCATGGCTCCTGTCTGAGCGACGATGCGCAACAGGGACGACGTCAATGCGCGGCTCCGTTTGCGATATCGCTCCGGAGTCGCTTGGCAAGGACGGCAGCCGCGTACCACACGGCCTTCTCCTCAGTCCCACGAGCGGAAGCGATCTCGTCGAGCAGCGCGAGGACGGGCGCCGCAATCGGTTCTCGCAGAGGCGACGCTCCCTCGACCTGATTCAGGCCAATGCCGGACGACGGAACCAGCCGGATCCGTGTAACCGTATCTGGCGGGACGAGGTCGCTCAACCAGATCGCGTTACCAGAGTTGGTGTAGCGAGCCAGGACCAGCATCGCCGCCGCGCGTACCGCACCCGGGCGCGACCTGTCCACCGCGGTTTCACGAAGCTGGCGGTACAGCCGGGCATCGCGCAGACGCAAGCTGGACCTGACGAGCGGACCGATCTCCTCGCCAGCTGTGATGGACCGCCAGACGGAGGCAAGCGTAGCGGGCCCTTCAGCCCCGCATCCGGAGATGATTCCGAGTGACCACGCCCGATGCGGCTGCGGGTGCCCGGTCTCCAGCATCTGCGCCGCGAGCCGACAGTCGTTGCGGTACTCTGCAGTCAATACCGGGCCGGCTTGCTGGCTGGCGACAGGTTGAACGTGAGCCAGTGCCAGCGCGACCACACAGAGAACGGATCTGCGCATGATTCTCGTTGGGGATCGCGAGTCGGGCTTTCTCAATTTCCGCCCACGTTCAGTGCGCGAAGCCACGGCGCATGTCCCGCCTCAACCGCTCAGCCAGAACCGCAGCCGCGTACCACACGTGCTTGGGCTCCGCCTTCCGGTCAACCGCGATCTCCTCAAACAAGCTCAGCACGGACGCGGCGATTGGTTCATTCAGCGGCGCGTCGCCGGACAACTGATCCAATCCCGTCCCGTAGGACAGGATCAGCGGAATCCGCCGAATGGAGTCGGGCGGAACCAGGTCAGACAGCCACAACGCGTTACGCTTATCCGTGTAGCGAATCAGCACAAGCATCGCTGCGACGCGCACGTCAGCGGGGCGGGAGCGGTCCGCGGCTGTTTCTCGGAGCTGTTGATAAAGGCGCGCATCCCGAATCTGCAGCGTAGTCCTCACGAGAGGGTCGATCTCGCTTTCCGCGGAAACCGTACGCCATACAGCCACGAGCGCCACGGGAGCATTCTCCTCGCACTGCGCCAGGAACCGCAGCGCCCATCCCCGATGCGGGTGCGGACGTCCGGTTCCGAGCGCCTGTTCCGCGACGCGGCAATTGTTGCGGCGCTGTACTTCAAGTTCCGGATCCGTCCCCTGCCCACGAGCAGGGCGTGAACAGGCGGTCGCCATCACGATGGCAGGCGCAGCAAGTCTGCGCAGGGCGGTGATCATCGGGTGCCGCATCCGATCCGTACGCTTCTACGATTGGCAATGTCCAGCCGCGGCCGGATCGCGGCCATTCTTCGTGCTACAGTTCTCGTGCTGGACGGGTGAGCAGTTTTCGCGCTCTGTTCAGTTCGCGGGGGTGGTTGCGGAGTTGTGGCCGTGTTCAACAGAAAGAGATGCTGGATGGCGGCGTTACGCACCAAGCCCTCAGGCGTGCTGGCACGGATGTGTTCCAGCACTTGCAGAACCTCACTGCGTACGGCGCCAAGCTCCCCCACCTGTGCCCGCGCATTGGTTCCGGTAACACTGATGATGCCTGGCCTTCTGCCCTGCGGCGGAGAAAACAGGTCGGTTCCCACGAGCGAGAATACGGGCTCCGCGAAGCCCGCCAGCAAGATGATGGACAAAATCCTCACATCGTCAGGCATGGTAGGATTTTCGGCCATTGACCGGGCTGCATCAAACACGCTGCGCACCGGAAAGGAGCCCCCAATCCCGATGACCTGAATAAGCTCGTTCCGATCTTTCGGGAACTCCTGTGCCCAAAGCGAAAGAACTGCCGCCGGCCCGGAGACATCGCATCGGCGGATCGCACTCAGAGCCCACTCCCAGTGCGGAGACGGCCGACCGGTTCGAAGGATCTGGCGCGCGAACCGGCAGTCGTTCCGCAGATGAGGGTCGGCTTGTTCTCCCGCTTGGGCGCTGAGCGAACAAGACACACAACCCACCACTGCCGCCGCGAGTGCTGCGCGCAAACTCCATGTGGTCAGCACTTTACTGCCTCTACGCAGAGGGGTGGCAAGGCGTCGGGTCGCCCATGTTGGACTGCCCCTCAATGAGCGAAGCCGCGGCGGATGTCACGCCGGAGTCGCTCCGCGAGCACCGCCGCGGCGTACCACACCGCGGTCGGCTCCGTGTCCCGGTTCGCGGCAATCCCTTCGAACAGGTCCAGGACAGACGCGGCGATCGGTTCTGTCAGCGGCGCGTCACCCATCAGTTGGCGGGGACCCGTGCCCCAGCCAAGCTTCAGGGGAATCCAATCGATGGTGTCAGGAGGGATCAGGTCCGAGAGCCAGATCGCGTTCCTCGGATCGGTGTTCCGGGCAAGCACCAGCAGAGCCGCTACCCGTACGTCTGCTGGTCGTGCTCGGTCCTCGGCTGTCCGGCGCAGCTGTTGGTAGAGCCGTGCATCTCGGATCTGCAGGCTGGAATTCACCAAGGGCTCGATCTCGTCCGGCGCAGAGATGTCTCGCCACAACGCAGCCAGCGTGACAGGGCCCGCCGACTCGCACCGTGAGATGTACGCGAGTGCCCATTCACGGTGTGGATCTGGGTGCCCGGTTCTGAGGATCTGTTCCGCGAGGCGACAGTCGTTGCGGAATCGGGCCAGGAGAGCGGAATCCCCTTCTTGCCCGTGAGCGGGACGTGGGTAGGCAGTGACCACCAGCACGATGAGCACACGTCTGAGCATCGCGGTGATCAGCCGACGCTCCATGTTCAGTACGCCTCTCCGTTGGCGATGTCCAGCCGCAGCCGCTTGGCCAGCACCGCCGCTGCATACCACACGGTCCGGCTCTCCCGATTGCGGTCCGCGGAGATCTGGTCGAGCAAGCTCAGGATGGAAGCAGCGATCGGAGCCGTGAGCGGCGCTTCGCCGGTCGCTTGGCGGAGCGGAGTGCCCGACCCGAAGATCAACGGAATCTCACCGATGGAGTCCGGCGGCACCAACGCGGTCAGCCAGAGGGCGTTCCTGGTGTTTGCATACCGGGTGAGCACCAGCATTGCGGCGGCGCGCACCGCCGCGGGGCGGGAGCGATCCGCGGCGGTCTCACGAAGCTGGCGATACAGCCGCGCGTCCCGGATCTGCAAGCTCGACTCTACCATCGGCTCAAGCTCCTCACCGGAAGATGAGGTGCGCCACAGAGACCCAAGCATAACGGGGCCTTCACCTTCGCAGCGCGCAATGAATTCGATCGCCCACAGTCTGTGAGGATCTGGATGCCCCGTCGTGAGTATCTGGGCCGCAAGCCGGCAATCGTTACGCAACTGCGCGAGCAGTGCAGGGTCTCCATCCTGCGCTTGTAGTAGGTGCGGCATGCCTAGCACAACGACGGCGATAATGATCATTCGTTTCAGCATCAGTCCTGTCCTGAAATTCAAGGTGTATTCTGCAGGAGGTTACCTCGCTCGTTCTTTAACGCACACGGGCGTGCAGCATACATGGGCACGACCTTGCCTCCAGGACGCTTGTGCATTCCTTCTGAGTACGTTCGGGCAACGAGATCCAATTGGTTCCAAGCTGCTCCGTACTCACGATCCAAAATCCGTCCGTCCAACGCAACAAGTTGCTCCATGCGACTGATTACGGGGCCGAAGTCGCGTGTGAATGCAATTTCATACTCCGTCCCGTGCTTACGTTCGTGAGCAGTCACCGCTTGTCGTGAATCACCAGTCACGACATGAGGCGGGCACCACGATAGTCCACCGATAACGTTCCCGCCGGACGCAACTCGCTGCTGCGCGTTGTAGAAACGGCTCCCTTGAGACATCGCTTCGATGTTGATTCGATAGTACCCGAACACTCGGAGTGTGGTTTCTTCGCCGAAGTAGATCATCCCCTCGTTCGGGCCTACATCCACTGAGGTCGTGTAATCGGGCGCATTGTCAGTGTCCGATTCGGCACTGAACCAATTAGCGGCTCCGAGATCCTCAGCATCAATGATCTGTCGCGGGAGTTGGATGCGGTGACCGGAGCTGCCTTCTGGCTCGAAGGTGGTGTGCGGCGCGCGGGTTCCCCACTGACGATTGATCACCGTGACCTGCGCAGAGGCGCTGGCGGGCTGGCCAGCAACCCGGGCCTGCACGGTCACGGTGCCGCTCGTCACCATCAGTCCCGCCCACGTCTTGCGGCTGTCCTGCGCCGGATCGCTGGGTGTGATGGTGTGGCGGCCGTCGGCGGACGTGAACTGCCAGCCGGTTACCTCGAAGTCCGACGCACCCTCCGCCGCCGCGGTGCAGGTAACGTCCTTGGCCGCACGCATGACCTCCGCGGGCGTGCACTCCAGCGTGAGCTGCGCATCCACCACGCGCACCGGGTCCGTCCGAGCCTCGAATGTGGTGCCGTTCGGGTACCGGCCGGTCACCACCATGTAGCCGTTGTCGCGCGGCGCGTACGAGCAGAACGTCTGCCCGGCGCAGGCATGCACGACGGCCTCCAGCTGCTCCGCGCCGTCCGTAGCGATGTACATCCACTGGAAGTCCGACACGTGCTCGATGGCCACCGCGTCGAACTCCACCGCTTTGCCCCGCGCCACCACCGGCGTGCGCGCCGCCACCTGCAGGGGAATCACCTTCTGCGCCGTGATCACCGTTCCGCCATCCAGCAGATACCACGGCGTGGATGGAATGGACGGATTGCAGAACAGGCAGCTCAGAATCCCCTGAATCCCCATGCGGCTCGCCTGAAGCTCCCAGCCGGCGTCCACGCGGACGATGCTTTCCAGCTGCCCGTCGCCGAACGGAATCGGCCTCCACTGGTTGGCGATGCCGGGCGGACCGGTGGTCACGGAAACGCGCAGATAGCCCGTGCCCGGGATGCCGGCCCCGCCCACCGAGCCGCCGCGGCCCATGGGCGCGACGTGATCCACGCACGGGTTCTGGCAGGGCTTTCCCTCCGCGGCGGGATTGATGGTGTACTCTACCGTTCCCGAGGTGCGGATGCGGACCCACATGGCTTCGGGAAACACGATCCCCAGCGGCCGCAGGGGCACCGTTCCCCATCCCATGTTGTCCGGCGGCACCGGCAGTGCCCCCGACGTGGAGAACGCGTCCGCATCCACGGGATCCACAAGGCCGTGCCGCGGTGCCAGCGAGTCCGCGGGTCCGGATGCGAGCGGATGCTGGCGCAGGTCGCACCCGGCCAGGAGCATCAGGCCGATGACGCACACGCGCGTGGCGGCTCGGGCGAACGGGAACGATGCGCGCTTCGGCGGCTGGGCTGCCTCGGTGAGGCCCCTGGCTCTGCGGCCCCGCCTCGCGGCGGGTGTGCTCTTTTCGGGTCCGATCGGGTGCACGGGACGTGACCTTGGGGACGGGGGTAGATCCGCCGGTGCACCCGGCGGGGGCAGGAAACGGGTTCGCGCGGCCGCGGAGTGCGGCGCAGGAAAGCAGGAGCGCGAGCCCCCAAGAATCAAGCTAGTCGCAGATCTCGCGATTGCCAAGAAAGAGCGTGAAAGGCGCCATCGGCCGCTCACAATTGCCGGGTTGCATGCGGCTCAGGGCCAGAGTTCATCCCGTCACGGAAGTCCGCGTTCGCACCCGCCCTCTCATCCGGGAGCCCGGCATTACCGGGAGGATCGTCCGGGGCGGCGGCATCTCGCTTGACACAGGTTCGTCCATCCGGTACTCTGATTGAGAATCATTCTCAACGAAGCTTCTTCTGGACGGGTCCGTGCTGCGCAAGATCGTTTTCTGGAGCCACCTTACGGCGGGGTTGATCGCCGGGGTGGTGGTGTTCGTGATGTCGGTGACCGGCGTGCTGCTGACCTACCAGCGCCAGTTGACGCTCTGGGCCGACACGCGCGGGCTGGACGGCTCGCCTCTGGCCGCGGGCGCGGCGCGGCTGGCACCCGAGGCACTGCTGGGGCGCGTACTGCGAACGGAAAAGGGAAAGCCCACGGCGGTGGTGTGGCGCGGCGCGGCGGATGCGCCGGTGGCCGTCTCGTTCGGGCGGGAGCGAACGGTGTTCGTGAACGCGTACACGGGGCAGACGCTGGGCGCGGGCGGCACCAAAACGCGCAAGTTCTTCAGCTGGGTGACGGACTGGCACCGCTGGATGGGCGCCGCCGCCGGCGAGGGACGCGACCGCGGCAAGGCCATCACCGGCGCATCCAACCTTCTCTTCTTCTTCCTGCTGCTCAGCGGCGCCATCCTCTGGATCCCCAAGCAGTGGAGGCGGGCCAATCTGCGCAACATCATGTGGTTCCGCCGCGGGCTGCGGCCCAAGGCGCGGGACTTCAACTGGCACCACGTGTTCGGGTTCTGGATGTTTCTGCCGCTGGCCATCATCATCCCGTCGGGCGTGGTCATCTCGTACCCGTGGGCCAGCAACCTCGTGTTCCGGGTGATGGGCGAGACGCCTCCGCCCCGCAACCCGGAAGGCGGCGGCGGGGCAGGGGGCGGGCGGCCCGCACCGCCGCCGGACCTGGCCGGACTGGATCCGCTGTGGACGCAGGCGGTTGCGCGCGTCCCGGGGTGGAAGATCCTGACGCTGCAGATCCCCGCCAAGCCGGACGCGCCGGTGTCGTTCACCATCGACCGGGGCACGGGCGGGCAGCCGCAGACGCGCGCCACCCTTGCGTTCGACCGCGGTACGGGCCGTGTCACCAAGTGGGAGCCGTTTGCCGCGACCTCCCCCGGGCGGAAGCTGCGCGGCATTCTTCGCTTCGCGCACACGGGCGAGGTGCTGGGGCTGGCGGGGCAGACCCTGGCCGGCATCGCGTCGCTCGCGGCGGCCCTGCTGGTGTGGACGGGGATCTCGCTGTCGCTGCGCCGCTTCGCCGCCTGGCGCGCCCGCCGCAAGTTGCCGCGCGCCGCCGAAGCCGCGGGCTGAGCACCGGATCATGAAAGAAAGCGCCGCCGCGGACCTCCGCGGCGGGGCTTTCGTTCATCCGGAGCCCGGACCGGCCGTGCGGCAGCCGGGTGCGAGCAGGGCACCACGCGAAGCGCTTACGGATACAGCAGATACGGTACGCGGTCCACCCGGAACTGCGCGGCCTCGCGGTCCCATTCGTCCAGCAGCGCGGGGAGGGTGCCGCCCTCGATGGCGAGCCGCACCTTGTCGGAGCCGGTGAGGCGGTTGATGGTGGCGCTCCAGGCGAAGTCGCGCGGATGGCGGCTTCTGATCGCGTCGATCAGGATCAGCGCCGTGCGGACTGGCCGGTACGTCTGGCGGTCGGTGATGACGAACCGGATGGCGGGGATAGTTTCGCCCCGGAACTTCGCGGCCGTGGGCGACACCGCCATGGTGATGGCTTCGAAGCGGATGCCCGGAAGCCCCAGAGCGTTCATCGCCTCCGCCACCCGCGGTGCGTCCAGCCACGACGCGCCGATCTGCTCGAACGGGCGGTCCGTTCCGCGGCCTTCGGACAGGTTGGTCCCCTCGAAGTACACGGTTCCCGGATAGCTCGTCAGCGCGGCCAGGGAGCGCAGGTTGGGCGACGGGTTCACCCAGGGCAGGCCGTTCTGGTCGAACCACCGCGAACGCTCCCATCCCGCCACCCGCGCGACGATCAGGTCCGCGCCAATCCCGTACTTCCGGTTGAACAGCGTGGCAAGCTCGCCCACCGTCATTCCATGGCGCGCGGGGATGGGGTACATGCCGACGAACGACTTGAACCGGGGATCCAGCAGCGCGCCCTCCACGATCTCGCCGCCAATGGGGTTCGGCCGGTCCAGCACGACGAACGGAATGCCCTTTCGCGCGGCCGCCTGCATGGCGAGCGCCATGGTGGAGACGTACGTCCACGTGCGCCCGCCGACTTCCTGCAGGTCGTAGACGAGCACGTCCACGTCGCGCAGCATCTGCGGCGTGGGCCCGCGGTCCTCCGCCAGGTAGAGGGAGTAGATGGGGACGCCCGTGGCGGGATCCGTATCGTCGCGGATGGCTTCGCCCGCCTCCACGTTGCCGCGGATGCCGTGCTCCGGCGCAAGGAGCGCCACGAGCCGCAGGTCCGGGTGCCGCGCGATCAGGTCGATGTCCGTCGCGCCCGCCCGGTCGATCCCGGTGTGGTTGGTGATGAGCCCCACGCGTTTTCCGCGCAGGCGCTGCCGCACGTCCGCCAGGAACGTCTCGATCCCCGGCCGCACCACGACTGAATCCGATGTTGCCATCCGCATCGCCGGCGCCGCGGCGGGAGCGGGGGGCTGGCTGCACGCCGCAAGCAGCAGCAGGGCGCAAACAGGGCTCTTCATCGTGTCTCGTATCGGTAGTCTGGAACGGCAGCCTCGGCGCCGCGAATGCCGGGTCGTGGCGCGGATGTGCGTCTGAACCAGCGCGGGCGAGTATTGGCGTGAGGCCACCAGCGGCGCGGCCCAGCGGGGCTCCCTGAGCGGATGAATCCGCCGCTCTACCTGCGGCAAGCCCCGACCCGGCGCCATAGGCGCGCCGTTCGGGGCTTCAACCACGATCCGCGCGCCGGCGGAATGCTTGTCGCGAAGGTGTTGCAGTTGAAGCCCCGAACCGGACGCGCGAGCGGCCGGTGTCGGGGCTTACCGCTTCTTGA
>NZ_DASVTX010000061.1:0-12015 GCF_036387355.1 Longimicrobium sp.
AAGCAGGGCCGCACCGGCTTTGCCCACCTCTTCGAGCACATCATGTTCGAAGGCTCCAAGAACGTTGCCGAGGGCGACTTCGACAACCTGCTGGAAGCGGCCGGCGCGCGGAACAACGGCAGCACCAACACCGACCGCACCAACTACTACGAGGTGATGCCCTCCAACGCCGTGGAGCTGGCGCTGTGGCTGGAGGCCGACCGCATGGGCGGCCTGCTGGACGCCATGAGCCCCACCAAGCTCTCCGGCCAGCGCGGCGTGGTGCAGAACGAGCGCCGCCAGAGCTACGAGAACCAGCCCTACGGCATGCTGTGGGAAACGGCTTCCACGCTGCTGTACCCGGCCGGCCACCCGTACTCGTGGACCACCATCGGCAGCATGGCCGACCTGGACGCCGCGCAGCTGGAAGACGTGAACGAGTTCTTCCGCCGCTACTACGCGCCCAACAACGCCTCCATCGCCATCGTGGGCGACGTGAACACCGAGCAGGTGCGCCAGTGGGTCACGCGCTACTTCTCGTGGATCCCGCGCAACGCCGACGTGGAGCGCCCGCAGGTGCCGCTGCCGCAGCTGGCCGCGACGACATACACCACGCGCGAAGACCGGGTCACGCTCCCCGAGCTGACCATGATCTGGCGCTCCGACAAGCGCTTTTCGGCCGACGAGGCCGCGCTCAACACCCTGGCCTCGGTGCTTACGCAGGGCAAGAGCGCCCGCCTGTACAAGCGCCTGGTGTACGATGAGCAGATCGCCGCGTTCACCTCGGCGTGGAACGATGCATCGCTGCTGTCCGGCGACTTCTGGGTGCGCATCCGCGCCCGTCCCGACGTGGACCTGGACCGCATCGAGGCCGCGGTGAACGAGGAGGTGGCCCGCATTGCCCAGACGCCGCCCTCGCAGGAGGAGCTGGACCGCGTGGTGAACACGCTGGTCACCGGCTTCGTGGGCGCGCTGGAAACGGTAGAAGGCAAGGCCGACCGCCTGAACGAGTACCTGTACTACGCCGCCGACCCGGACCACGCCGAAGAAGACCTGGCCCGCTACCGCGCGCTCACCCCCGCCGACGTGCAGCGGGCCGCGCAGCGCTACCTGGCCGGACGCAACCACGTGGTCATCAGCTTTGTGCCCACCGGCAAGACGGCGCTCGCCGCCCAGGAGAACCAGTGATGATGAGGACTCTCGCGACGGTCGCGGCCGGCGCCGCCCTGGCCGGCTTTGCCGGGGCCGCGCAGGCGCAGACCTTTCCCACCACGCCGCCGTCCACCGGCCCGGCGCCGCGCATCGACCTGCCGGACGCCGTGCGCCGCACGCTGCCCAACGGGCTCAAGGTGGTGTACATCGCCCAGCGCGAGCTGCCGGTGGTGAGCGCCGTCATGGTTACCCGCGGCGCGGGCACCGGCGACGAGCCGGCCGCCGAGGCGGGGCTGGCCTCGTTCACGGCCAGCATGCTGGACGAGGGCGCGGGCGGAAAGAACGCGCTGCAGCTGGCGGACGCGCTGGACCTGCTGGGCGCCTCGCTCAGCACCAGCGCCGGGGTGGATGCCGCGCAGGCCAACCTGTACGTGCTCAAGCAGAACTTTCCCGCGGCGCTGCGGCTGATGGCCGACGTGGTGACGCGCCCGGACTTTCCGGAGCGCGAGGTGGACCGGCTTCGCCAGGAGCGCCTGACGCAGCTGGCGCGCGCCAAGGACGAGGCCACCACCATCGCCAACTACGCGTTCAGCAGCCTGGTGTACGGCGCGGGGCACCCGTACGGGCGCTACCCCACCGTTGCCACCACGCAGGGGCTCAACCGCGCCGCCGTGGCCGCCTTTCACGCGCGCGGCTACCGGCCGGAGAACAGCACGCTCATCCTGGTGGGCGACGTGAACCCGGCGCAGATGAACCCGCTGATCGACGCGGCGTTCGGCTCGTGGCGCGCGCAGGGCACCGGCCCGTCGCTCACGGCCACGCCGCCCACGCCCACGGTGGCGCGCACCACGCTGTACCTGATCGACAAGCCCGGCGCGGCGCAGTCGGAAATCCGCATCGGGCACCCGGGCGTGGCGCGCAACACGCCCGACTACTACGCCCTACTGGTGATGAACACGCTGCTGGGTGCGTCGTTCACCAGCCGCCTGAACACCAACCTGCGCGAAACGCACGGCTGGGCGTACGGGGCCAGCAGCAGCTATCAGATGCTGCGCGGCGCCGGCCCGTTCACCGCCCGCGCGGGCGTGCAGACCAACGCCACCGACAGCTCGGTGGTGGAGTTCTTCAAGGAGCTCAACCGCATCCGCACGGAAGACGTCACCGAGGCGGAGCTGGACAAGGCGCGCCGCTACGTGGCGCTGCGCCTGCCGGACCAGCTGGAGACCACGCAGGACATCGCCGCGCAGTACGGCAGCCTGGAGACGTACGGCATCAACCCGTCGTTCCTGGAGACGTACGTGGAGCGGGTGATGGCAGTGACGGCGGCGGACCTGCGGCGGGTGGCCAACCAGTACGTGCGCCCCGGCCAGTCGGTCGTGGTCGTGGTAGGGGACCGCAGCAAGGTGGAGGCGGGGCTGCGCGCCGCCAACGTGGCCAACGTGGAAGTGCGCGACGTGTCCGAGTTCGTGAAGTAGTCCTCGGATCGCCGGTCACGTTGGATGGCAAGGGCCGGCTCCCCGCGCGGGAGCCGGCCCTTTGTCGTAGCGGGGACGGAGGCTCGACGATCGACGGGCCGGAGGCTTTCGTGAGAGTGGCGGGCTCCACGGCGGCCCCCACCCGGGTTCGCATTACTCACCCACCCTCCCCCAAAACAGACTGGGGGAGAATCGTTCCGGGCGACAAACTCCAGAGCGCGTACCCAATGCTCTCTTCCCCCACGGGTTTTTGGGGGAAGGGTGGGGGATGGGGGCCTCTCTCCGTCGCGCCAACCCGTGCGGCCCGCCCCAAAGCGCGGCTGCCGTGTTCCTGGCTTTCGTACATTCGTACTTTCGTACTCTCGTACTGAACACCCCCCGCACTTTCGGCGCGTGTGTCCGGGAGGTATCTTCCCCGGCTCGCAATCCGTCTCACCCAACCCCGTCAGGACATGCCGGAAGCGTTCGCGAGCGGTGGCCCCATGCTGCTGGCAGGCACGGCCAACCGCCCGCTTGCCGAAGAAATCGCCGCGCACCTCCGCGTGCCGCTGGGCGAGGTGACCATCAAGCGTTTCGCCGACGGCGAAATCTTTGTCCGCATCGACGAAAACGTCCGCGGCCGCGACATCTTCATCATCCAGAGCACCACCGCGCCGGCCGACAGCATCATGGAACTGCTGCTGCTGACCGACGCCGTGAAGCGCGCCTCCGCCGCGCGCGTCACCGCGGTAATGCCGTACTTCGGCTACGCGCGCCAGGACCGCAAGGACCAGCCCCGCGTGGCCATCGGCGCCAAGCTGGTGGCCAACATGATCGAGAGCGCCGGGGCGGACCGCATCCTCTCCGTCGACTTCCATCAGCACCAGATCCAGGGCTTCTTCGACGTGCCGGTGGACCACCTGTACGCAGCCCCGGTCTTTACCCGGTACTTCCGGCAGAAGGGGCTCACCAACCTGGTCGTCGTTTCGCCCGACGTGGGCTCGGCCAAGATGGCGCGCGGCTTCGCCAAGCGGCTGGACGCCACCATGGGCATCATCGACAAGCGCCGCCCGGCCGCCAACGTGTCGGAGGTCATGAACGTGATCGGCGAGGTGGAGGGCAAGGACTGCCTCCTGAGCGACGACATGATCGACACCGCCGGCACCATGGCCGAAGCGGCACGGGCATTGAAGGAGCGGGGCGCGAACGACATCTACGCCTGCGCCAGCCACGCCCTGCTTTCCGGCCCGGCGGTGGAGCGCCTGACCAGCGCGCCGTTCAAGGAGATCGTGGTCACCAACACGGTGCTGGTGCCGGAAGAAAAGCGCTTTCCCAGCCTGACCGTGCTGTCCGTGGCGGACCTGGTGGGCGACGCGATCCGGTACACGCACAGCAACGAGTCGGTCAGCAGCCTGTTTGAGTAAACACGACGCGGCGCGCCCACCGGCCACACCGGCCCGGAAGCGCGCCTCGCACGTCTGAAGGAGAACCATCATGGCCACTACCAGGACCCTCAAGGCCGTCGCCCGCGACGCCAGCGGCAAGGGCGTCGCCCGCAAGCTCCGCAGCCAGGGCCGCGTGCCCGCCGTCGTGTACGGCCACGGCGACAAGCCGCTCGGCATTTCCGTGGACGGCCACGAGCTGGAGCTGCTGATGGCGGCCACCGGCGTGAACGCCATCGTCCGGCTGGAGCTGGAAGGGCAGGGGACGCAGGACGTGCTCCTTCGCGAGGTGCAGATGCACCCGTACCGCCCGGAAGTCCTTCACCTGGACTTCTTTCACGTCCACGCCGGCGAGCGCGTGCACGTCAAGGTGCCGGTGCGCCTGAGCGGCATTCCCGCCGGCGTGCGCGACGGCGGCGGCGTGATGGACCAGGTGCTGTACGACCTGGACGTGGAAGTGATGCCGGACCGCATCCCGGACGTGCTGGACGTGGACGTGTCGGCGCTGGACATCGGCGAGTCGCTGCGCGTGGGCGACGTGGCCACGGGCGACTTCAAGATCCTGCAGGACGTGGAGCTTCCCATCGTGTCGGTGATCGCGCCGCGGACGGGTGGCGACACCGCCTCGCCGGAGGGCCCCGACACGCCGCTGACCAAGTCCGGCGAGTGATTGGCGTTCCGTGCTGGAGCGGGTGCGCGCGTGGCTCGCGGGGGGTGACCACGGAGGCGATGTGGCCGGCGCCAAGGTGATCGTGGGGCTGGGAAACCCCGGCCGCGAGTACGAGAACACCCGCCACAACGCGGGATGGTGGCTTCTGGACGCCCTGGCCCAGCGCTGGGGCGTTCCGAAGTTCCGGACGGAAAAGACGCAGGCCAACGCCACCACGCGCGTGGAGCCGCACCAGGTGCGGCTCATCAAGCCGCTCACCTACATGAACCGCAGCGGCGGCGTGCTGGTGGCGCTCAAGCGGATGGGCGCGCTGGACCTCACGAAGGACCTGCTGGTGCTGGTGGACGACATCGCGCTGGAGCCGGGAAAGGTGCGGTTCCGCGCCACGGGGAGCCCCGGCGGGCACAACGGGCTCAAGTCCATCGAACAGGCGCTGGGGACGCGCGACTATCCCCGCCTGCGCATTGGCGTGGGCGCCAAGCCGGAGGGGCGCGACCTGGCGGACTGGGTGCTGAGCCCGCTTCCCAGGCCCGACCGCAAGCTGATCGACGAGCGATTGCCGGAACTGTGCGACGCCGTGGAGGTCTGGATGCGCGACGGCATCGAGGCCGCGATGGACCGCTACAACCGCTGAACCGCGCCGGAGCCTGGCTCCGGCGCGGTTTATCTTTTTAGAGGCGTGGATTCCCGGACGGCAACGGCGGTTCACGCGGAGGACACGGAGGTGCGCGGGGGAACAGCGGAGGGGGCAACGGTTCGGGGATGGATGGGGTCGAAGGGTGATCTTCGTTATCGGGATTCCTTTTCGCGGCTCCTCAGATCATGGACGGCTCGCTGAACCGGTTCCGCGCCAGCCCCGTGGCGGGCGGGTGGATCACGCTCCTGCGCTGGTTTCTCGCCGTGGTGTTTCTGGCGCCCGGGCTGGAGAAGCTCGCGGGGCGCAACATCCACCACGAGGGGCCCGAGGCGGTGATGCCGTTTTTTGACGCGCTGCACGCGGTGCCGCTCTACTGGACGTTTCTGGGCGTCGCGCAGGTCGCGGCCGGGGCGCTCCTTCTGTTTCCCCGCACGGCCACCCTGGGCGCGCTTCTGGGGCTGCCGGTGATCGCCAACATCGCCGTCCTCATCGTCGCGCTTCCGTTCACCGTATCGGACCGCATCGCCGTCGGCATCCTCTGCTGCGGCTACGCCACCCTGCTGGCGTGGGACTGGCCGCGGCTGCAGCCGGTGCTGGCGGAGCCCTCCGCTTCGGGCTCCGTCCCCGGCGCCCTTCGCCACGCGTGGGCGCGCCCGAAGTTCCGTGCGTCCATGGCGGTGGCGGTGGGGCTGTGGCTTGTCGTGCACGTGCTGGATCGCCTGGGGCTGATCTGATCGTGCCGCGAAAGGACCCCTGTGGCGGCTTGCGGGTATGGCAGCGGCTCTGGTCGCAGATCATCCCAAGTCGTTGTTATCCATGAAGATCACCGCATTCGCGCGCGCGGCCGCCGTGGTTGGCGCGCTCCTCCTGGGCGCATGCGACACCGTCCCCACCGGCACCTCTCCGTTCACGGATCAGGTGGAGGGGATCGACGTGTCGCACTGGCAGGGCACCATCGACTGGAACGCCGTCGCGGCGGACCGCGTGGACTTCGCCTTCATCAAGGCCACGGAAGGCGGCGACTACACCGACCCGCGCTTTGCCGCAAACTGGACGGCATCCGCGCGCGCCGGCATCCCCCGCGGCGCGTACCACTTCTACCGCCCGCAGACGGACGCCGCGGTGCAGGCCGACCTGTTTCTGCGCGTGGTGCAGCCCCAGGCGGGCGACCTGCCGCCGGTGCTGGACGTGGAGGTGACGGACGGGCGCTCCGCGCAGGCCATCGCCGCCGGCGTGCGCACCTGGATGCAGCGCGTGGAGCAGGCGACGGGGCGGCGCCCCATCCTGTACGTCCGCGCCGGGTTCTGGAACCAGAACGTGGGCGCAGCCATGCCCGAGTATCCGCTCTGGGTGGCGCACTACGACGTGGTGGAGCCCGCCATTCCCGCGGGCTGGAGCCGGTGGACCTTCTGGCAGTACTCGCAGACGGGGCGCGTGGCGGGCATCACCGGCGACGTTGACCTCAACCACTTCGCGGGCACGCGCCAGGAGCTGCGGGGCCTGTAGCCGCGCGCCGCGTTGACGAACGGCGGCCGGGCGGGTAGCTTTGCGGAGGCCGGTTCCCCGTGGCGGGGCGCCGGCTTCTTCGTTTTTCTGTTGATCCTTCGGGTGTTTGCAATATGCTCAAGCTCGGAATCGTGGGGCTGCCCAACGTGGGCAAGTCCACGCTGTTCAACGCGCTGACCTCGGCCGGCGCGGACGCGGCCAACTACCCGTTCTGCACCGTGGAGCCGAACGTGGGGATGGTGGAGGTGCCGGATCCGCGCGTGGACCTGCTCGCGGAAAAGGTGCAGCCGCAGCGCGTGCAGCGCGCCACCGTGCAGTTCGTCGACATCGCCGGGCTGGTGGAAGGCGCGTCGGAGGGAGAAGGGCTGGGCAACCAGTTCCTGGCCAACATCCGCGACACCGACGCGGTGGTGCACGTCATCCGCTGCTTTGACGATCCGGACGTGGTGCACGTGATGGGCGGGGTGGATCCCGCGCGCGACCGCGAGATCATCAACCTGGAACTCGCGCTTTCCGACCTGGCCGTGGTGGAAAAGCGGCTGGAGAAGCAGCGCAAGGCGGCCCGCGGCAACGACCGCGACGCCCAGGCGGAGCTCGGCCTGCTGGAGCGGCTGAACGCGGCCCTCAGCGAGGGCAAGCCCGCGCGCGTGGTGGAGGCCGGCGACGAGGAGCAGAAGATCCTGCGCTCGTACAACCTGCTCACCAGCAAGCCGGTGCTGTACCTGGCCAACGTGGCCGAATCGGACCTGCCGGAGGGCGACAACGCCCACGTGCGCGCCCTGCGCGCCGCGGTGGAGGCCAGCGGCGAGCGCGCCGACATCGTCCCCATCAGCAGCAAGATCGAAAGCGAACTGGCCGAACTGCCCGCCGAGGAGCGGCAGGAGTTCCTGTCGTCGCTGGGGCTCACCGAGCCGGGGCTGCACACGCTGATCCGCGCCGGCTACCGGCTGCTGGGGCTGCAGGTGTACTTCACCGCGGGCGAAAAGGAAGTGCGCGCGTGGGAAATCCCCGTGGGCGCCAAGGGTCCGGAGGCGGCCGGCGTCATTCACTCCGACTTTGAGCGCGGATTCATCCGCGCGGAGACGGTGGGCTGGGACGACTTCGTCAAGACGGGCAGCGTAAAGGCCGCCAAGGAGCAGGGGCTGATGCGCTCCGAAGGCAAGGAGTACGTCGTCAAGGACGGCGACATCCTGCTCTTCCGCTTCAACGTCTGACGCTCTTTCCTGTCGATGAACGGCGCGCCCCGGTGGACTCCACGTCCGCCGGGGCGCGCTGGCGTGGTGCGTACGATTGGCGGACACTGCCCGGATTCCGTACACCGGCCCGGCATCCCCGCATCCGCACGGCGGATCGGAACCGCGCCCGCGGCGTGTACGGAATCCGATCAGCTGCCTTGTTTCTGCTGATCCGCGCAAGTGTATCAGAGTGTGGGGTTTACGCGATTCTTGGTGATGGTGCGCGGCGTGCCTTGTGAAGGGGGCGTCCTCCAACCCGCCCCGATCCATGATCCTCGATACCGCCCGCGCACTCCAGGTTCAGGCCCTGCTGCAGCAGCAGGAGCGCGAAGCCGCCCCCCGCACCGTGGAGCCCGGCAGCACGTTCTGCTGCGACGAGCAGACCAGCGCGATCCTGGCGCGCTCCACCATTCTGCTGGTGGACGACGAGCCCGCCAACATCCGCATGCTCACGCGCATGCTGCAGCGCGCCGGCTGCGTCGCCGTGCTGAGCGCCACGGACCCGGCCGACGCCATGCGGCAGTACCGCGAAAGCGCGCCGGACCTCATGCTGCTGGACCTGCGGATGCCGGGGATGGACGGCGCCGAGGTGCTGGAAGCACTGGGCGACGTGCGCGCCGATCGCGCGCTGCACCCCGTGCTCATGCTGACGGGAGACGACAGCGCCGCCGCCCGCCAGCGGGCGCTCCGGGGCGGCGCCAGCGACTTCGTCACCAAGCCGTTCGAGGTGTCGGAGGTGCTGCTGCGCATCCGCAACCTGCTGGAAATCCGCTTCCTGTATCAGCAGCAGCGCGAGCAGAACGCGGCGCTGGAGCGCGCGGTGCTCGCGCGGACGGCGGAGCTGCAGATCGACATCGCGCGGCGCGAGGCGGTGCAGCGCGAGCTGCAGGGGAGCGAGGCGCGCTACCGGCACCTGGTGGAAAACGCCAGCGACATGATCTTTGAGGCGGACGCCGCGGGGCTCATCCGCTACGTGAACCAGACCGGGGCAGACCACCTGGGGATGGCGGCGGAGCAGCTTCGCGGGCTGCCGTACCTGCTGTTTGTGCGCCCGGACGCGCACGGCCCGCTGCGCCGGTTTTACCTGAAGCAGAAGCGCCAGCGCAATCCGCTGTCGTACAAGGAGTTTCCCGCCGTGGGGCCGGACGGCGCGGAGCGGTGGATCGGCCTGAGCGTGCGCATGACCTTTGACCGGCAGGGCGTGTCGTCCGTGCAGGCCATCGCGCGCGACATCACCGAGCGGCGCGAGCTGGAGCGGCTCAAGGACGAGTTCATCGCCGTGGCCAGCCACGAGCTGCGCAGCCCGCTCACCTCCATCCGCGCCGCGCTCAACCTGCTGAACGGCGGGCTGCTGGAGAGCCGCCCCGAGCGCGCCCGCGACACCATTGCCCTCGCCAGCCGCAACGCCGACCGGCTGATGCACCTGGTGAACGAGATGCTCGACCTGGAGCGGCTGGAGAGCGGCGTGGAGGTGCTGGACCGCCGGCCGTATGCGCTGTCCGAGGTCCTGGCGCAGGCGGCGGAAACGGTGGCCGCGGCGGCGGAGGCGGCGGACGTGCTGCTGATCGTGCGCCCCACGACGCTCACGGCGTTCATCGATCCGGACCGCATGCTGCGCGTGCTCGTGAACCTGCTGAGCAACGCCATCAAGTTCTCGCCGCGCGGCGGATGCGTGTGGATCGGCGCGGAAACGGCGGGCCGCGACACCCTCCTTTCCGTCCGCGACCAGGGGAGGGGGATTCCGGCGGCGCAGCTCAAGTCGGTGTTCGGGCGTTTCGCCCAGGTGCGCGCCTCCGATGCGCGCGACAAGGGCGGCACGGGGCTGGGGCTGGCCATCTGCAAGAGCATCGTGCAGCAGCACGGCGGCGAGATCTGGGCGGAGAGCCGCGAGGGCGAGGGCAGCACCTTCCGCATCCGTCTGCCCCGTTAGCTTTTCGGTCGATGGAAAACGAGAGCGCCCCGGCGGACCTGGTGTCCGCCGGGGCGCTCTCTCGTTCGATGCGGAATGTGCGGGCCTCAACCCGGCGCGGCGCCGGCCAGGGCGGCCGCGGCGGATGATACCGGATGCCGCACCCCGCGGTTTTCGGCCACCGGCTGCGGACCGGGCGGTGTGGGACTCGCGTGATGTACGATGTTTGTATAATGTTGAGGCGCCCGCGCGGACTCTCCCCGCCGCGCGCGGAAGTGCAGCGAAAACAGGTGGTTCGGGTTGCCGGGGCGGGGTGCCGCCTCTACATTCCGCCGTTTCCATCCGGGCCCGCAGCAGACAGACCCGATTCCCCAACCCAGGCGCGAAACCGATGGCCAGGTTTGAAGGCGTAGACTACTACGACATCGACGGGCTGCTCACCGAAGAGCAGCGCATGATCCGCGACACCGTGCGTCAGTGGGTGGACGAGAACCTGATGCCGGTCATCAACGACGCGTACGTGAACCGCTACCTTCCCAAGCAGCTGATTCCGGGGATGGCGGAGCTGGGCGTGTTCGGCGCCAACCTGCCGGAGGAGTACGGCTGCGCGGGGCTCGACAACATCTCGTACGGGCTCATCATGCAGGAACTGGAGCGCGGCGACTCGGGCATCCGCTCGTTCGCCAGCGTGCAGGGCGCGCTGTGCATGTACCCCATCTACGCCTTCGGCACGGAAGAGCAGAAGCACGAGTACCTGCCGCGCATGGCCGCCGGCGAGGTCATCGGCTGCTTCGGGCTCACGGAGCCGGACTTCGGCAGCAACCCCGGCGGCATGATTACCCGGGCGCAGAAGACGGACGACGGCTACGTGCTCAACGGCGCCAAGATGTGGATCACCAACGGGTCCACCGCCGACATCGCCATCGTCTGGGCCAAGACGGGCGAGCTGAACGACAGCAAGAGCATCCGCGGCTTCATCGTCCCCACCAACACGCCGGGGTTCAGCGCCAAGGACCAGAAGGGCAAGCTGAGCCTGCTGGCCTCCGACACGTCGGAGCTGGTGCTGCAGGACGTGCGGGTGCCGGAGTCGGCGCTGCTGCCCAAGAGCGGCGGCCTCAAGAGCCCGCTCATGTGCCTTACCCAGGCCCGCTACGGCATCAGCTGGGGCGCCATCGGCGCGGCCATGGCGTGCTACGACGAGGCGCTCAAGTACGCGACCAACCGCGAGATGTTCGGCCGGCCGCTGGGCGGAACGCAGATCCAGCAGGTGCGCCTGGCGGAGATGCTTACCGAGATCACCAAGGCGCAGCTGCTGGCCTGGCGCCTGGGAACGCTCAAGGAGCAGGGCACCATGCGCCCGGAGCAGGTGTCGCTGGCCAAGCGCAACAACGTGAACATGGCTACCGAGGTGGCCCGCGAGGCGCGGCGCCTGCTGGGCGGCAACGGCATTCTGATCGAGTACCAGAGCATGCGCCACATGGCCAACCTGGAATCGGTCTACACGTACGAGGGCACGCACGACGTGCACGGCCTCATTCTGGGCCAGGACATTACCGGCATCGCCGCGTACTGATCCGCTCTCCGCTGTTTTCCGGGCGCCCGCCGCGATCTCCGTGATCGCGGCGGGCGTTCGCGCATTCGCCGGGCGCGCCGCCGTCTGCGCCGTTCCGGAGACTGGGAAGGCGCGACCGGAGCGGCTTCCCGCGGGGCAGAAATTTCTGTATACTGTCGGCCCCCGCGCCGCGCTCGCGCCGCCGGCCCCGATCCCGCACGCCGCCGGCCCCCCATTCGGCAAGCTGTTGCGCCGGTTCTCCTTCCGGCGAGGACCGCGCCGGCCGTTCCCCTATGGACAATCCAGGTTTCCGGGATTAGCATTCACGCCTGTTGTTTCCGGATCCCGTAGCAGGTCCGCTGGCCTTTCTCCGCACTGTCCCGAGCTTCCCCCCCGGTTGTTCCCCCCGCAGTTGCACTGAACCGAATCGTGATCAAGCAAACCAGGACGATTTCGCGCGCAGCGCGCGGCGCCGCGCG
>NZ_DASVTX010000062.1:0-12615 GCF_036387355.1 Longimicrobium sp.
CGCGGCTCAGGCGGGAACGAGCAGGGGCTCGCGGCGGGCGGGAGAGGCCGCGCGGCCGGTGGGCGCGACGGGGCGGTTCCAGAACCGGTGGTGCAGCACCAGATAGCCCTTGGCCTCCGGCTCGCCGTCACCATCCAGCACCAGCTTTACGTGGTTTACGCGGCGCAGCACCAGGCTGCGCCACAGCTCGTGCGGAAGCTGGCGCGTGTCGCAGCCGGGAAACGCGGCCAGCGCCGCCGCCTCGTCCTCCGTGCACAGCCCCGCGCCGGCCAGGTGCCGCAGAAAGGCGGCGTCCGGCAGCGTTCCCCGCGCCTGCTCCCTGCGTCCGAACACGTACTCCAGCCCCAGCCGGGGCTGCACGCCTCCGGCCCCGAGGTCCAGGTGCACCAGCGCGGGATCGCGGGCAAAGGCGCCGTCGCGCACGCCGTCCATCTCGTCCAGCAGCCGCACCAGCCGCCCGTACGGGCCGGGCCACCCCGCCGCGCGCAGGTAATCCGCGAGGTCGCGCGCGGCCACGTCCGTCACGCACAGGCGCAGCGTGCCGTCGCCGCGGGGAAGCAGCGACCCGGCGTACAGCACGCGGGCGCCCACCGGCAGCGCGTGAAAGCAGCGGCGCAGCACGGCGAGCCGCGCGTCGTCCAGCGCCGCGCCCAGCAGCGCGCGGAGTGCCGCCTCGGCGCGGGCGCAGCGCGCGGCGGCGCCGCCGGAGGCGCTGGCCGCCTCCGAAAACCCGACGAACACGCCGGGAACAGCGGGGGCGTGCGGCGGGCGCGCGGCCACGTCGAACTCCAGCCACAGGCACTCGATCCACTCGCGCAGGGGCGACCCCGCCTCTGCCCAGCGGTGGCAGAGGCCGATCACCTGACGCCACACCGGCTCCGCCGCCAGCGCCTCCGGCAGCCGCAGCGGGCCCGCCGCGCCGGTCAGGATTTCGCGCCCGGCGCCGTCGATTTCCACGATCAGGTCGGGCGGGCCCGGGCGCCCGCCCAGCCGCCACTCCAGGTAGGTCCAGCGGGTGAGTGCCGCGGGAAGCTGGGCCGCCACCGCGCGCGTGGCCCCGTACGCCCCCGTTCCGGCCAGCGGGGCGGGAAGGTGGGCGGCGAGGCAGTCCAGGGTGTCGGCGAGGGAGATCATCGCGGGCGGGGCGGAGGTTTGAAAACGCGGCAGCGCCGGGGTTCCGGTGCCGCGGGTCCGTACGCGACGCGAGCGGCGCCCCCGGAGGGACGCCGCTCGCGTCGTTCTACCGGCGGCCGGTCAGGCGACGGTGACGATCGGGGTGATGGTCATCATTCCCCCGCCATCGGTCATGGTGTTCAGGGTGTTCAGCGTGTTGCCCGTTCCGCTTTCGCCCCACTGGCAGCCGCCGGCCACCTGCTCCAGCGCGTCGTCGGTCAGTTCGGGCTCGTCGGTGCGCACCTGCGGCTTCTCGTTCTCGGACATGGTCGTGCTCCTGTAGATGCGGGGCGGCGCCCCGGAATGGCGGCGGGGGGAGACGATCTCCCGCCCGCCCGAAAAAATCGCGCGGCGTGGTGCCGGCGCGGCTCAGAGCGTGGGTGTGGTGAGGATCAGGATCGGCTTGGTGACGGTCAGCTGCGGGTCCATCAGCTGGCTGTCGACGGTGCAGCCGCCGGCCACCTGCTCCAGCGCGTTGTCGGCAAGCTCGGGCTCTTCGGCGCGGACCTGGGGCGTCGTGTTCTCAGACATCGGGGATCTTGGAGTGCGGGAGGGGAGAGGGCCTGCGGGGGATGGACAAGGCAACGGCGGGGCCACGCCTTCGCGCCGCGCCAAGCAGTTGCGCCGCATCGGCTTGCCCGCAACCGCGGCGAACGCTCCCTGGTCGTTAGTGGAGCCTGCGCTCCACGCGGTAGAGCCCCGGCTCCATCGCCGCATGCGCGACGGGGAGCCCGCCGCGGGCTCCCCGTCCTCCATCGTCCCCCTCTCCGCCGCGCCTCAGTCCCAGAGCAGCACGGAGGGGATGAGTCCGGGATGGTGCAGCCGCAGCAGCCCGTATCCGATCCCCGCGATCCCCTGAAAGAGGCCGGGGGTGAAGGCGGAATCCAGCGTTCCCGCCGCCCAGGTGCTCCGCCCCGGCGCGCTGGCTGCCAGCTGGTCCCCCAGCGCGCGCGCCTGCTCCGCGAGCGCCGGGCGGCCCAGCGCGTCCGCCGCGCGCAGCAGCAGTTCCGCGCGCCCCATCACCCCGCAGCAGAGCGTGGTGGGGCCCGCCGTCCCCGCGTGGGCCCCGGCCTCCACGGCGCGCAGCAAGTCGCTCTGCACGGCGGATCCGAAGCCGGCGGGCGCGGCCGCGCGCGCGAGCCCGATCCCCGCGGCCCCGTGGCACCAGGCGCAGAGCGGGCGAAAGGTGGGGGGCGCCGCGCGGTCGCCCGCACGGTCCAGCCAGTCGCCTTCCTCCACGCGGGCCAGCGACCGCTCGAACGCGAACGCTTCTTCCGCCGCGCCGTGCAGCGCCGCGTCGCCGGTGACGGCGTGCAGCCGCAGCAGTGCGTGCGCGATTCCCGCCGCGCCGTGGCCAAAGCCGGTGCCCAGGTCGCCGTCGCCCGCGCGGCGCCACGCGCGCAGCCCGGTGGCGGGGTCCGCTTCCCGCGCCGCCAGCAGGCGGTCGCCGCACAGCCGGGCGCGGCGCAGCAGATCGTCCCGCCCCGTGGAGGCGTGCAGGGCCAGCAGGGCCAGCAGCGCCCCCGCCGCCCCGCCGAACACGTCCAGCTCGCGGTCCGCCGTGATCGCGGAGAGCGGGATGGCTCGTGCCGCGTCCAGGGCGGCGGCGCGCAGGCCGTCGTGGTTCAGCAGGCCGCCGGCGCGGAGCAGCCCCCACGCAACGCCGGCCATCCCCTTCACCGCGCCGATCCCCATCCGCCCTGCCATCCGCGCGCGGGTGGACGGATCACCGACGGCGGCGGCGACAGGCGCCAGCGCGCGCAGGGCGAACGCGCGGTGCTCCCCCGCCCCGCCGACGGCCGCGAGTGCGGCCAGAAAGAGGCCGATCCCCGCGCGCCCCTGCCCCAGCCCATCCCCGGCGGGCTCCACCTCGCCCCCGCCCAGCGCGATCCACGACGGCGATCCGGCCTCGTCTACCGCGAGCGCCTCCAGCCAACGGGCGATCTCACCGGCCGCGCCGAGCGCACGCGCCGCCGCCCCGCCGCGCGCCGCGGCCGCGTCGCGCGCCGGCCATCCGCGGATCAGGCGGCGCGACGCGTAGGTGATGCGGATGCAGTGCGCCTGGTCGTCCATCTCCCCCGCGTGCAGCGAACGCAGCTTGAGGATGGCGCGGTCCAGCCCGCTCTCGCCGGCAAACCCCTCCACCGGACCCATGCCGGTGCGCAGCGCAGTGTCGCGCGCGCCCATGTGGAAGGCGGGAACGTCCATCCGTTCCAGCTGCCGCGCCTCGTCGCGGAACGCGGGCCACAGGCGGTGCCGGTCGGGCTGGCGGACGGCGGGACGGAGGAGGACGTCGATTTCGATGCTGCGCTCGGCGCCGCTCTCCAGAAAGCGCGGGGTGAGCGTGCGCTGCAGCAGCGAGCCGTACACCGAGGTGTTGCGAAGGATGACCCGCGAACGGTCCGCGCCGAAGGACGACAGCGGCCCGTCCGCCGCCAGCAGCGCGTCGCGGCCGGCCAGGATGGCGCGGAACGCCTGGCGAAAGCCGCGCTGCACCGCCTGGCCCGCGTCCCCCGTGGCCGGCGCGCCCCGCATCAGCGGCGCGTTGCCGTACCCCGGCCCGCAGTCCACCAGCCCGCCGGACAGGTAGTTGCGCCCGTCCGGAAGCGCCGACAGCCGCGGCAGCAGCCCCGGCGACAGGACGGAGTGGCGCTCGTCCTTGAAGTGCGGCATCCCCGCCGCCCCGCCGAACCCGTCGTCCGCCGCGCGGGCGCGCAGGAGCACTTCCAGGTCGATCAGCACCGGGTGCTCGCCGCAGGCGATGACGTTTTCCATGTGCAGGTCCTCGCCGCCCAGCAGGTACGCCAGGCAGAGCAGCTTTCCGCTGCGCTCGTTGTAGCGCTCCACCGCCGCCTCGTCGGCGCACTCCGCCTGCTGCGCGTACGCCGTCCATCCGTACGTGCCGCGGTCCAGCACCCGCAGGGGCCGCAGCTCCGGGCCTTCAGCCACGCCGTTGAGCCAGTGCGCCACGGCGGCGAACCCGCGCTCCGCGCCCAGCGGGCGGGGCTTGTACACCACCCGCGTCCCGTCCTGGAAGCGGAGGATGGACACGGTGCGGCCGCCCTCGTGCGCGTCTGACAGCCCGGCGCGCGCATCCGCCACCCGCCCCGGATCGCCCGTGCCAAAGGCGCGCCCCAGCTCCGCGCGGTCCGCGGCCAGCCGCGCCAGCAGCTCCGCCGTGCCGCAGACCCAGTCCAGAGCGGCCTGGCAGGCGAGGCGCGCCAGCACGGGATAGCGGACCAGGAGCGCCGCCGTCGCCTTCTCCCCGCCCTCCGCGCGGAACGCGTGCACCGCGCGCTCGGCGAAGTCGCACAGCCGGTGCAGCAGCGCCGCCTCGTAGCGCAGGTGCGCCTCGGGGGCCAGCAGGTCGTGGTGCGCCGCCGCCTCCCTCCGCAGCCGCGCCCGTGCCGCGGCGACGATGGGAACCATCATCTCCGGGTAGAGCGGTGGGGGTTCGCAGGCGGCGAGCAGCGCGTCCGGGTCCATCGCCGGCGCCGCGCACGCTTCCGCCGCGAGCCGCGCCCACTCGGGGAGCGCCGCGCCGGGCGCCATGCGCACCTCGCCCACGGCGCGCAGGGCGGCGGACTCGTCCAGCCCCTCCCACGCCAGCCGGCGGGCGAAGTTCTCGCCGCTGCCGCGCGCCACCAGTTCGCGCCAGCGCGCCAGGCGGGCGCGGGCCAGGGCGGGATCGGCGTCCGGGTCGGGCCCGAACCCGGGGCCCAGGCGCTCGGCGATGCTGGCCGCGCCCGCGACCATGCGGGCAAGCGCGTCGCGGGACAGTCGGGGGCCGGCGGGGGCGATGGGTGACAGGAGCATGGCGCGTAACGGGAGAAATAGAGGAAGAGCGCGATCGGGTGGAGCCACGCCTCTATGCAGCGGGGGCCGGCGGGCGCACCGGACGAGGCAAAGGCTTGCCCCGGGAGCACTTGCGGGATGGCGCAAACCGGCATGCGGGGTGCGTTGGGGCACGTGCCGGGCCAACGGCACCCTCGCTTCCGGCCCGCCCCTCCCCCTCCAGGAGCACACCCCATGTCGCAGAACGAATCCATTCCGTCGCAGGCCGTTTCCGAAGTCGAACTCAGCGAGGACGATCTTGCCTCCGTGGCCGGCGGCACGGACTCCACCCTCAAGCTGATCGTCAACAACGTGGTGACCACGACGACGACCCTGTACAACCTGGTCACCGGCAACGACTGACCGCGGGCTCGCACGCGAGGGTAAGACGGGGGAGCGGCCGCACCGGTGGCCGCTCCCCCGTCGCATTCCCCCCGCCGCGAATAGAGCGCGGCCGCCACCGAGTAGAGCCACGCCCCTATTCCGGGGGCGGGCCCGGCGTGGCGGGCGATGGAAAACGTTGATACCGCGCCGTTCACGCGCGCGCCGGCCGGGGCATGTGCACTGCGTTGAAGGCATGCGCCGGGCCGGACGTCCCGGCCACCTCATTCCTCCCACGCGGGACACCCCACGATGTCGGAAAACGAGCAGATCCAGGAGCAGGCGCAGGCCATCCCGCAGACTGAGCTGGACGAGACGGAGCTGGAAACGGTGGCGGGCGGAACGAGCACGGCGCTCATCATGCCGGCGGTCATCGTCGGGATCGTGCTGCCGCAGTACCAGATCCCGACGACGCAGGAGTAAGGAGCGTCCGCGCCCCGGCGCGCGGGCACGGCTCCGCGCCGGCCGGCCGAGGACTGAAAGCGCCGCCCCCCGGACCGGAGGGCGGCGCTTTCGATTGCGTGGCCGGGGAAAAGTGCGGAACGGTGCACCGGGGACGGAGCCGGTGGGGCCGAAGGAGGCCCCCTCCCCGTCCGTTCGGGCGGACGTTCCGCGGTCGGTGCGGCGATTCCATCCGCTCCCCCATCCGCGGCGAGCCGTCCCCGGATGACGTCCGGCCCCGGGTGCGGGCGGAACCCGCGATCAGATCTCCCAGGCGAGCACGGCGGGGAACCGCTCCGGGTGCGCCGCGCGCAGCAGCTGGTACCCGATCCCGGAAACCCCGGCAAACAGCCCCGGGTGCGTGAACGGCTCCCACCCGGTCCGCCATCCGCCCGTCGCGCGGGCGCGCCGCACCATGGCGCGCGCGGCGTCCTGCCCCTCGCGCACCCACTCCGGACGGTTCAGCGCCGCGCCCGCGGAAAGCAGCAGTTCCACCCGGCCCGCCGCGCCGGCGTGCGCCGCGTCCGAACCCTCCAGCAGGTGCGCGCGCACCACGGTGACGGCCGCCTCCACGTCCGCGCGGATCTCGGCGTCCTCCCCCAAAGCCAGCGCGGGAAGGCGCGCCAGCCCCAGCCCGGTGGCCGCGATTCCCCACCCCGCCAGCGCCTCGGGGCAGCGCCCCAGGTCGGCGCCCAGCAGCATGCGCTCGAACTGGAACGACTGCCGCGCCGCGTCCACGAGCGCGGCTTCGCCCGTGACCGCGGCAAGGCGCAGCAGCGCCGAGGCGATTCCCGCCTGCCCCTGCGCGTAGCCCACGTCGGCGCGCCCGGGCGCCGTCTGCCACAGCCCCAGCTTGGTGGTGGGCTCGATCTTTCGGACGGACATGATCCCCCGCCCCGCCGCCGCCGCGCGGCCCAGCGCGTCCGCGTCGCCGGCGCCGTGCATGGCCAGCAGCCCGGGAATCACCCCGGCCGCGCCGGAGAGCAGGTCGCAGCGGTCCGCCGCCGGGGCCGCGATCCCGTCCAGCAGCCGGGCCAGGCGCCGCCCCGCGTCCGCCAGCCGGTCGTCGTTCAGCCAGTGCGCCAGCCGCGGCAGGGCGTACAGCAGCGAGCCCAGCCCCGTGCCCGCGCCCAGGTCGCGGTCCCGGCGCAGGCGGAACATCGCCTCGTACTCGTGCAGGCGCTCCGTCAGCGGGCGGAGCGCCTCGCGAGCCAGGCCGTCATGGCCGCCGTCCGGGTCCACCTGGTGCAGCGCGGCCAGAAACCAGGCCGTCCCCACGTAGCCGTCCAGCAGGTTGGCCGCGCCGGCGCCCGTGTCCCAGCGGCGCGCCCGCGGCACGTACCCCACCGAAAACCATCCGCCCTCGCCGCCGTCCGGCCCGATGAAGCTCCCGCGCAGCCCCGCGGCGATGGCGCGCGCCTCCGCCAGCGCCAGCTCCGGCAGCGTTCCCTCCACCTCGGGCCCGGCGGAGCGCGGCGCCGTCACCACCGCCAGCTCGCGCGCGGCGTCGGCGCGGAAGGTGGCGTAGATCACCTCCACCTGGCGCGACAGGTCGGCCTCGTTCAGCGACCCCAGCCGGCGCACCGCCTCGCTCCACGCGTCGCGCACGAAGCACCCCTCCGCCTGGCCGCCCGTGACCAGCGGCAGCGCGGTGGAATCGGAGAGCGGCGCAAAGAGCGGCACGTCCATCCGCTCCAGGTCGTGGTGCTCGGCGCGCAGCGCGCCCCACACCGCCGGCTTGCGGCCCAGGCTCACCAGCGGCCGGCTCAGCGCGTCCAGCTGAATGCCGCGCGCCACGCCGTCCACCAGGTGGGTGGGGTGCAGGCAGCGCTCCAGCAGGGTGGCGTACAGGCTGGTGTGGTGCAGGATGAAGCGCACCGGCCGGCCGCGCAGCCGCGACACCGCGCCGTCCGCCGCCAGCAGTTCCGCGCGGTGCGCGGCCAGCAGGCGGTACGTTCGCGCAAAGCCGTCGGCCACGGCGTCCACGTGCTCCCCGGCCGGAACGCGGCGGCCGTCCAGCAGCGCCAGGTTGCCGCCGCACGCGGGGATGGTGGACTTTACCGCGCCCGTTTTCATCTCGTCGGTGTTGCACCCCACCCAGCCGTTCACCATCACCTGCATGGGCCCGGCGGGCGGCGCCTCGCCGCCCAGCGCCCCTGCGTTGGCCGCTTGGCCGGCGGCCGACACCTTCAGGCGGGGCAGCATCTGCACTCCCACCACGCTGGTCTGCAGCGCCGACCGCACGCCCTCGGCGCCAAAGCCCTGCGCCGGAACCTTTTCCACCAGGTCAAAGCGGTGGGAGAGGAGCGTTTCCAGGTCGATGAGCACCGGGTGCTCGCCGGCGCCCAACAGGTTTTCGTAGTGAAAGTCCGTTCCGCCCAGGGCATAGGCCACGGCCAGCAGCGCGCCGCACCGCTGGTAGTAGCGGTCCACCGCGGCCCGGTCGTGGCAGGGCGCCCCCGCCACGAACTCGATCCACCCGTAGCCGGGGCGCTGCACCAGCGCCGGCGAGTGGAGCGCCGGCGCGCCGGGGTGCGCGGCCAGCCAGGCCGCCACTTCGGCAAACGCCGGCTCGAGCGCCAGGGGGCGCGGCTTGTACACCGCCCGCGCGCCGCTGGCAAAGGTGAGCAGGAACACCGAGCGGCCCCCGCAGTGGAAGTCCGAGGCGTCGCAGGTGAGCGACGCGACGGGGCCCACCGGAAGGCCGCCGGCCAGCGTGGCCTGGATGTCCGCCGCGTCCGCCCGCAGGCGCAGCAGAAACTCCGACACCGCCTCCACCCAGAGCGTCGCCGCCGTGCCCAGCAGCCGCGCGGCCACGGGAAACTGCCCGGCAAAGCGCACCATCTCGCCGCGGCGGAATTCATCCACGATCTCGCCGTACATCCCCCCCGCGAACGTTCCGGCCAGCCCCATGGACCGCAGCGACCGTTTTACGCCCAGCCGGGTGAGCAGCGCCTGCGCGCCCGTGCCCGTCACGCGGCGCAGCAGGCTGCGCTCCAGCGCGGCGTGCGCGTCGTCGGCCAGCAGCGCATACGCGTCACCCGCCGCGCGGCGCACCTGCTCGCGCCCCCAGCGCACCAGGGGAAGAAAGACGGGCTCAAAGGGGAGCGGGTCCGCGGCATCCAGCACGCGGTCCGCCGGGGCGCACTCCACGGCGGGCTCGGCCCGCGGCTCCGTGAGCCCGTACGCCTCGTCCAGCGCGCGCGCCCACGCGGGGAGCTCCGCGTCGGCCGGGTCCGGCGCGTGCTCGTCGCTCAGCATGGCCAGCGCCGACGCCTCGTCCAGCCCGTCCCACGAAAGGCGCAGGGCAAAGGCGGCCGCGTCGCCGTTCACCGCGGCGGCGCGCCAAGCGTCCAGGCGGCGGGCCGCCCCGGGGTCGGGCGCGGCGGGCGCGGGCCACGGATGGGCCAGGTACGCGTCCATGCGCTCGTGCAGGGGGCGCGCGCGGCGCACCGTGTCGCGCAGCACGGCCAGCGCGTCCGCCGCGTCGGGCGCGGGGGACAGCGGGGGGGAGAGCGTGGAGGAAGCCACGGTTCAGGAACGACGGAAAGAGAGAACGGCGAGCGCGGCCAGCGAAAGCGCGGCCAGCACGATGAGCCCGGGATTCCATTGCTGGGTGCGGGAGTGCAGCAGGAACAGCCCGGCGAGGGCCAGGACCAGGGCGGCGGCAATGGCGCCCAGCAGAATCTTGTGCGATGCCATGGGGTCTCCGGACAGAGTCGGAATGGGACGATGGACGACGGTCCGCCCGCAAGACGCGGGCGCGCCACGGACGGACCGGGGGGCGTGAAGCCTTGGCTCCACGCCCCCGTGCAGAGCGGGGCGCGAGGCCCCGCTCCGTGGTACCGTTGGATCAGTTGACGATCGCGTAGCCGATCACGGTCAGCGCCGAGCCGATCGCGATGCCGCCGGCCACGAGGCCGATGGCCGCGGCGGCGGTCAGCGTGAAGGGCTCCGAACCACCGGCGACCGCTTCCAGGTCGCTGTCCGACAGCTCAGCCGACACGTCCACGAAGTCCGGCAGCACGATGGTGGCCGTGTTGGCCTGGTTCTCGATGAAGACGATGTCCAGCTCGGGCAGCTCGGCGCCGAAGTACGACGACAGGGCGGCGCGGGGCTCGCTGAGCAGCTGGGCGCGGAACGCCGGGTCGGTCGCGGAGCGGACGAGCACGCCTTCCATGCGCTGGCGAGCCTGCTCGGCGGCTTCCGGGTTGGTCTGCATGATCTCGATGACGGACTGCTGATTCATGGTTGTATCCTCGGTTGGGTAGGGTAGGGTAGTGGAGTTGCGAAAAACAGGATGGGGAGGCGAATCAGTTGCCCAGCGTCATGCCGGCGGCCAGGGCGCCCAGGGCCGCACCGGCCAGGCCCACGCACGCCGCGATCAGGATCACGGTGCCGCTGACGGGCTCGCTGCCGCCGGCAACCGCCTCGAGGTCGCTGTCCGAAAGCTCGCTGGTCGTGACGGCATCCGGCAGCACCAGCGTGGCGGCGGCCTTGCTCTCCACGAAGCGCACGGTCAGGTTCTGGAAGTTCGACGCGTCCGTGCCGGTGAAGTCGGCCAGGGCCTCGGCCGGGTTCTCAACCAGCTTGCGGCGGAACTCGGCGTCGGTCGACGAACGTCCGAGCACGGCGGCCATGATCTCGTCGGCCTTCTGCTGGAACTCGGGATCGCTGTGGTACCGCTCGACGGTGTACTCCATGGTGGTCCTCCACTCAGGTGGGGTGATGATGCGGGAACTGCGGTGTTGCAGGCTCCGCTTGGGGCCGGCAGTCGTCGCCGGCCGGGGTACTCGGTGTGTCGTGCTCCTGCCCGTCTTTTTCCGGATGGGGGTCCGGCTTCTTGTCCGCTACCGGCAGGAACCGTGTCGCCGTTCTTCCCGGACGGCCACTCATAAAGCAACGGGCATACCATTCATGGCACGGCACGCAAGTCATTCTCTTTGCTTGGTTTACATCAAACCACCCCATCCGTACGCCCGTGCCCGATGGAGCCGGCGCTCTACCGGGTAGAGATGCGGCTCCTTTCTCGGATCGTCGGTAAACGATTCTTTTGATTCCACGTTCCCGGGATGTGCCGCGCCCCCCGGCCGGGTGCCCGGGCGCGAGCTTTCGCGCGGCCGCGCGTGAGGAACGGCCGTCACGGGGACGCGGAGGGAATGGCGGGCCCTGATGCGCCAAGTCCCCGGCGCGGGGGCGCCGGGGACTTGGTGGGAGAGCGGGTCAGGCCGGGTGCGCCGGCCGAATGCGCAGCTCAGCTGATGAGCAGGATCGCCGGGTCGATGGGGGTCCAGCAGCCCGGCGGATCCGCGGTGGGGCAGACGGTGGGCTCGGCGATGCAGCCGACGATGGACGTGGGCTGCGTGGTGCCGCCCGCGACGGCTTCCAGGCTGGCTTCGCTCAGCTCCTCGTCGGTGGACGAGACGACCTGCTCGTTCTTCTCGGACATGGCGTTCTCCGGGTGGGAAAGGGGGAGGGTCCTCGGGTGGGAATCGGGACCGTGCCGCCAGAGGCAACCCGCGGGCCGTGCCTCCGCTTCCCGCAATCCGTTGCCGCACAACACCTTCTCCTCGCGCACCCCTCGCCCGCCCCGCCCTTTCTGGAGCGCCCGCGCTACCGGGTAGAGCCGGGGCTCCATCCGGCGCGCGGACGCCCGCCATCCTACTTCACCGTCGCCACGAAGCGCACGCTCGACGGGTCGCCGGCCACCAGCCGGAAGGGGTGGATCTGCACCGTGGGCGCCTGCGAGGCCCCGCTGGAGCGGATCACCACCAGCACGCCGCGGCTCACGCCCATGGCGCCCGCGCTGAAGTACGTGACGCCCACGTGGTACGCGCCGGGCGCCATCCGCTCCGCGCGCACCACCTCGGGCCCGAAGCCCTGCGTGATGTCCTGGTACAGCTCCAGCCCCTGCGCCGTCCGGGGATGCGCGTAGTAGGCCTCCTCGCCGGCCGGGTCCACCACGTGAAGGTCCACGTCGTTGCCGTCCGCCTCCCACGCCAGCGTGACCCGCAGCGCGTCGCGGCGGTTCAGGTCCACGCCGTACTCCGCCGCCTCGCCGCGGATCTCCGCCGCGCGCCGGGGCTCCTTGAGCATCCACGCGCGCAGCACGTAGCCCAGCTCCTCCTTCACCACGCGCTGGGCATCGCGGTACCAGTCGGGGAAGGTGCGGCGGGTGGCGTCCTGCAGCACCCGCGCGGCCTCCTCCTCCCGCCCGTCCTGCCACAGCATCAGCGCCAGGTGCCGGTACCCGTTCACCCGGTCCGGCCGCTGGGCCAGCGCGCGCCGCAGCGGCGTTTCGGCCAGGCGGGCCGCGTTCACGCGAAGGAGCAGGAGCCCCGCGCGCTGCAGCAGTTCCGGCTTGCCATCCGCCACCTCCACCAGCGACCCCAGCGCGCGCTCCGCCTCGTCGCGCCGGTTCAGCCGCAGCGCGGCCTCGCCCCACGCCTCGTACACCTGCGGATTTTCGGGATCGTACGGCTGCCAGTCCACCGCCAGGTCGCGCAGCGCGGCCCAGTCGCCGCGGCCCCAGAGCGCTTCCGCCAGCTGGTTGCGCAGCTCACGGTCGCGCGGGGCGGCGCGCAGCCCGGCGCGGAGGCTGTCCACCCGCGTCACGGACGGGGTCCGGGGGCGCGTCCACTCGGGCGCGCGCGGGCGCGGCGCAGCCGGCGCCGACGCGGGAGCGCCCGCCGGTGCGGCGCTCTCGCTGGGCGGCGACCCCATGGCGGGCGGCAGCGGCTGCTGCGGCACCGACGGGGGCGGCGGCGGCGGGGGCGGCGGCGGCGG
>NZ_DASVTX010000063.1:0-2354 GCF_036387355.1 Longimicrobium sp.
CTCGCCGGCGACGGCGCGGGCCCGGCGTCGGCCGGCGCGTCCGCGAAAGGCGAGGCGGACGGCGGTTCGGCGGCGGGTGGCGGTTCGGCGGCGCGGCGCGGGGCCGGCTTGTAGACGTCGCCCGAGGCGGTGCTGGCGTACACGCCGTGCGGCGCCGCCTGGGCCAGCGCGCCCACCAGGCCGCCCGCCCCCAGCTCCCCCGCCCCACGCGCGGCGGCTTCGATCACCGCCTGCAGGTCCTCCGGGCGCGCATCCGGGGTAAAGCCGATGCGGTTGATGCGCAGCGTAATCAGGTGCCCGGCCGAGCGCAGGACCACCGGGTCCACCGCGCCCACCGGCTGCCCCTTGCTGGTGAAGCCCGTGAACTGGACGTCCAGCACCAGGCTCTTCTGCGATTGGAGCACCTCCGACAGCGCCTCGTGCGCCTCCGCCGCGCGCGCGGACGGCTCGCCGTCGCGCTGAATGGCGAGAGCAAGCGTGCGGACAAAGCGGGCGGCGGCTTCCTGCATGCGGTCGGCGGCGAAGGTCAGGGGGTGAGCCGCGCCGAGCGGCCTTCCAGCCGTCCCAGCACCGACAGCGCGCGCAGCCGCCACACGCGCCAGACGGCTTCGCGAATGATCTTCTTGCTCATCTTGCTTTCGCCCACGTCGCGGTCCACGAACATGATGGGGATCTCGCCCAGGCGGAACCCCTTCTTCCACGCGCGAAAGCTCATCTCGATCTGGAACGAGTAGCCGTTGCTTTCCACCCGGTCCAGCGAGATGGATTCCAGCACTTCGCGCCGGAAGCACTTGAACCCGCCCGTGGCGTCGGCAATGGGAAGGCCGGTGACCCAGCGGGCGTACGAGTTGGCGAAGTAGCTGAGCAGAAGCCGGCCCATGGGCCAGTTCACCACGGTGACGCGGCCGTGCAGGTAGCGCGACCCCAGCACCAGGTCGTACTCCTGGATGGCCTCCAGAAAGTGCGGCAGGTGCGTGGGATCGTGCGAAAAGTCCGCGTCCATCTCGAACAGAAAGTCGTACTTCCGCTCGATGCCCCACCGGAAGCCGGCCAGGTACGCCGTGCCCAGCCCCTGCTTGCCCGCGCGGTGAAGCACGTGCACGCGGGGTTCCGCGGCGGAGATCTCGTCGGCGAGCCGGCCGGTTCCGTCGGGGGAGTTGTCGTCCACCACCAGGATTTCCAGCCGCTCATCGCGGGAGAGCACCGACGGAACGAGCCGCGGCAGGTTCTCGCTCTCGTTGTAGGTCGGGATGATGACGAGGGCGCGCTGCAAACGTCCGAAACGCTGGGAGTGCTTGTACCGGCTGAGGTCAGCCCGTAGCTTGGGCGGGATGCACAATCCTATCGCGGCGCCCCCGTCCCCACAAGTGAAGTGAAGGTCCTGTACCTGGTCTCGGCGTACGCCCGCGGCCCCGGCGACGTCATCACCCCGTGGCTGGTGGAAACCATCCGCCGGCTGCGCGCCCTGGGCGTGGAGGCCGAGGTGCTGGCCCCGTCCTACCGCGGCCTCGCGACGCAGACGGTGGAAGGGGTGCGCGTGCACCGCTTTCGCTACGCCCCGCGCCCGTGGGAAACGCTGACCCACGACCAGACGGCGCCGGACCGCATCCGCGAGCGCCCCGCCTTTCTTTCCCTCGTTCCCGGCTACGTGGCGTCCGGCTCGCTGGCCGCCGCGCGCCTGGCCCGCACGGGCGAGTTCGCCGCCATTCACGCCTTCTGGCCCCTGCCCCACGGCGTGATCGGCCTCGCCGCAAGGCGCGCGTCGGGGGTGCCGCTCGTCAGCACCTTCTTCGGGGTGGAACTGACGTGGATGGAAAAGGAACTGCCGTTCCTTTCCCCCGTGCTGCGGCGGATCGTGCGCGGGTCGGACGCGGTGACGGCCATCAGCAGCTACACGGCGGACCGGCTGCGGCGGCAGGTGCCGGGTGCCGATCCCGCCATCATCCCCTTTGGCGCCACGGTGGAGCCGTCCGCCTTTGCCGCGGCGTCCGCCCCGCGCGCGCCCGACGCCCCGTTCGAGCTGCTCTTCGTGGGCCGGCTCGTGGAACGAAAGGGGGTGCACCTGCTGCTGGACGCGCTCGCTTCCCTGCCCCCGGAGCGCCGCGTCGTCCTGCGCGTGGTGGGCGACGGGCCGGACCGCGCGCGGCTGCAGGCCCGCGCGGAGCAGCTGGGGCTGGGCGGCCGCGCCGTCTTCCACGGATTCGTGTCAAAGGAAGAGCTGCAGTCGCGGATGGCGGACTGCGACTGCTTCGTCCTCCCCGCCGTGGTGGACTCCAAGGGCGACACGGAAGGGCTGGGCGTGGTGCTGCTGGAGGCGATGAGCTACGGCAAGCCGACCATCGCCAGCGCGGCGG
>NZ_DASVTX010000064.1:0-10125 GCF_036387355.1 Longimicrobium sp.
TCAAGGAGGCGGAGCGGCTGTACGAGGAGTTCGGAAAGCGCCAGCAGCTGGCCCTGTACCACGGCAAGCTCCCGGCAAAGGAGCGGCACGAGGCGCAGGACCGCTTCATGTCGGGCGAGGTCAAGGCGGTCATCGCCACCAACGCCTTCGGGCTGGGGATCGACAACCCCGACATCCGCTTCATTGTGCACTACCACTTTCCCGGCTCGCTGGAGTCGTACTACCAGGAGGCCGGGCGTGCGGGGCGGGACGGCGAGCCTTCGCGCTGCGTGATCCTGTACCGCGAAGAAGACCGCGGCGTGCAGGGGTACTTCCTTGGCGGAAAGTACCCGGACCTGGACGAGGCCATCGCGGTGGCGCGCATCGTCAACCGCATGCCGCTGGAGGAGAAGCGCGCGCTGGACGAGATCGCCGACATGGCCGACGTGGCGCGGCGCAAGGCGCGCATCGTCATGACGCTGCTCAAGCGGCACGGGATGATGCGGGAGCACCGTGGCGGATTCTGGGAGCGGCTGGCGCCGGACGTGGCGGCCGCGGACCTGAGCCAGGAGCTGCAGGACTACGAGCAGCGGCGCGCCACCGACCGCAAGAAGCTGGACGACATGGTGCGCTACTGCCGCAACGCCAAGTGCCGCACCCGCATGATCCTGGAGTACTTCGGCGAGGCGCCCGCCACCGACTGGACGTGCGGGCACTGCGACAGCTGCGTGCAGACGGATCCGTCCGCCGCGGCGGCGTCGAGCCCGCGCATGGAGAAGGCGGGGATCCCGGACGGCTATCTGTTTCCCGACCTGCACATGCAGGAGGCGGATCCCACCCTGCTGGGCAGCGGCGACGAGGTGCGGCACGAGACGTACGGCGAGGGGCTGGTGCTGGCCATCAACGGCGACCGCGCGGAGGTGGACTTCGCCGGCCACGGCACCCGTATGATCCGCACGGACTTCCTGGTCCGCATCGACTGAAGCGCGCGTCGATGGCGGAAAACGAGACGGCCCCGGACTCGCTCCCGGGGCCGCCGTCGTCGTACGTACCTTCCCGGAGCCGTCCGAGGCTCAGTGGCAGAATACCACGTTGTCCGTGTTCGTCACGCAATTGCAGGAGTAGCCGCAGCTGTTGTAGATGTTCGCGCATGCGGAATAGTAGCAGCTGGCCTGGCCAGTCTCGCAATTGTATTCGGTTTCCTGCACCGGCTTGATCCCTTGGCCCTCAACGGTCCCGCGCTCGAGGCTGCCCCCGTTGTCGTCTACATCAAACGAAGTCACGGCCAGTTCGTCAAGGTCGAGCTTCAGCTTGGGCATGGTCGTCTCCACGGGACAGGTTTACGAGAAGCACAGCACTCGGATTAGTCTGCGACAGAATGCCGCCCATGTCAATGAACGTCTGGTACTGTGCGTCCGCCAGGCCGGACCGGATCGATCATGGGGCGCTCGTGGTTCCTACGCGCGGGCGCGCCCCGTCCGCTACCGGCACGCCCTCCAGCCGCAGCAGCGAAACCTTCATCTCCATCCCACCCGCGTACCCCGTCAGGCTGTGGTCCGCGCCGATGACGCGGTGGCACGGGACGATGATGGGGATGGGGTTCGTGGCGTTCGCGCGGCCCACGGCGCGCGCCCTTCCCGGCACGCCGAGCCGGGCGGCCAGTTCGCCGTACGACACCGTCTGCCCGAACGGAATCTGCCGCAGCGCGTCCCACACCCGCCGCTGAAACGGCGACCCCGCGGGCTGCATGCGCACGTCGAACGCGGTGCGGTCCCCGGCAAAGTACTCGCGTAGTTGACCGACGGCGGGGGCGCACCGCTCGTCGTCCCACACGGCGCCGGCGGGAACGGGCTGATGGGCGAACAGCAGGTGGGTCAGCGCGCCGCCCTCGTCCACCACCGCGGTGAGCGGGCGGGACCCGGGTTCGAAACGGCTTGCGTAGATGGTCATTGCGGGTCTCCCAGGCTTGCCCAGAGGTGGTACGTCGCCAGGCTGCGGTGCGGCGCAAACGGCCGCATCAGCACGTCCTGCTCGGCCGCGGCGGGCCGGTGGTCCAGCGCCAGAAATCGGGTGAGCGCGGCGCTCAGCCCGGAGTCGCCGACCGGCACGCAGTCCGCGAACCCGAAGCCGCGCATCATCAGGTAGTGCACGGACCAGGGGCCCAGGCCGCGCACCTCCAGCAGCCGCCGCTGCAGTGTGGTCGCCGGCTCCTTATCAGACACGTCCAGCCGCAGCTCTCCCGCGGCGATGCGGCGCGCCGTATCGATCACGTACTCCGCCTTGCGGCGGGAAAAGCGGCGGCCGGTCAGGTCCCCGTAGTCCAGCGCCGCCACCGCCTCCGGCGTGGGATGCGCGCGCAGTCCGCCGCCCACCGGCACGCCGCACAACTCCGCGACCACCGTCCGCAGCGCGTACGCGAACGTGAGGTTCACCTGCTGTCCCACGATGGTCCACAGCAGGCACTCCCACGCGTCCGCCGTGCGCGGAATCCGCAGCCCGCGCCGTCCCGCGATCAGCGCCGCCGTCGCCGGATCGGCATCCATCCTCCGCTCGAATGCGGAGGGATCGCCCGTCAGGTTCAGCAGGCGCGCGGCGATCGCGTGCGCCATCCGCATCCGAGGCGGGTCCGGCGCAACACCCTCCACCCGGCACTGGGCAGCGTCATCACCGAACACGACGTGCAGCCGGGCCGGGGCGCCCGCCAGCGTGATCCCCTTCACCAGTTCGCGCCCGTGCACGCGCTCCAGCAGGCTGGCGGGGTCGCGGCCGTGGGCGCGCAGCATGGTGTCCGCGGGGTACCCGGGCGGCAGCGCGAGGGTGAACGCGTTGGACGATCCCAGCGCGCGGAACTCGCCGGGAGTCAGCCCCGTCTCGCGCCGGAAGTTCGCGTGGAACGTGGACAGGCTCTCGAACCCGGACCTGAACGCCGCGTCGGACACGGAGGCGCCGTCCGCCAAGGCCGCGCGGGCGGCGTCCACGCGCTCGCGGGCCAGAAACGCAGCGGGCGTCAGGTGCAGGTGTTCGCGGAACAGCGCGTTGAGCCGCGTGGCGCCCACACCGGAAGCCGCCACCAGCGAAGCAGCGTCGGCGAACCGGGCGGGGTCGCGCCGCACGTCGGCGGAGAGCGTCTGCACCAGGTGCAGGCCGGGGTCGTAGCGGTCGTAGAAGTGGTCGGGGCGGCAGCGGCGGCAGGGGCGCAGCCCGGCGGAGCGCGCCTCGGACTGCGTATCAAAGAAGCGGACGTTCTCCGGAAGCGGCTTGCGCGCAGGGCACGACGGCAGGCAGTAGATGCCGGTCGTGAGCACGCCGGTGATGAACTGCCCGTCGCTTTCCCGGTCGCGGTTGTAGAACCGCGTCATCATGTGCTCGTGCGTCAGCGTCATGCGGATAACCTACAGCGCCGCGCGCATTCTGTCCTCCGGTTTTCACCGCTGGAATCTCCGGTGGATGGAGATCGCGTGATTCGCGCCCACGCGCCGCGCGGGTCGCGCAGCTCGGGATCGGCGCCGCGCACGCGCCGGGCACGCCCATCGCGGACTCGCTCACGCGGGAGCTGGAGCACGCGCTCGCACCCGCGGTGGCGGCCCGCGCCCGCGCACTCGCCGCCACCGTGCGTACGGACGGCGCGCGCATCGCCGCCTTACGGCTGATGAGCGGGACCGCGCCCGTCTGACCGGGACAACGAGCACCCGGCCGAAGGCGATGGTCAGCGTGCGGGCTGGGTCCCGAGGGCGCTGCCCCGGCGCGTGCGGCGGAGCGGGCGGCCGCCGCGCAGGTTTGTGGGAGTGCCGTCGCGCAGCACGGGAACGCCGTTCACGATCACGTGGCGAATCCCCGTGCTCAGCTGCACCGGCTCCACAAAGGTCGCGCGGTCGCACACGGTGGCCGGGTCAAAGATCGTCAGGTCGGCGAACATCCCGGCGCGCAGCATCCCGCGGTCATCCAGCCCCAGACGCGCCGCGGGGAGCGAGGTGAAGCGGCGGATCGCTTCCGGCATCGTCATCACCCCGCGCTCGCGGACGTAGCGGCAGAGCACGCGCGGAAACGAGCCGTACGCGCGCGGGTGCGGCCGGCCCACCAGCCTGGGATCGGCCGAGCGCGAACCCGCATCGATCCCCACCATCACCCACGGCTGGCGCATCACGTACTCGATGTCGTCTTCCGACATGGAAAAGTAGATCGCCGCCGTCCCCGCGCGATCGGCGATCAGCAGGTCGATCACCGCGTCCGCGGGGTTCTGCCCCCGCAGCCGCGCGTACTCGCTCAGCCGCATCCCCTGGTACTTCTCCAGGCTGTCCACCGTCACGTCCGCGATCTGCACCCCCGTGGGCCCGCCGGCGGACGCACCGATGCTCGCTTCCCCGCCTTCCAGCAGTTCGGCGCGAATGCGCCCGCGGGTGGCGGGATCAGACAGCCGCCGGAGCAGCGCTTCCGTGCCGCCCTCGTGCACCCAGCCGGGGAGCACGGCGTCCAGCCCGGTTCCGCTGGCGGCGTACGGATACTGGTCCGCCGCCACGTCCACGCCGCGCGCCCGCGCCGCCTCGATGGCCTCCACCGCGCCGCGCACCCGCCCCCAGTTGCTGCGTCCGCTCGCCTTGAGGTGATGGACCTGCACCCACGTCCCGCCGCGCTCGCCGATCTGGATCGCCTCCTCCACCGCCCGCACCAGCCCCGCGCCTTCGGAGCGGATGTGTGATGCGTACCCGCCGCCGTACCGCCCCGCCACGCGCGCGAGTTCCGAAATTTCCTCCGCGCTGGCGAACGACGCCGGTGCGTACGCGAGCCCCGAGCTCAGCCCGAACGCACCCTGCCGCATGGCGAGGTCCACGTGCGCGCGCATGGAATCCAGCTCCGCGGGGGTGGCGGCGCGGTTGGCGTCGCCCATCACGTACCGCCGCGTGGAGCCCACGGTAACGAACGTCCCCAGGTTGATGGCGGGGCGCGCGGCCTCCAGCGCGGCGAAGTAGCCGTTCAGATCCCCCCACCGCACCAGCGGCGCGTACTGGCCCAGCTCGCGGATGGTATTGCCGTTCACCGGCACCACGCTGGTCACCTCGCCGGTGATCTCGCTGGTGATTCCCTGCGTGATCTTGCTGATGGCGCGGCCGTCTTCCAGCAGCGGGTACTCGCTGTGCCCCAGCATGTCGATCCACCCGGGCGACACCACCAGCCCCGTAGCGTCGATGGTGTCGCGCGCCTGCATTCCGCCCGCCTGCCCCACTGCCACGATGCGGTCCCCGCGGATCACCACGTCGCCGCGCACGCCCGCGCTTCCCGTCCCGTCCATGATCGTCCCCCCGCGGATCAGCAGGTCGGCGATCTGCGCGCCGGCCGGTGCGGGTACGGCGGCCACGGTTGCTGCGGGGGGCGCCGGGCTGGGCGAGGGCGCCCGATCCGCCGGCGGCGCGCCGCAGGCGGAAAAGGCGAATCCGGCGGACAGGAGCGCAAGCGAGAAAGCGTGGATCTTCATGTCTCTTCGATAGATGCGGATTCGTCCCCATCTCCGGATTCGTTCGCCCGGTGACGGCATACGACAGGGAAGATGGACACACTTGACACAGGCCGCCGGCGTTGCCATCGTTGATCGCACGCCGGACGCTCCGAACGCGTCCCGCGGATGACGATGGCGAACCGGACGGGCGCTGTTGAGCGCTGCCCGCCGGCGGGTACCGAGCAGGCCGAGGAGCACGCGATGCAGCTACGATCCACGACCCGCGGCGTCACCACCGCGCCGCGCGCCCGGCGTCCCATCCTGCGCCGCGACTACCGGCACGGCCTGCGCCGCTACACCATGCACAACGAGTCCATGGCCTACTACGACGCCCATCCGGATGAATGGGCAGCGTTGCTGAAGATCGTTGATCGCCTTCAACAGGAGTACGGCCCACCACCACCGCTTCCTCGCTACACAAAGCTCACGCTGCGCGGCGAAGTTTTCCGCACTGCGAAGGGGGGCGGCGGTTTGGTCCGAGCATCGGAGCACGGACGAGGAAATCGCATGAGGATTCGCACGCACCAGCTCGGCGCCACGCGCGAGTTGATCCGCCGCCGCCCTATCGTCCGCCGCGACTTCCGGCATGGTCTCCGGAAGTTCAGCATGCGTAACGAGACGATGGCCTACTTCGAGGCACATCCAGAGGAATGGGCAAGGCTTCTCGCTGAATGCGAAGCCAACGAGCGCGTGTACGGCCCGCCGCCGCCCACGCCACCCCACACCCGGCTCACCCTACGAGGCGAGATTCTGAATGTCAGGAACCGACGATGAGGAAACGGCGTGGGATCCAGAGCGCGATGCCCTGCTGAAGCCGGCGTTCCGCGCCGATCTCGTCTTCTGGGTGCAGACGGAGCCCCGGATCGCCCTGCGAGTCCTGCGATTGATCGAAGACGTCCTGCGGGATCCCCGGCGCGGACTCGGCAAACCCGAGGCGCTTCGCTATTCGAGGCGCGGAGTCTGGTCCCGACGCATTACCCAGGAGCATCGGTTCATTTACCAGCTTTCCGAGCAAGGTCCGCTGTTCATGCACGCCCGGCACCACTACGGGTGAGGCGCCCAGGTCAGACGGGCACCTCTTCCCCCACCAGGGCGGCGGCGTAGCGAAGAGCGCCGTGAACGGCGTCCATTCGCGGGGGCTGCACGCGGAACGCACGCGCATCCCCGGACAACTCCCGCGTAACCAGCGAGGCGTACAGCGGGGAACGCAGCACGCCGCCGTGAAGAACGACCGGCACCTCGCCGGACCACGGCGTCAGCCGCTCCGCCAGCGCGGTCACGTGCCGGGCAAGCTCTCCGGCCGCGGACTCCACCACCCGCCGCGCCACCGCGTCCCCCTGCTCCGCCGCGTCCAGCACCACGCGCGCGAGCGCGGCGATCTCGCTCTTGGGCACGCGCCCGGCCCAGGGCGGCACCTCGCGCGGATTGTCGACGTCCAGCGCCGTCAGGATCGCGTCCAGCAGCACCGTCCGCGGCTCGCGCCCATCCACCGAGCACAGGGCGGCCTTCATCCCGTCGCGGCCCAGGGCGAACCCGCTTCCCTCGTCGCCCACGATCATCCCCCAGCCGCCGCAGCGCTCCATGCGGCCGTCCGGCGCGCGCCCGTACGCCACCGAGCCGGTGCCGGCGATCAGCAGAATCCCCGGCCCGCCGGCGAACGCGCCTTCCAGCGCGATCTCGCCGTCCGACGCCACGCGCACCCGCCGCGCCACGCCGGACGCCTGCAGCGCGTCGTGCACCGCCACACGCTCCGCCTCGTTCCCCACGCCGGCAAGCCCGGCGCAGATCGCGTCGGGCACCTCGCGCAGCCCCGCCTGTTCCAGCGCCGTACGCGCCAGGCCGGCGATGATGCGCGCGCTCCGCTCGGGGTCGCGCGGGTCCACCAGCCCCGCCTCGCCAGCCGCGCGGGCCAGCTCACGGCCCTGCGCGTCGGCCACCACCAGGGTGGAGCGGGTGCCCCCGCCATCCACCCCCACCAGGATCGGTCCGTTCATCCGCGGGTGGTCTGCCCGCCGATTTCCGTCACCTCGTCGGTGTCGGCGGGCAGCCGCGGCCCGGTGCCGGACGCCTGCCCCGGCCGGTCCGTGGCGCGGCGCATGGAGGGCGGAGCGCCCAGCGCGCTGGTGGACACCGTCTCCACCTCCAGCGGCTTGCCGTCGCGGCGCACCACGTACGCCTCCATGGCGAAGTACTCCGGCAGCCCCAGCGCGTCCACGATGCGGGCCGTCCCGGTGTTGCGCTCCTCCACCCGCTCCCAGAACTCGCGGTCGTCCTGGCCGGGGAACGGGGCCTTGTCCTTCTGGCTCTGGTGCTTGTAGATGGCCAGGATCTTGAGCCGCAGCTCGTCTTCCGAAAGCGGAACCAGCACGTCCGCCTCGCTGACGCCCCACTCCTGCCACGCGCCGCGGTAGTACCAGAGCTCCGGCGCCGGGCCGCTGTACTGCGACAGCGCGGTCTCCACCGCCTCCAGGCACATGCGGTGCGTGCCGTGCGGGTCGGACAGGTCGCCCGCCACAAAGACCAGCTCCGGCCGGTGCTCCTCCAGCAGCTGCAGCGTGATTTCCACGTCGCGGGGGCCGATGGCGTCCTTGCGCACCTTGCCCGTCTGGTAGAACGGCAGGTTCAGAAAGCACGCCTGCTCCACCGTCATCCCGAACGTCTCGATGCCGGACACCGCCTCGGCCTCGCGGATGCGCTGCTTGATGCGCTGCACCTCGGGAATGTCCACCTGCCCGGGGTGCTTCTCGTTCAGGAAGTTCTCGATCTGTCCCGTGAGCGCCTCGATGCGTCCGTCGCCCAGCTCGAAGTCGCGGCCAAAGCGGCGCAGAAAGTCCAGGTAGCGGCGCACCTCGTGGTCAAACACCGCGATGTTGCCCGAGGTCTGGTACGCCACCACGATCTCGTTGCCGTTCTGGTGCAGCTTGTTCAGAATGCCGCCCATGCTGATCACGTCGTCGTCCGGGTGCGGGCTGAAGACGATGATGCGGCGGCCCTCCGGGAGCTTGCTCTTGCCCCGGATCTTGGAGATGAGGGCGTTGAACACCTCGCCGTTCAGCGGCCCGGCGCTGCCGTAGCGGGCCAGCAGGGCGCTCAGGTGGTGCTCGCGATAGTCGTAGTTGTCCAGCTTGAGGATGGACTTGCCGGTCGCCTGGCTCAGCCAGATCACGGCGCGGATCTCCAGCTCGCGCGTCCAGCGCACCTCGCCCACCACCCACGGCGTCTTGACGCGCGTCAGTTCCGCGGCGGCGGCGGGGTCCAGGTAGAAGGTGGCGTTGGGGTGGCTCTGCAGGTACGTGGCGGCCACGTCCGGGTCCGGCTCGCCTTCCACGGCGCGCTGAATGACGCGGGCCTTGTGCTCGCCCGTGGCGATGAGCGCGATTTCGCGGGCGTCCAGAATGCTGGCCACGCCCATGGTGATGGCCTCGGTGGGGACGTTGTCCTCGCCGAAAAAGTCGGCCGCGGCGTCGCGGCGGGTCACCGTGTCCAGCGGCAGCAGCCGGGTGCGCGACTCCACGCCGGAGCCGGGTTCGTTGAAGCCGATGTGGCCCGTCTTGCCGATGCCCAGGATCTGGAAGTCAATGCCGCCCGCGTCGCGGATGGCCTGCTCGTACGCGTCGCAGTGCGCCTCCACCTGGTCGCGCGGCAGGTCGCCGCGGGGCAGGTGCACGTTCTCGCGGGGGATGTTGATGTGCTCGAACAGGTTTTCCCACATGTACCGGTGGTAGCTGTGGATGCTGTCCGGCGCCATGGGATAGTATTCGTCCAGGTTGAAGGTCACGACGTTGCTGAAGTCGAGCCCTTCTTCGCGGTGCATGCGAATGAGTTCGCGGTAGATCCCGATGGGGGTGCTGCCCGTGGCGAGCCCCAGCACCGCGGGGCGGCCCTGGGAGTTCGCGGTGCGGACGACCTCGGCGATGCGGGCGGCCAGGGTGCTGGCGATCTGGTCGTGCTCCAGGATCTGGACGGGAACGCGCTCGCGGGACTGCGCCATGCGGCCTCAGGAATTTCGGGTGGATCGTCGGAACGGCTGCGTCTGGAAACCGGTTGGCGGGCTGCACGGTCCGTGCCCCGTGGGCATGCGGCGCTCCGGTGTAGAACAGGCGTGGAAAACGGATCAGCGTTCCCCATGCCCCGGTGCGGGGGAGAGGCCCCCTCCCCCCCAGCCCCCCTCTACCCGCTCCGCGGGAGAGGGGGGAGCACTGCCGAGGCGGGCGGCAGGTTCCTGCGCAATGCGCGCAGTCACGTGGGCCAGTTCGTTCAGAACGGCCTCGTTCCGGAACCGGAGCACACGGATCCCAAGGGTCTCCAGGCCCTCGGTCCGCGCGAGGTCCCGCGCAACCTGCCGGTCGTGGATGGCCCCATCCAATTCGACGGCGAGTTTTGCCCGCGGGCAGTAGAAATCGAGGATGAACGGCCCCACGGGATGCTGCCGCCGGAAGTGGAGCCCGTCGATTCCGTTGCGCCGAACGGCGGACCAGAGCTTCTGCTCGGCCACGGTCATGGGCTGGCGCAGTTCCTTCGCGGCCCTGCGAACCTGGTCGGGGCCGCGCCACCGGTCCGGCTGTCGCATCGTGGAGCAGAGTTGGGGAACGCGCACGCCACCCTTCCCCGCGCCAAACGGCTCCCCCTCTCCCGCGGAGCGGGTGGAGGGGGCT
>NZ_DASVTX010000065.1:0-7325 GCF_036387355.1 Longimicrobium sp.
GCAGATCCTTCGTCGGCGCCAGATTGCCGTCTCGCTGCAAGTGCCCCCCGGCGCCTCCTCAGAATGACAAGTTGTTGCGCAGAAGCGAGTTAGGAGCGAAAAGCCTGTCATCCTGAGCGGAGCGCTGCGCCGTTGCCTCCGCCCCGCCGAACCGTGGCGCGGAGTCGAAGGATCTACTTGCCGCCGAGCCAACGCCGCGACACGCACGCCCGTTCTCACAGGCATAGCAGATCCTTCGTCGGCGCCAGGTTGCGGTGCTGCCTACAGTTCGTCCGGCGCCTCCTTAGGATGACAAGCTGCTGTACCGCAACTGGTTAGGAGAAGAAGCGCTGTCATCCTGAGCGGAGCGCCGCGCCGTATCGTCAGCCGCGCCGAACCATGGCGCGGAGTCGAAGGATCTACTTGCCGCCGAGCCAACGTCGCGTAACGCACGCCCGTTCTCACAGGCATGGCAGATCCTTCGTCGGCGCCAGGTTGCGGTGCCGCCTCACACTTCGTCCGGCGCCTCCTCAGGATGACAAGTTGTTGTACCGCAACTGGTTGGGGAGAACCCTCGCTGTGGTCCGGAGCGAAGCGGTGCCATCACCTCATCGGCCGACGGACATCGCGCTCTGGAGCCGTCAGCCGGGGTGGACGCGTGTGCCGGGAACGCCGAGCAGCTGGTACCCCTCCGACCGCGCCACGTACGTCGCCGCCGTGATGTCGCCCGCCACGTTCAGCGTGGTGCGGCACATGTCCAGAATGCGGTCCACGCCCAGGATGATGCCGATGAGCGCCGGATTCACCCCGATGGTCGCCAGCACCACGATGATGAACGGGATGGACCCCGACGGCACCCCCGCCGTGCCGATCCCGCCCAGGATGGCCAGGTACGCGATGGTGATCTGCGCGGCGATGGACAGGTCCACCCCGGCGATCTGCGCCAGAAACAGCACGGTGACCCCCTCGTACAGCGCCGTCCCGTTCTGGTTGGCCGTGGCGCCGACGGTCAGCACGAACGAGTTGATCTCCTTGGGAACGCCCAGGTTCTCCTCCGACACGCGCAGCGCCGTGGGCAGCGTGGCGTTGGACGAGGACGTGCTGAACGCGGTGAGCAGCACCGTGCGGATGCGCCGGAAGAACTCCAGCGGAGAAATTCGGGACAGCAGCGCGACCGACAGGCTGTACACGCCGAACATCTGCAGCCCCAAGCCCAGCAGCACCGTGAGGACGAACCACGCCAGCGTCCCCAGCAGGTCCAGCCCGAACCCCGCCGTGTTGGCAAAGAGCAGGGCGAACACCGCGTACGGCGCCAGCTTCATGATCACCTCGATGAGCCGCGCCGAGATGGTGAACAGCGACTCCATCGCGTGCACGAAGGGCGCGGCCGCCGCCTGCCCGACCAGGGTGCACGCCACCCCCAGCGCCAGGGCAAAGAACATCAGGTGCAGCAGGTTGGGCGTTTCCGACGCCACCGCCGCGATGGGGTTGGCCGGGATCACCGTCTCGATGATCTGCGTGAGCACCGGCTTCTTCTTTCCCTCCTCGCCGCCCACCGCGGCCTTGACCCGCTCCTGCGCCTGCGTGCCGTACCGCTGCTCCAGCGCCGCCGCCGTCTGCGCCGACATCCGCTCGCCCGGGCGAATGGTGTTGGCCAGCGTGAGGCCGATCACCACGGAAATGGCCGACACCACCAGCGTGTAACCGAACGACTTGAGCCCCACGCGCCCCAGCTTGCGCACGTCGCCGATCCCCGCCACGCCCACCACCAGCGCGGCGAACACCAGGGGGATCACCACCATGAGCAGCAGGCGCAGAAACAGGCCGCCGATGGGGGTGGCCAGGTTCTGCACCGTCCACACCAGCCGCGGGTGCTCCGGCCCCAGCGCCGCGTTGGCGGCCACCCCCGTGACCGCGCCCAGCACGAGGCCCAGCAGAATGCGGGTGTGCAGCGGCATGCCGCGCGGCCGGTCCGGCGTGCCGTCGTCCAGGTCGGTGGTCATTGCGCGCTCCCACGCGTCGGGCGGGGGAGCGCCGGGTGTGGCCCTGGGTTCTTCCATCCGTCGACCGGTGCGGAAAGGTTGACAAAAAGTTGGGGGCGCGCCGTGGGCCGGGCGGCACAATCCGCTTCGGCCCCCGTTTGCACAGGCCGCCCGCGCATGTACGGAGCCCGGCGGGAACCGTCCCGCCGGGCTCCGTGTCCATCCGCCGCGCCTGCCTCAGCCGTGGCCCGGCCCCTCGGCGCGACCGGCGACGGGCGGCGCCGCGGGGCCGATGCCGTCCGGGGCAAAGTGGGCCTGCGCGCGCAGGATGCGGGCAAACGACCAGAAGGTCAGCCCCAGCACGAAGATCCACGCCAGCGCCATGAACAGGAGGGCTCCCGGGCTCATCGCGCCACCTCCCGGCCGGGAATGGTTCCCAGAAAGGTGTCCTCCACCTCCACGAACCCGGCCCGGTCGTCGTACCGGTTCCGCTTCCACGCGATGCGCACCATGATCGCGAAAAAGACGCCGATGGCCAGAATCAGCAGCCGCGACACGTGCACGTACACCTCGCCGCCCTCCGGAATGGCGCCGCCGGCCCCCCGGCCGCCCTCCAGCCGCAGGAACGGGAGGGCCTCCGTGGCGCCCCACCAGAGCAGAATGACGCCCAGGTACGCGGGGGTCACGTAGGTCATGATGAACTTGTAGATCCGCGGAATGCGGATGTCAGCCCCCTGGTGAATGGACTCCCACGCCGTTTCGGGCTTGAACACCCACATGAACAGCACGACCTCCACAAAGGCCATCACCGCCAGGCCAAAGGTGCCCGCCCAGTAGTCCCACTCCCAGATGAAGCCGTACTCGAACCAGAAGATGGACAGCAGGCCGAAGCAGAACGCCACCAGCCCCACGATCCACGACACCGTCTCGCGGCGGTAGCCGAACTCTTCGCGGTAGAACGCCACGATGGGCGTGGCCATGGCCACCGACGAGGTGATGCCGGCAAAAAACAGCAGCCCGAACCACATGGCCCCGAACACCTGCCCGAACGGCATGGACTGGAACACGATGGGCATGCTCACGAAGCCCAGGTTGAACGACCCCGACTGCGCCACCTGCATGGCCCCCGCGACGCCGAAGAAGGCCACCGCCGCCGGAATGGCGATGGACCCGCCCAGCACCACCTCGGCGGTCTCGTTGGTGGCGGCCGTCGCCACGCCGGACAGCGCGATGTCGTCCTTCTTGGAAAGGTACGACGCGTACGTCTGCAGCGTCCCCATGCCCACCGACAGGGTAAAGAAGATCTGTCCCGCCGCGGCCAGCCACACCGTGGGCTCGTCCATCCGCGAAAAGTCCGGCTGGTAGATGAACTGCAGCCCCTGCACCGGGCTCACCCCGTTCTCCCCGCCGCCCAGAAACATCACGCGGACGGCCAGGACCAGCGCAAACACGAACAGGATGGGCATGCCGATCCGGGCCAGCTTCTCGATCCCCGCCGAAATCCCCCGCGACAGCACCCAGATGGTGGAGCCCAGCGACAGCACGAAGAAGAAGATGGGCACCCAGGGGGCGTGCACGCTGCCATCGCCGATGACCTGGTACGAGGTCAGGTACCCCGACATCTGCTCCTGCGTGGTGAGCCCCCAGTAGTCCCCCGTGATGGAGAACCAGGTGAAGGCGAGCGTCCAGCTCATCAGCACCGTGTAGTAGCTCAGCACCACCAGCGGAATCACCAGCCCGATCACGCCCAGGTACTTGGCCGCCGGGTGCTTCCAGATGGCGCCGAACATCCCGGGGATGTGGCCTTTGCGAAAGCGGCCCCCGTTGCGCCCGATCCCCCACTCGATCCACATGAGCGGGATTCCCAGCAGCAGAAAGGCGATGAAGTACGGGATCATGAACGAGCCGCCTCCGTTGGCGGCCGCCTGTCCGGGAAAGCGCAGAAAGTTGCCCAGGCCCACCGCGTTCCCCGCCATGGCGAGGATGAGGCCGATCCGGGAACCCCACGCTTCGTTGGACTGCCGTGTCTGTGCGTCCGAGGGCACGATGCGTCCGGGTAAGAGGGGGTAAGGGCGCCGCCCTCCGCCGCGGCGGATGAGGGCGGACGGTGCGCGCGGGAGCCGCGATCCGCGGTTCGGTTCCGCCGGTCCCGTGGCGTGCTACCGCCGCGGCGCGGACCGATGTTCCATCCAGAGCTGCTGCCGCCTTGCCGAACGGCGGCCGTCCGCCATTCTCACCCCGGGGCATCCATTCGTCAAATGCATGTTTCTGGCATCACACCGTCACTTTTTTGGATGAATGCACCGCGCCGCGCGCCCGCACCTTGAGGCGCGAGTGCGCGGCGCGTTATGTTACCCGGCTACCACCGCCCGCAAGCCCATACCTGACGGACAGATGCGCGCCGACGAGATCCGCTCCCAGTTTCTGGACTACTTCGCCCGGCAGGGGCACACGGTGCGCCCCTCGGGCTCGCTGGTGCCCGCCGACGATCCCACCCTGCTGTTCACCAACGCGGGGATGGTGCAGTTCAAGAAGATCTTTCTGGGCATGGAGGCGTCGTCGTTCACCCGCGCCACCACCAGCCAGAAGTGCGTGCGGGCCGGCGGCAAGCACAACGACCTGGAGAACGTGGGCTACACGGCCCGGCACCACACGTTCTTCGAGATGCTGGGCAACTTCTCCTTCGGCGACTACTTCAAGCGCGACGCCATCCGCTTTTCGTGGGAGCTGATGACGGAGGTGTACGGCATTGACCGTGAGCGGCTGTGGGTGACCGTGCACCACACGGACGACGAGGCGCGCCAGCTGTGGATCGAGATCGCCGGGATGCGGCCGGAGCGCATCTTTGGCCTGGGCGACAAGGACAACTTCTGGCAGATGGCCGACACCGGCCCCTGCGGCCCCTGCTCGGAGATCCACTTTGACCGCCGCCCCGAGGGCGAGCGGACGGAGGTGACGCGCGAGCAGTTCGAGGAGCTCACCGACAAGGGCGACATCCTGGAGTTCTGGAACCTCGTCTTCATGCAGTACGACCGCGACGCGGACGGCGAGCTGCACCCGCTCCCCGCGCCGTGCGTGGACACGGGGATGGGGCTGGAGCGCCTGTGCAGCATTCTGCAGGGCGTGGACACCAATTACCAGACGGACCTGTTCGCCGAGATCATCGGCCGCGCTGTGCAGGTGGTGGGCGTGCCGTACGACTACCACACGGAGCAGGGGGTGAGCTACCGCGTGCTGGCCGACCACGCGCGCGCCACGGCGTTCCTGCTGGCGGACGGCGTGTTCCCGAGCAACGAGGGGCGCGGCTACGTGCTGCGCCGCATCCTTCGCCGCGCCGTGCGCCATGCCTGGCTGCTGGGCCGGCGCGAGCCCACGCTGGTGGAGGTGGTGGACGAGGTGATCGACCGCATGGGCGCCACGTATCCGGAGCTGCTGGCCCGCCGCGACTTCATCGTCAAGAACACGCGGGCCGAGGAGGAGCGCTTCCTGGCCACCATCGACGCCGGCATTCGCCTGTTCGACCAGCTGGCCCCGGTGGGCGGCTCGGGCACGGTGTCCGGCTCCGACGTCTTCAAGCTGTACGACACCTTCGGCTTTCCCGTGGACCTCACGGAGCTCATGGCGCGCGAGCGGGGCTACGAGGTGGACCTGGCGGGGTTCGAGACGGAGCTGGAGGCGCAGCGCACCCGCAGCCGCGCCGACCGGGCCGCCAGCGGGGTGGGGATGGACGACTCATTCTCGCTGGGATGGGAAGAGGTGCCGGGCGCGGCCGGCGCGGAGCAGGACTTCGCCGCCTATCGATCGGTCGCGTCGGAGACGGACGTGCTCGCCTTCCGCCGCATGGACGACGGGCGGATGGCGCTGCAGCTGCGCGAAAACCCGTTCTACGCCGAGAGCGGCGGCCAGGTGAGCGACCGTGGCCACGTGCGGGGCGAGGGGTGGGCGCTCGCGGTGGACGAAGTGCGCAAGGTGGCGGGACGCGTGGCGGTCATCGGCCCGGTGGAGGGCGACTTTGCCCCCGGCCGCGTGCAGGCGGGGATCGACGTGCCGCCGCGCCGCGACACCGAGCGCAACCACACGGCCACGCACCTGCTGCACGCCGCCCTGCGCCGCGTGCTGGGCGAGCACGTGCACCAGCAGGGCTCGCTGGTGACGCCGGAGCGCCTGCGCTTCGACTTTACGCACAGCGGGCCCATGACGCCGGACCAGATCTCCGAGGTGGAGCGGCTGGTGAACGAGGCGGTCTGGGCCAACGAGGACGTCTGCATCAACCAGATGTCGTACCCTGAGGCCACGGCGCGCGGCGCCATGGCGCTGTTCAGCGAGAAGTACGGCGACGTGGTGCGCGTGGTGGAGATCCCGGGCGTCTCCATGGAGCTGTGCGGCGGCACGCACGTGCGCACGACGGGGCAGATCGGCCTGTTCCGCATCGCGTCGGAAAGCGGCGTGGCGGCGGGGGTGCGGCGCGTGGAGGCGGTTACGGGGCGCGAGGCGTTCGACCGCGTGCGGCGCGACGAGCGGGTGATCCGCGAGGCCGCGGGGCTGCTCAAGACGCGCGAGGAGAACCTGATCCCCCGCATTCAGCAGGTGCTGGAGCAGGGGCGCGACCTGCAGAAACAGCTGGACAAGGCCCGCGCCTCCGGCGGCGCCGACGTGCTGGGCGGCATGCTGGCCGCCGCCGAGCCGGTGGACGGCACCAGGCTGATCCGCGCCTCGGCCACCTTTGACGGCGGCGTGCAGGAGATGAAGGCGCTGGGCGACAAGCTGCGCGAGCGGCTGGGGAGCGGCGTGGCCGTGCTGGCCGACAAGGGCGAGAAGCCCATGTTCGTCGCCGTGGTGACGGACGACCTCATTCAGCGCGGCGTGCACGCCGACAAGCTGGTCGCGAAGGTTGCGGAGCTCACGGGCGGGCGCGGCGGGGGCAAGCCGCACATGGCCCAGGCCGGCGCGGGCGACCGCGAGCGAATGGACGCCGCCATGGAGCAGGTGATCGACATCCTTCGCCCCCTGCTGGCCGGCTCCGCGGCGTGACGCCGGCCGAGGCGTGGATCCGCGGGCGGCTGGGCGACGCGCCGCCCGCGCTGCTCGCGGAGATGATCGGCGCGCTTCCCGCGGACGCGTCGCTCCCCATCCCGGCGGCAATGGGACAGGGCGCGCACTCGCTCCTGGCCACGCTCTCGGGCGAGCCGCGTAGCGAGGCGCTGCCGCTGCTGGCCGCGGACGCGCTGCTGACCCACGCCTTTGCCGCCCAAGCCGAGCTGGATCCGGACGGGATCGCGGCGCTGGCGGAGCGGTGGGGGGCCGCGGGAGCGCTGGGCGAAATGGCGGCGCGGTAACTCGCGGCCGCATGCAGGGTACAGAAGG
>NZ_DASVTX010000066.1:0-15058 GCF_036387355.1 Longimicrobium sp.
CGTGCGCCGCCCTTTCCCTGGCACCGCGTTCATGCGCGACTGAAGAATCCCGGACCGAAGCATCCGCCGCGCCGCTGGCCGGCGTGGCGTGCTCCAGCCTCTCCCGCCGCACCCGCAGCGTCCGAGCGCGGCGCGCAACCGGGCGTGCGTGGGACGCCGTGGCGCGGGATTCTTCGGTCGGCGCCAGAGTCTGGTGTGACGGACGGTGCGGCGCGGCGCCTCCGCTCAGAATGACGCTCCGAATCCGAGGCGTGTGGCCGACCCGTGGTCGCGCGAGTCCGACAGGGGGAAAGTACGGCGCGGCCGCTTCCGCGGAATGACACGGACAATCGTGGCGCGGAGGCCGAGCTAATTCCCAACCGCGATCTGCCGCAGGCGGCCTGTTTGTCTACCCGGCGAGCGCCGCGATCTCATCCACCAGGGCCGCCAGCGCGGACTGCTGCCGCCGCAGCATCGCCGCGTCCGGCGCGGCGCCCGGAAAGAGGATCGCGTGAATGCGCGCCGTCAAATCCACCGGCTGGACGGCGAGCGCGCCGAGCGCGGACGCAAGCTTCTTCTCCCCCGGAAAGTACTCGCCGTTCAGCGCGAACACGGCCTGGATGACGGACTGCACCGTCTGCTGCACGATGGCGCTGGTGTAGATGGCGTCCCCGCGCTCCACGGCCGAGAGGTAGTGCGGATTACGCGGCCAGAACGCCGCCTCCGCCGTGAACCGCCGCAGCACGGCCTGCCGCAGCGCCTCGGGATACGGATCGACGAGCGACTTCCACCCCGCGAGCCGCCCGCCCGGATCGTCGAGGATGCGCATGGCGCGAACGTCCGCCAGCGCGACGTAGTTGAAGAACCCCATCACCGCCCACACCGAGAGCGTCCGCTCGATGCGCGCCTCGCGGCACGCGGCAATGGTGCGCTCGACCCCGTCCGCGCCGCGTATCCAGCACTCCACGCGAACGCCGTCCACGGCGAAGTCCGTCCCGCACTGGTCCAGCGGCTCGTCCGCACCCCAGGAGTGCGGCTCCGCGCCGGCGCCGAACGCGCGCACCACCATCGCGTCCCGCTCCGCCCGGGGACCAACGGAATCGCAGAACAGGTAGACGTCCACGTCCGACTGCGCGTCCGCGCCGCCCTTCGCCCACGATCCGCCCAGCGCGGTTCCGCACGGCCCCGCGCTGAAGCCGCGCACCACGGGGAGCAGATCGCTGATCAGCCGCTCGACGCGAGGCTCGCCGACAGGTTCCGCCATCTCAGGGCGATGCGGAGGACGTTGACGCGTTCGCCACCGTGCGCATCAGAAACTCCTCCGCGCGCGCCACTGCGCCGTCCAGCGTGCGCGTGCGGTGCTTGCCCGCGGGATACGCGTGAAACTCGAGGGTCCGCCCGGGAACCTGCCCCGCGAACGCGGCCAGCCGCTCGCCGTGCGCGAACGCCACCTTGTTGTCGAGCGCGCCGTGGTGCACCTGCGTGGGCGGCAGCCGGTGCGCGAACCAGGCGGGCGAGCGGCGCAGCATCTCCAGCCGCGCGCGCGGCAGCGTGGTGCGGCCGTCGCGCAGCGCGAACAGCACGCTGTCCGCCAGGTAGTTGGCGCCGGGCAGGCGCGGCAGCGGCAGGCTGAGCCCGCGGGTGGCGACCCGGCGGATGTCGGGCAGGAACAGGTCCGTGGGCCCGGCCACGCTCACCACGGCGCGGATGCGCGGGTCGCGCTCCCCCATCAGCAGCGCCACGCCGCCGCCCCGGCTGTGCCCGAACACCGCCACGCGCGACGAATCCGCCTGCGGCAGCAGGCCCAGCACGGCGGAAAGCAGCTGCATGGTGTCGTCCACGTCGCCGTCCCACGGGTTGGCCAGCCCCTCGGACCGGTACGCGCGGAACGGCGTCAGCAGCAGCGGCTCGCTGCGGAACGAGGGCACCACCTGGATCCATTCATCCGCCAGCGCGCCGTGATGAAAGAAGTGGTATCCGCTCGCGCCCTTGTCGCCGCCGTGCGCCACCACCAGCACGGGAAGCCGCTTCTCCGGCGCCGCGGCGGGGATTCGCACCGCGCCGTAGTGCCGGTTGCCGTTCACTAGGTGCGAAACCACGAGCGTGCGCCGCCCGTCCTTTTCGCGCTTCTCCAGCTCCACCCGCACGCCGCGCGGCTCGGGTGCGGGACGGCTTTCCCAGTCCCGTTCGATGGCGGCCCGCTCTGCCTCGGTGGGCGGCGCGAACAATCCGTCCAGCAACTCCTGCCGCGCGGGCGCCGACATCGCCGGCGCACACGCCGCCCAGAGTGGAAGAAGCAGGACTGCCACAATGGCTTTCCAGAAGCAGAGCCGGGATTTCACGTCGTTCGTCGCGGATCGCATGCGGGGATCACAGGGGTTCCTCTCGATGACATCCATATCGCACGCAAACGCCCGACCCGCGCAGATCGGGACGTGATCCGGCTCTTGGAACAGGACCGGGCAAACGAAGGACCTGTGTCTCTGGGCCTCTCCTAGAGACCGCTGTTCATCCGTGGGGCAAACGCCCGGGCACGTAGCGCCCACTTGCGCGTCCGGCGGGGTGCCGCTATCATCACGGCCGCATCCTCACGGGTGCCGCGGCGAGTTGCAGCGATTGCTCCGCGTTATAAATGTGCTAAAGCGCTCGGGAGCCCCGGCGCATTTTGCGTTGGGGTTTTTTTGCGTCCGCGGCCCCGGGCCGCGCGCACCGGAGCGGGACTGCACGGCGGATGTCCGCCACGACCACGAGGGCCGCCGCATCCGCGGCCTCTGCATCCTTTGATCACGTACCACCGCAGGAGCACCATGAGCACCGTGCTTACCTCCACGGAAGCGCCGGCCACCGTTACCTACACGTTCACCTCCGAGTCGGTGAGCGAAGGGCACCCGGACAAGGTCTGCGACTACATCGCCGACAGCATTCTGGACGCCCACCTGCAGCAGGACCTGGCCAGCCGCGTGGCGTGCGAAGTTCTCGTAAAGGAGAACCGCGTGGTGCTCGCCGGCGAAATCACCTCGTCGGCCAAGGTGGACTTCGAGGCCGTGGTGCGGCAGGCCATCCGCGAGATCGGCTACACCGACGCGGACCAGCCCTTCCATGCCGACACCGTGGAGATCCTGAGCCTGCTCAGCGCGCAGGCCGCCGAGATTGCCCAGGGCGTGGACGAGGACACCAGCGAGAGCGGCGAGCAGGGCGCGGGCGACCAGGGCATCATGTTCGGGTACGCCACCAACGAGACGCCGGAGCTCATGCCGCTCCCCATCCTGCTTTCGCACCGCCTGGCGCGCATTCTGGCCCACCACCGCAAGGCCGGCACGGTGAACTGGCTGCGCCCCGACAGCAAGACGCAGGTGTCTGTGGTGTACGAGGGCAACACCCCCGTGGCGGTGACCGACGTGCTCATCAGCACCCAGCACGCGGCCGACGTGACGCGCGACGAGATCCGCCACTTCGTGGTGACCTCCGTGATTCCCGAGGCGCTGGGCAGCTGGTACCACGACGATCTGCGGGTGATGGTGAACCCCACCGGCAGCTTCGTGCAGGGCGGCCCGTCCGCCGACGCGGGCGTCACCGGCCGCAAGATCATCGTGGACACGTACGGCGGCATGGGGCGCCACGGCGGCGGCGCGTTCAGCGGCAAGGATCCCAGCAAGGTGGACCGCAGCGGCGCGTACTTCTGCCGCTTCGTGGCCCGCGAGATCGTCAAGGCGGGGCTGGCGGACCGCGCCGAGGTGCAGGTGGCGTACGCCATCGGCGTGGCGCAGCCGGTGTCGGTAAAGGTGGACACCTTTGGCACGGGCGACGCGCGCGCCGCGGCCGAGTACGTCCGCGAGAACTTCGACTTCCGCCCGGCGGCCATCATCGAGCGCCTGGAGCTGCTGCAGCCGCTGTACCGCCAGACGACCAACTACGGCCACTTCGGCAAGTCCGAGCTGCCATGGGAGCGGTAAGGCCGCACGTTCAGGCAGGTAGGCGGATCAACGTCGATAATTTCTGGAGTACATCCTGGACAGTAATTTCCGGGACGTGCTCCAGGAAGTCGGCTCGCCGAACGCGCCAGTCGAGGCTTTTCACCTGATCAGCCAAGATGGCGCCGGTGATCTTGAGGCCTGCCGGAACCCGCACCTCGAAGGGATACCCCTTTACGTGAGAGGTGATCGGGCAGAGCAGCGCCAACCCGGTCCGGCCGTTGTAGCCGGAAGGTGATAACACCAGCGCTGGACGGCGGCCGGCCTGTTCATGTCCAGCCTGAGGGCTGAAATCGATCCAGACTGCGTCGCCGCGTTCCGGGAGGTAGGAACGCGCTACCACGCTTCTACCCCGACGCTGGGCCCGGTGTCGATCTCTCCGTGCAGGTTCTCGGGCGTGATCGCATCGAGAAGATCCTGCAACTGGTAGACGGGCGCGGAGAGCGGAGTGAGCACCAGACGTCCGTCCTCGAGCGTCAGGTCCATTTCAGAACCGGACTCGAGAGCGGTTTCGACGGCGTAGGATCTGGGAATCCGTAGGGCGAGGCTGTTGCCCCACTTCTGAACGCGAATGCGCATGGATCGTCCTCCTGTGTCTACTATGAAGATACAGAGGAGTGTGATTTGTTTCAACGGGGGGCCGCGCTGCGCAGTAACCCGGTTGACAAAGGCCGGGCATTCCGGCCATCGTAGAATGAGCAGGCGGGAGCACCGCCCTCCAACGGATTGAGCGAGAACACGACGATGGCGATCCACGCCGCGACGATGATGTGCATGTGCATGTGTCAGTGCGTCCTCCCCCCGGGAGAGACGGACGGGCGCGCGCGTGCACGCAGGTTGCACGGATAGCGCGAACGGATCGCCGGAGCCACGCTCCGCACGATTCCACCCGGCCCGGCCCTCTCCCGCAGCGGAGAGGGCCGGGCTTTTTTTCGTCCGTACCACCACACCAGGAGCCGACACCATGACCGTCATTGCCGAAGCCGAACGCAAGCTGGGGCTGGGCACCCGCGCCGTGCACTCCGCGCAGGAGCTGGCCGATCCCGCGACCAACGCCCGCGCGGTCCCCATCTACGCCACCACGTCGTACGTGTTCAACAGCCCGGACCACGCGGCCAGCCTGTTCGGCCTCAAGGAGTTCGGCAACATCTACACGCGCATCATGAACCCCACCACCGACGTGTTCGAGCGCCGCATCGCGGAGCTGGAAGGCGGCGTGGCGGCGGTGGCCACCAGCAGCGGCCAGAGCGCGCAGGCGCTCGCCCTGCTGAACCTGGCGCAGGCCGGCGACAGCATCGTGGCCTCGTCCGCGCTGTACGGCGGCACCTTCACCCTGCTCAAGTACACGCTGGGCCGGCTGGGCATCACAACGCGCTTCGTGGACGGCAACGACCCCCAGGCGTTCGCGGACGCCATCGACGAAACCACGAAGGCCGTCTACGTGGAGACGATCGGCAACCCCAAGCTGGAAGTTCCCGACTTTCGCGCCATCGCCGACGCCGCGCACGCGGCGGGCGTTCCGCTGGTGGTCGACAACACCTTCGGCACGCCGTTCCTGGCCCGGCCGCTGGAGCACGGCGCCGACATCGTGGTGCACAGCGCCACCAAGTGGATCGGCGGGCACGGCACGTCCATCGGCGGCGTGGTGGTGGACGGCGGCACCTTCGACTGGGGCGCCAGCGAGCGCTTCCGCGGCTTCTACGTGGATCCCGAGCCGGCGTACCACGGCCTGTCCTTCGCCGCGACCTTCGGGCAGATCGCCTTCGCCATCCGACTGCGCGTGCTGCTGCTGCGCGACATCGGCGCGGCGGTGAGCCCCTTCAACTCCTTCCTCTTTCTGCAGGGGCTGGAGACGCTGCACCTGCGCATTCGCCGCCACAGCGACAACGCGCTCGCCATCGCCCGCTTTCTGGAAGGCCACCCGGCCGTCACCTGGGTCCGCTATCCCGGCCTGGAAAGCCATCCCACGCACCAGACTGCCAAGCGCTACCTGGAGGGCGGATTCGGCGGGGTACTGACGTTCGGCGTGCTGGGCGGGGAGGAAGCCGCGAAGAAGGTGATCGAGGCCAGCCGGCTCTTCTCCCTGGTCGCGAACGTGGGCGACGCCAAGAGCCTGATCATTCACCCGTGGAGCACCACGCACGAGCAGCTGGAGCCCGCGGAACGCGAGGCGGCGGGGGTGACGGCGGACCTGATCCGGCTTTCCGTGGGCATTGAGGACGAGGCCGACCTGCTGGCGGATCTGGACGCGGCCCTGCGCGCCGCTGTCGGGTTGTGAGCGGGCCCATCGTGGTGCTCAAGTTCGGCGGCACGTCGCTCGGCTCGGCCGGGCGCGTGCGCCGGGCGGCGGCGCGCATCGCGGCGCACCGGTCACGCGGCCGCCGTCCCGTGGTGGTCGTCAGCGCGGCCGGGCGGACGACGGACCGGCTGGTGCGCAGGCTGGCCGCGGTGGTTCCCGGCGGGCGGCCGGACGGGCGCGAAGCCGACCGCGCGCTCGCCACGGGCGAGGACCTGAGCGCGGCGCTGCTCGCGGCCGCGCTGGCGGGCATCGGCGTTCCCGCGCGCAGCCTGCGCGGCGGCGAGGCCGGGGTGCGCGCCGCGGGCGACTTCTGCGGCGGGCGCATCGACCACGTTCACCCGCACCCCCTTCGCGCGCTGCTGGATGCGGGCGTCGTCCCGGTCGTCAGCGGCTTTCAGGGCGCGCGGGCGGATGGGGAAACGCTCACCCTGGGCCGCGGCGGATCGGACACCTCCGCCGTCGCGCTGGCGGCGGCCCTGGGCGCGGAGTGCCACATCATCACCGACGTCACCGCCGTGCACGACCACGATCCTCGCGCGGATGCCGGTGCCCGTCCGCTGGCGGACATGGATCCGCTCGCGCTCGTCATCCTCGCTGAAGCGGGCGCGCGGGTGGTGCACCCGGAGGCGGCGCGCATGGCGCTGGCGGACCGCGTGCCGCTGCGCGTGTACGCGTGGTGGGCGCCGCTCTCCGGCCGCGGAGGCACGCGCGTGCGCCCGGCCGCCGCGCTCTCGGAGGCCGCGTGAACGCTCGCGAACTCCGCACGCAGCACGTCCCCGCGTTCACGCTCGAGAGCGGCGAGGTGCTGCGGGGCGTGCGGCAGGCGTACCACCTGGACGGCGCGCTGAACGCCGCGCGCGACAATCTGGTCCTGATCGTCCACGCGCTCACCGGCTCCGCGGACGCGGCGGGCGACTGGTGGCGCGCCGTGATCGGGCCGGGGCTCGCCGTGAACACGGACCGGTACGCCGTGCTCTGTACCAACCTGCTCGGCTCGTGCTACGGCACCACGGGTCCCTCCGAGCCGGGCCGGGACGAGTTTCCGCTGGTCACCACGCGCGACCAGGCGCGGCTGATCCACGGGTTGGTCGAGGAACTCGGCGTGCGCTCCGTCGCGCTCGTGGCGGGCGGGTCGCTGGGCGGAATGGTGGCGATGGAATGGGCGGCGGCCCACCCGGACGCGTTCCGCTCCGCCGTCGTCTTTGCCGCGCCGGCCGCGCACACCGCGTCCGCCATCGCGTGGAACCACATCCAGCGGCAGGCGATCCAGGCCGCGGGAGAACGGGGGCTGGAGATCGCGCGGATGGTGGGGATGATGACGTACCGCACGGCGGAGGAGCAGGAGGTGCGCTTCGGCCGCGGGCGCGAGGAGGACGGGCGCTGGTCCATGGCCTCGTACCTGGAGCACCACGGCCGCAAGCTGCGCGCCCGCTTCGACCTGCGCAGCTACGTGGCGCTGACGCACGCGATGGATTCGCACGACGTAGCGCGCGGCCGCGGCGGGGCGCACGCGGCCCTCGCCCCCGTCGCGGACCGGATGACGGGCGTGGGCATTCCCGGCGACCTGCTGTACAGCGCGGCGGACGTGCGAGCCTGGACGGACGCGTCCGGCGCCGCGTATCGCGAAATCCATTCGATTCACGGCCACGACGCCTTTCTGCTGGAGCCGGAGCAGGCCGGGCGCATTCTGGCCGACGCACTCGCGGGCGCCGAGGGGCGGCCCAAGGAGCACGATGATGAGCACGCTGCTGGAGATTGAGAACGACGCGATCCGTTTGCCGCCGCCGCCGCGCACGCCCCGCACCCTGCGCGTGGCGCTGGCGGGATGCGGCACCGTGGGCGGCGAACTGGTGCGCCTCCTTCACCACGGCGCGGCGGAGATCCGGGCGCGGCACGGCGTGCGGGTGCGGCTGGTCCGCGTCCTCGTCGCCCACAGGGGCCGGCCCCGCCCCGCGGAGCTGGATCCCGCCCTGCTGACCACGGACCTGGACGCGTTCCTGGCGGAGGACGCCGACGTGGTGGTGGAGGCGATCGGCGGGGTGGACCCGGCGCTGCGGATCGCGCGGACGGCGCTGGGGCGCGGGCGGCGGCTGGTAACGGCCAACAAGGCGCTGATCGCGGCGCACGGGCCGGAACTGGCGCTCCTGGCCCGGCGGCATCGCGGGCGGCTGGATTTCGAGAGCGCCGTGGCGGGCGGAATTCCGGTCATCCGCGCGCTCCGCGACTCGCTGGGATTGACGGGGATCGCGCGCGTCCGCGGCATCCTGAACGGGACCACCAACTTCATCCTCACCCGGTTGGACGAGGGATGGCGGTACGCGGATGCCCTGGCCGACGCGCAGGCGCGCGGATTCGCGGAGGCCAACCCGGCCCGCGACCTGTCCGGCGAAGACGCGACGGACAAGCTGCGCATCCTGGCGTGGCTGGCGTTCGGGATCCGGCCGGACGCGCTGGTGCTGCGGCGGCGCGGCATCGACCCCGATCCCGAGCGGCTGGCGGCGGATGCGCGCCTGCTGGGCGGTGCGGCCCGGCTGGTGGCGGAAAGTGTGGAGACGGAGTCGGGCGTCGTGGCGGCGGTGGAGCCCGTCATCGTTCCGCTGGCGGGACCGCTGGGGCGCACGCGCGGCGAGGAGAACGTGGTGCTGATCGAGAGCCGCTCCAACGGCGGCATCACCCTGTCCGGCCCCGGCGCGGGCGGCGGGCCCACGGCCAGTTCGCTGCTGGCGGACCTGGTGCGCGGCGCCGGCCGACTCGCCCGCCCCGCCGCGGAGCCGCCCGTCCCCGTGAACGACACGCGTGAGCACCGGTGGGCGCTGAGCGTAGTCCGGACGATCCACGCGGCGGGAGTGCTGGATCGCACGCTGGCCCGCGCCGGCGTTCCCACCTCCACCGTACTGGCCGATGGCGACCGTCGGGTCGCGGTCACGGAGCCGGTCGGCTGGCAGCGCATTGACCTCGCTCTGCGCGTGCTGGGCGCCGAGCTGCTGGCCCCGGTCGTTTCGCGCGTGGAAGTGTCGGTGTAGCTGCCGGTGCTGTTGAACAGCGAAGTTGCAGAGGAACAGAGAACAGCCCAGAGGAGCAGAGGAACCGTGGTCCGTCCTCTGTTCCTCTGGGCCTTTCTCTGTTCCTCTGTACTCCCCGCTGTGATCAGTGCCTGGATTGCGAGCGAAACCCGACCGGCTTCACGGGAGCGGGGTACAGAAAGGCGTGCAACCGGCCCCGGCGTTGCCCCCAGCGGTGCCGGGGCGTACCTTTGCCCCATTCGTGAAACCCGGTTCCGGCCTGCGGCTTGCCTGCCGCGCCAACCGAGCGCAACGGTGGGGCCTGCCCCACGGAGCAGTGATATGAGCGCGACCACCACCCCCGACGTCCCCGCGCGCGGCTACGCGCCCGCCGGCAAGGACAACGGGATCGTCAAGAGCAAGGGCACCGTAAACCTGCCGCGCCCCGACGGCAGCGAGCCGGTGTCGCACCGCGCGCGCAAGCCCGAGTGGCTCAAGGTGCGCGCGCCCGGTAGCCCCAACTACCTGCGCCTCAAGGAGTTGATGCGGTCGCAGGGGCTGCACACGGTGTGCGAAGAAGCGCACTGCCCCAACATTGGCGAGTGCTGGGAAAGCGGCACGGCCACGTTCATGATCCTGGGAGACGTGTGCACCCGCGCCTGCAAGTACTGCGCGGTCGCCCACGGCATGCCCACGGAGCTGGACTGGGACGAGCCGCGCCGCGTGGCCGACAGCGTCGTCACCATGGGGCTGGAGCACGCGGTGATCACCTCCGTGAACCGCGACGAGCTCAAGGACGGCGGCGCCGGCATCTATGCCGAGACGATCCGCCAGATCCACGAGCGCGTCCCGGGCTGCACGGTGGAAGTGCTCATCCCGGACTTCAAGGGCAACGAGGACGCCCTGCGCACCGTGGTAGAGGCGCGGCCGGAGATCCTGGCGCACAACATCGACACGGTGGAGCGGCTGTCCAGGCTGATCCGCCCCGGCGCGCGCTACTGGCGCAGCATTTCGTTCCTGGGCGCGGTCAAGCGGATGAACCCGGCGCAGCTCACCAAGAGCGCCATCATCCTGGGGATGGGCGAAACGGAAGACGAGATCCTGCAGGCCATGAAGGACCTGCGCGAGGCCTCCGTCGACATCCTTACGCTGGGCCAGTACCTGCGCCCGTCGGAGCATCACGTGCCGCTGGACCGCTGGGTGCACCCCGACGAGTTCCGCCGCTGGAAGGAGATCGGCGAGCGCGAGCTGGGCTTCGGACACGTGGAGAGCGGGCCGCTCGTCCGCTCGTCGTACCACGCCAAGGAGCAGGCGCGCACCATCGACGCGGGCGGGCCGGGGAGCATTACGCAGATCGTGGAGGCCGACGTGGAGTCCGGCGCGTCCATCGACCCGGAAGAAGCCGCCATCCGCGCCGCCATGGTCACCCCGCCCGCCCCGCGTCTTGTGCAGCTGGGCGGCCTGCGGTAGCGCACGGAGGGACGATGGCCACCCATCCGCAGACCGCAAAGGTCACGCTCCAGGATTTCCTCGCCGCCGCCGAGGCGGCCGAGGGGCACTTGGAGTTCATCGATGGGCAAATCGTGGCGATGGGCGGAGCGACCATCACACATGGAAGAATTACGCAGCGGATCGCGTACGCGTTGAGTGCACAGCTCGAGGGCTCCTCGTGCGAAGTCCTGTCGCAGGGGAACCTCGTCGCATCGGGCGTCGCAGAGAACGCCTTTGTTCCCGATGTGGTCGTCTTCTGCGGTGAGCCGCGGTTCCTTCAGACGGCGGGGGGCGAACTGCTGCTGAATCCCGTGGTGCTCGTGGAGGTTCTGTCGCCCTCCACGGCACACATTGACCACGACGTCAAACTCGACAACTACCGGCGGATCGCGACGCTCCAGGAGTACCTGATCGTGTCGCAGGACCGGCCGCGCGTGGAGCGCTACATGCGGCAGAACGAGCACTTCTGGCAGTGGAGTGTTACGGAGGGGCTGAACACGCAGATCCGCCTGGATGGACTGCAAGCTACGCTGGACCTGGCGCGCATCTACGCCGGCCTGGGGCTGAAGTCAGAAGACGAGTGAGCAGGGGAAGAAGCGCGGCAGAGCGCGCGCTGGCCATGCACTGAGTCACCAGACCGGCGCCGAGACGGTGCCGCCGGTCGGATTCCGTAGAGACTGATGGCAGACGAAAAGACGATCGACACCGCCGAGGCGGAAGACCAGGCGCCGGAAGCGGCGGCCCAGAGCGGCGAGCTGGACCGCGCCGCGCAGACGGAGCACAAGCCCCGGATGAGCGACGAGGAGCGGATGCAGGGGCTGAGCCCCGATCAGCTCAAGAAGATGATGTACGACATGCTGCTGGCCCGCCGCCTGGAAGAGAAGGTGGCCGAGGCCTACGCCCTGGGCCGCATCGGCGGGTTCTGCCACCTGTACATCGGCCAGGAAGCCGTGGCCGTGGGCGCCATCAGCGCGCAGACGCCCGACGACTACGTGATGACGGCGTACCGCGAGCACGTGCACGCCCTGCAGTGCGGCATGATGCCCGGCGCCATCATGGCCGAGCTCTACGGCCGCGCGGACGGGTGCAGCAAGGGCAAGGGCGGCTCCATGCACATGTTCAGCGCCGAGCACAACTACCTGGGCGGCCACGGCATCGTGGGTGGCCAGATTCCGCTGGCGCTGGGCGTGGCGTGGAAGATCAAGTACCGCAAGGAAGAGCGCGTCATTCAGGTGTACTGCGGCGAGGCCGCGGTAAACCAGGGCGCCTTTCACGAGTCGCTCAACATGGCGGCGCTGTGGAAGGTCCCCATGATCCTCATCGTCGAGAACAACCGCTTCGGAATGGGGACCGCGTGGGAGCGCGCCTCCAGCCTGTACGACATCTACCAGAAGGCCACCGCCTACGCCATGCCGTCCGCCGTCGCCGACGGCATGGACGTGCTCGACATGTACCGCGTCACGAGGGAAGCCGTGGAGCGCGCCCGCAGCGGCGGCGGCCCCACCCTCATCGAGGCGCGCACCTACCGCTTCGTGGGCCACTCCATGTCCGACCCCGTTTCCGGCGTGTACCGCACCAAGGAAGACGTGGAGAACGAAAAGGCGAACGACCCCATCCGCATCTTCGCCGACCTGCTCGCCCGCCAGAACATCCTGAGCCAGGAAGAGCTGGAGCGGATGGACGAGGAGGTGAAGCGGGTGTCGGAAGAAGCCGCCGAGTTCGCCGAAAAATCGCCGGAGCCCGCAGTGGAAGAGCTGTACACGGAAATCTACGCGAACGAAGACGTCAACGGGCGTCTCTACTTCGACATGAGGGAGCGCTGAACGGCAGTGCTCAGTACCTAGTGCCCAGTGCCCGGCACGAGCCTTCACCCGTGGGGAGCTGCTTCGGATGCAAAGACGTGCAGTCTCCCGCTTCGAGGATCTGCTCGTGTGGCAGAAGGCGATGGCGCTGTGCGTGCAGATCTACCGGGTGAGCCGAACCGGCGAGTTCGCGCGGGATTTCGGGCTGCAGAGGCAGATTCAGCGCGCGGCGGTGTCCGTGATGTCGAACATCGCTGAAGGATTCGAGCGTAACAGCCGCGCCGAATTCGCACGGTTCGTTGCGATCGCGAGAGGTTCCGTGGGCGAGGTGCGGGCCCAGCTCTACCTCGCCCGGGAACTGGGCTACATGAGTACGGACGAATGCGGGCGGCTGGTAAGCGCCTGCCTTGAGATCACGCGGATGCTCGTTTCACTGCGCAAGAAGCTTGGTGCGTAGTGACCTGGGCACTTGGCACTTGAACCTGGGCACTTGTAACCTGGGCACCAACACATGGCTGTAATTACCTATCGTGAGGCTCTGAACCAGGCCCTCGCGGAAGAGATGGAGCGCGATCCCGACGTCTTTCTGATGGGCGAAGAGGTCGGCGTGTACAACGGCGCCTACAAGGTGTCCAAGGGGCTGCTGGACAAGTTCGGCGACATGCGCGTGGTGGATACGCCCATCACCGAACTGGGCTTTGCCGGGCTGGGCGTGGGCGCGGCCATGACGGGCATTCGCCCCGTCATCGAGTTCATGACCTGGAACTTCGCCATCCTGGCGTTCGACCAGATCTTCAACTCCGCCGCCAAGATGCGCAGCATGAGCGGCGGCCAGTTCAAGATGCCCATCACCTTCCGCGGCCCCACCGGCGCCGCGCTGCAGCTGGCCGCGCAGCACTCGCAGGCGCTGGAAAGCCAGGTGGCGCACTATCCCGGCGTAAAGGTCGTGGTGCCCGGCACCCCGGCGGACGCCAAGGGGCTGCTCAAGGCCGCCATCCGCGACGACGACCCGGTGTGCGTCTTCGAGGGCGAAATGCTGTACAACCTCAAGGGCGAAGTGCCCGAGGACGACGACTACGTCATCCCGCTGGGCGTGGCGGACCTCAAGCGCGAGGGGAGCGACGTTTCGATCATCACGCACGGCAAGATGATCCACACCGCGCTGCAGGCCGCCGAACGGATGGAAAAGGACGGCGTGAGCGTGGAGGTGCTGGACCTGCGCAGCCTGCGCCCGCTGGACACCGACGCCATCATGAACACGGTCGCCAAGACCAACCGCGTGGTGCTGCTGGAAGAGGGCTGGGCGTACGGCGGCATTACCGCCACCATCGCCGCCATGATCCAGGAAGAAGCGTTCGACGTGCTGGACGCGCCCATCCTTCGCGTTACCCAGGCGGACGTGCCCATGCCGTACGCCAAGGCGATGGAAAAGGCCGCCAAGCCCAGTGTGGAGCTGGTGATCCAGAAGCTGAACCAGGTCCTGTACAGATAAGTGCCCAGTGCGCAGTGCCAAGTGCCCGGAAGAGGCGCTCGGAACTGGGCACTTGGCACCGGGCACTTCTCTCTTACCGACTGACGATGGCGACGAAAGTCTACATGGAGGCCCTTTCCCCCACGATGGAGGAAGGGCGCCTGGTCACCTGGCTCAAGGCCGAGGGCGACGAGGTAAAGGAGGGCGACGTCCTGGCCGAGGTGGAAACCGACAAGGCCACTATGGAGCTGGTGGCCCGCGGCTCCGGCGTGCTGCGCAAGCGCCTCATCGGCGAGGGCGACACCGCCAACGTGGGGGTGATGATCGCCATCGTGGCCAAGGCCGACGAGGACATCAGCGCGCTGGACGGCGGCGGCTCGTCTACCCCCGCCCCCGCGGCGGAAGCACCCAAGGCGGAAGCGCCCAAGGCGGAGGCACCCAAGGCCGACGCCGCTCCGGCCGCGGAGGCGCCCAGGGCCGCGGCCGCGCAGCCGGCGCAGGCCGCGGCGCCCGCTCCGGCGGAAGCGGCACCCGCGCAGGGCGAGGGCGGACGGGTGAAGGCGTCGCCCCTGGCCCGCAAGCTGGCCGCGGAGGCGGGCATGCAGATCGGTGCCGTGCAGGGCAGCGGCCCCGGCGGCCGCGTGATCCGGCGCGACATCCAGGACGCCGTGGCGCGCGGCGGGCAGCAGCAGGCCGCCCCCGCGGCGGCCGAGGCTCCCGCTCCGCAGCCCGCGGCCGCGCAGGTGGCGCCGTCCACCGACGCGCGCTTCCGCGAGCACCCCATCAGCCAGATGCGGAAGGCCATCGCGCGGCGGCTGTCGCAGTCCATCGGCCCGGTGCCCACCTTCTACCTCACCATCGAGGTAGACATGGGCGAGGCCATGGCGTTGCGCGGCAAGGTGAACGAGCGCTTCGCCAAGCAGGGGATCAAGACCAGCCCCAACGACATGGTCATCAAGGCCGTGGCCATGGCGCTGCGCCACCACCCGTTCGTGAACGCGGCGTGGACGGGCGACGCCATCCACCTGTACGAGCAGGTGCAC
>NZ_DASVTX010000067.1:0-1592 GCF_036387355.1 Longimicrobium sp.
ACCTCGCGCTGGCGGAGGAACTGGCCCAGCGCTCCGCCGTGGCCATCGACAACGCGCGGCTGTACGGCGAAACGGAAGAGGCGCGTGTGGTGCTGGAGCAGCAGACGGGCGAGCTGGAAGAGGCGCAGGCCGAGATGGAGATGGCCCACGAGGAGCTGCAGAACGCGTACGAGAACCTGGCCGAGCGCACCATGGAGGCCGAGCGCGCCCGCGCCGCCGCGGACGAGGCGAACGCGGCCAAGAGCGCCTTTCTGGCCACCATGAGCCACGAGCTGCGCACCCCGCTCAACGCCATCGCCGGGTACACGCAGTTGATGGAGATGGGGATCCACGGCCCGGTGACGGATGCGCAGCGCGAGGCGCTGGAGAAGATCCACCGCAACCAGACGCACCTGCTGGGGCTCATCAACGACGTGCTGAACTTCGCCAAGATCGAGGCGGGACAGGTGCAGTACCAGATGCGCGAGGTGCCGCTGGACGAGGTGCTGCGGTCGGTGGAGCCGCTGGTGGAGCCGCAGATCCGCGCCCGCGAGCTTCGCTACACCTATGCCGGCGGCGACCCCTGCGTAACGGTATGCGCGGACCGCGACCGGGTGGAGCAGATCGTGTTGAACCTGCTGAGCAACGCCGTCAAGTTCACGGAGCCGCGCGGCTCGGTGCGGCTGGAGTGGACGGTGGACGGAGGTACGGCGCGCATCTCGGTGCGCGACACGGGGCGGGGGATTCCGGAAGACAAGATGGACGCGATCTTTGAGCCTTTCGTACAGGTGGATCCGGCGCTGACGCGCGCGGCGGAGGGCACGGGGCTGGGGCTGGCCATCAGCCGCGATCTGGCCCGCGCCATGAAGGGCGACCTGGTCGTGGAAAGCCGCGAGGGCGAGGGAAGCACCTTCACCCTCACCCTCCCCCTCGGCCGCCCCGTGCAGGCCGCTCAGGCCGAGCAGGACGCCGCGGACTGAGCATCGGCCGGAACGCCGTTGCCGCACCAAGCTCTCCTGAGCGGATGAATCCGCCGCAACAACGGCGGAAAGTCCCCCCAAACGGACGGGGGGACTTCACCTGCACGTCGGCAAAGGCCCCGGTGCGAATTCTCCCCTCTCCGCGCGGCTGTTTGCACGGGGAGGGGCCGGGGGTGCGGCCCGCACCGGCCTCCCTGAGCGGATAAATCCGCCGCTCTGAAAGCGGGAAGCCCCGACTCGTGGCCGCTGTCGCGTCCACGAGTCGGGGCTTCAACTGCATCGGGGGCGCACCCCGGCGGTGGCGAGCAGTCCGCGCAGGCGGACTTCGTGTCGTTCGAGGCGCGGTTTCAACCGCCGGGCGACGTGTCAGGCGCACGCCGCCCCCCGCCCTCGCACCGCTCTGCACGGAACCAGGCGACGCACTCCGCCCCTGTCCCACAACGATCTCCCTGCGATGCCGCGGACGCGCGCCGACCTCCGCCCCCGCGCCGAACGGCTCCCCCTCTCCCGCGGAGCGGGCGGAGGGGGCTGGGGGGAGGGGGCCTCCGTCCGCCGCATCGGCACCGACCGAACCACACCGACCTGCTGTTCTCCCCTCTCCGTGCGGCTGTTTGCACGGGGAGGGGCCGGGGG
>NZ_DASVTX010000068.1:0-7225 GCF_036387355.1 Longimicrobium sp.
GGATCGGGGCAAACCGCGAGAACCCGGGCCGGTTCTTTTACGCCAACGCCATCATGGGCATCATGATGATCGAGGAGGCGCGGCGGGCGGGGGTGCACAAGTTCGTGCAGATGGGAACGATCTGCGCCTATCCCAAAATCACCCCGGTCCCGTTCCGCGAAGAGAACCTGTGGGAGGGCTACCCCGAGGAGACCAACGCCCCGTACGGCGTGGCCAAGAAGGCGCTGCTGGTGCAGCTGCAGGCGTATCGGCAGCAGTACGGGATGAACGGCATCTACCTTCTCCCCGTGAACCTGTACGGCCCGCGCGACAACTTTGACGAGCGCAGCAGCCACGTGATCCCCGCGCTCATCCGCCGCATGCTGGAGGCGAGGGAGAGCAACGCACCGGAGGTGAAGATGTGGGGCACCGGCAACGCGTCGCGCGAGTTTCTGTACGTGGACGAGTGCGCGCGCGCCGTGGTGCTGGCGGCGGAGCACTACGACGGCGCGGAGCCGGTGAACCTGGGTGTGGGCGAGGAGATCACCATTCGCGACCTGGCCGCGCTGATCGCCGAAACGGTGGGGTACCGCGGCCGCCTGGCGTACGATCCCACGCAGCCGGACGGGCAGCCGCGCCGCTCGCTGGATACGTCGCGCGCCCGCGAGCTGTTCGGGTTTCAGGCGCACGTTCCGTTTCGCGAGGGGCTGCGGCGGACCGTGGAGTGGTACGCGGAGAATCGCCCGGCCTGACGCCGTGGAACTGCCTCTCGCGCGGGGGACGCAGAGGGCGCGGAGGTCAAGCGAACGGAAGAGGAGGTGGTCCCGCGCCGGGCCACCTCCTCTTTGTTTGCATCATCCGCATCAAAATCACGGGAAGGTTGCCGTCACGCCCCCCCGCGCCGAACTCCCCGCGACCTCCCGAACGCCGCGTCCTCCACGCGAGTGCAGTTGCGGTCGCCGTTCAGCGGCCGCTGCCTCCGAGCGACTGCTCGCGCTTGGCGCGGAACTCGGAGCCGGCGCTCCAAGTGGGCCACTCGCTCCCGTTCGCCACCGCGAGGCCCACGCGATAGGTAAGGCGCGTGTCGTTCACGATCCCCGCCATGTCCCAGTCCGGCTTTACCTCGTCTGACGGCTTGTGATAGTCGTCGCGGATGTAGGCGCCGCGCACCCGCTCGCCGTAGTCCGCCGGCTGGTTCAGGTAGTCCGTCCCCGGAAACAGGAACGACAGCGACGGAACGCCGCCGCGCGCCAGCTCCAGGTGGTCCGCGCGGTAGAAGTAGCCCTTCTCCGGCTCCGGATCGGGCACCACGCGGCGGTTGTCGCGCGCCGCCTCCGCGGCCAGCAGCGTTTCCAGCGAGCTCTGCCCGTGCCCCAGGCTCACGATGGACCGCGTGCGCCCCCACGGGTTCATGGCGTCCATGTTGATGTCCGCCAGCGTCTTGTTGAGCGGGACGACGGGGTGCTGCGCGTAGTAGCGGGCGCCCAGAAGCCCCTGCTCTTCCGCCGTGAACGCCACGAATACCAGCGTGCGGCGGGGCGCGCGGGGAAGTGAGCGATAGGCGTGCGCGGTGGAGATCAGCCACGCGACGCCGGACGCGTCGTCCAGCGCGCCGTTGTAGATGCTGTCGCCGTTGATGGCGCGGCCCACGCCGAAGCTGTCCCAGTGCGCGCTGAAGAGCACCGCTTCGTCCGCCACGGCGGGGTCGCTGCCGGGCAGCCGGCCCACCACGTTGCGCGAGTTCACGCGGCGCACGGCGTTGCGGGCGCGGAAGGTGGCCGTGCCGCCGAGCGCGATGGGGCGGAACGCCCGGGTTCGCGCGGATCGCTCCGCCGCGGCAAAGTCGTGCCCGCCGGCGGCAAAGAGGCGGCGCGCCGTCTCCAGCTGAATCCATCCCTCCACCGGCACGTGCGCGGGCGACCCGGCCACGTCAAACCGCTCGCGGACGTTGCTCTGCACCACCGTCCACGGGTACCCCGCCGGGCCGGTCTGGTGGACGAGCAGGACGGCCGCGGCGCCGCGCTCCGCCGCCGTCTCGTACTTGTACGTCCAGCGCCCGTAGTACGTCATGGCCGGGCCGCGGAACAGGGCGGGGTCCAGCCGCGTGGTGTCAGCCGGGTCGGGGACGGGCGGGTCGCCGATGAGCATCACCACCGTCTTGCCGCGGACGTCCACGCCCTTGAAGTCGTCCCACCCCAGTTCGGGCGCCACCACGCCATAGCCCACGAACACCATCTCCGCCGCGTTCACCGTGACGAGCGTGTCCGGCCGCTGTGACCATGCGACGATGTCTTCCAGCTGCCGCATCTCCATCGTGGTCCCTCCGATGGTGGCGCGCGCCTGCAGCGCCGACGTGGTGCCGATGAGCGGAACCTGCTGCACGTACGAGCCGTCCGGCATTCCCGGCGCCAGGCCGATCTCGCGAAAGCGGCGGCTCAGGTAGGCCACGGTGGAATCCTCGCCCGCCGTGCCCACGCTGCGCCCCAGGAACCGGTCCGAGGCCAGCTCGCGGATGTCCGCCAGCAGCCGGTCCCCCGTGATGGCCGCCTCGCCCGCGGCGCCCTCCGCGGCGCCGGCGCGAACGCCCGCGGGCGCGCACCCGGCCGCCAGCGCCAAGGCCAGCGGGGCGCCCCAAACCATGCTCCTGCGCATTCCTGCTCCGGTGTGGAGGAAGTCCGATCGCGTGCCTCGCGCGGTATGTTTCGCGCGGTCGCGTGCGGGACGGAATGTCGGGCGGGGCGCGGGGCGGCGCCAGTGCACGGGCGCGCGGCGGCGGGGTTGATCCGCCGGAGTCGCGCGCGGGAGAGCGGGCGCGGGGGTCGTGCGTCGATGGAACTTTCTGCGGCGCAAGGGGTTACAGGCAGTCTTCCCATTCATCTGCGGACGTCCCGTCCCCGCGCCGGAACACGCCTGCACGGCGTTGCGCCCGCGCGCGGGTTGTGCGAGCCGGTCGTTTCCAGCAGATTCCCGATCCCAGTGCCCCACCGCCCCCGGGCGGCCCACCCGCAGGAGCCGGAGATGTCCGCAGCGGAGACGCGCGAGACCGTCGTCATCATCGAAGACAACCTGGACAACAGGATGATCTACCGCACCATCCTCGAGCACTACGGCTACGAGGTGCTGGAGGCGGGTGACGGCCAGTCCGGCGTGGCGCTGGTCAAGGAGCGCCTTCCCGACATGGTGCTCATGGACATCTCCATCCCCATCCTGGACGGCCACCAGGCCACGCGGCTGCTCAAGGCGGACCCCGCCACGGCGTCCATTCCCGTGATGGCGCTCACCGCGCACGCCATGGCCGAGGACCGCGCGCGCGCCGCCGAGGCGGGGTGCGACGCGTACCTGGCCAAGCCCGCGGAGCCCAAGATGGTGCTGGCCGAAGTGCGCCGCCTGATCGCCGAAGCCCAGGCCAAGGCCGCCGCGCTCTGACGCCGGTCCGGTGGATGGAACTGCGAAAGCCCGCCAGCGATCCTGGCGGGCTTTTCTGTTCCCGCGGCGGACGGCGGGGGCCGCCTCACGGCGACCGCAGGGCGCCGCGGAGCGCTTCCGTGAGGCGCGCGATCTCGGCCTCGCCCTCCGCCGTTTCCATCGCGCCCACGTCCGGGCCGGCGAACAGAAACAGGCCGCGGTCGCCGTCCACCCACTCGTGGCGCCACGCCGTCGCGGCCACGGGGCGCAGCCGGTCCAGGTCAAACTCCGCCAGGTGGGCGGGGCCCAGGAACGCGGCCCAGGTGGCGCCCGTGAGCATGGGGGAATTCACCAGCGGATCGCGGTGCGCCCCGTCGCGCAGCCGCCGCAGGTGCTCCCAGGGATGGATCTCCGCGAACTCCGTATCGTCCGGAGAGTGGGCCGCGCGAAAGGCGCGCATCAGCGCGGCGGAGGCCCGCTCGCCCGCCCAGTCCGCCGCGGGGGGATGCAGGTTGATGATGCTGATCCCCGCGACCCGCCCCGTCCCCTCATCCACCGGAAAGAGCGTGATGAACGCGCTCCAGGGCCGCGGCTCGCTTCCCCACGCGCTCAGGTGCACGCTCCCGCGGTCCGCCGCGCGCTCGGCGGCCAGCGCGGCGGCCACGTCGGATTCCTTGAGCTTGCGCGGGCGGGTGGAGGTGAGAGTGGATGCCTCCATGCGGTCCGCGCGGCCCATGACGCCGGCCTCGCGCGCCACGGCCAGGAGCCGGTCGGGGAAGTCGCCGTGAAGCCACTCGTGCACCCGGGTGGCACTGCGCCAGATCAGTTCGGAAGAAGCCATCGCCCGCCGCGTCCTGTGGTTCGGTGTGCCCGCATGCCCGTCCCGCGATCCGTATCCACCGCTCCCGCGTCCTTCGTGCCTCCGCGCGCCGCGCCAAGGCAACGGGACCGCGCCTCCATCCGCAGGCTCACAGGCGCTGCATGACCCCCGCCGCGTCCAGGTAGTGCACGTCGAAGCCGAACTCGGTGAGCAGGTAGCGGCTCGTTTCGGCGGCGGCCTTGTCGGGGAACAGGTAGTGGATGGACTTCACCTTGGGCAGCCCCGGCTCGGTGTGGTTCAGGATCTTGAGGTAGTCCTGCGCCTGCTTGCGCCCCACCCGGGTAAGGGCGTGCTTGAAGTCCCACAGCTCGCCCGTGGCGCCGATGAAGAAGTCCGAGGTGCGCCGTCCCTTGGCCAGCACCAGGCTGCCCACGTCCTCAAAGGTGGCGCGCACGAAGCTTTTGTTGGCGAAGTGCGGAACGTGCACGCGTGCCCACGCCTCGAACATGGCGCCCTTGATGGCCCGCCCCTGCCCCCCGGTCTTGGAGACGGCGTTGAGGATCTGGTTCAGCTTGCCGATGTCGTTGCCCGTCTTGGCCGGCACCACCTGCGTCAGGTAGCGCACAAAGGTTTCGTACGCCTCCTCGCCCTTGCCCGCCGCCTTGTCGGCGTCGGAGAGAAAGGCGCCCAGCTTGCCGAAGTCCGCGTCGGTCAGCTCGGCCTTGCGGATCGCCTCCATGAGCGCCGGATGGGTGTCCAGGTACTCCGCGATCTTGGTCGTGTTCAGGTCGCCGGGGAGCGCCTTGAGCACCTCGGCCTTGGAGGTGAGCCGGTTGCCCGCCTTGCCGGCCAGCTCGCCCAGGTACTTGATGATTTCCTCGATCTTGACCTTGCAGGGCGAGGTGCACCCCAGCACCGCGCGCAGGACCTTGGGGCTCAACTCCGAGAGCCGCTCCATGGCCCACTCGGGGAGCTTCTTGAGCCGGTTGATGGCGTCCAGCGTGAGGTCCGCCAGGATGTCCGCCGGAATACGCAGCACCGAGCCCGCCCACTTGCGCGCGGCGGCCAGCGCCTCGCCGGCCCGCACCACGCCCTGCCGCAGCTTGACGGCGTGCGCGCCCTCCGCCAGCAGTTCCGCGCGCTTGGCGATCCTGGCCAGCATGGGGAGCTTTGCCATCAGCTTGCTTACCGTGGCGGACTTGCCCACCCACTTGAGCCCGCTCAGCAGCCCGCCGCTGAAGAACATCATGGCCACTTCCATGGCCAGGTAGCCGAGCAGCCACCCGCGGAAGTGCCACCGGTCCCAGATGCCGGGCGCGTTCCACTTCTTGTCGAGCCAGTCCACCGCCGAGTCAAAGAGCTCGCCCGGGTTCAGGCCGGTGAGCACGTCCCACAGCTTGGACAGATCGTTGCCCAGCTCGCCGGTGACGATGCTCACGATCAGCTTGCCCACCATCCCCACCAGGTCCACCAGCCCGGCCAGCAGGTCCCACAGCGACTCCAGCGCGCCGTGCAGCAGCCCGGCCACGAAGGCGGCGCTCCCCAGCAGGAACTCGCCCACGGCGGCGGCGGCGTTCTTGACGCTCTGCCACGCCTCGTAGGTGAACGAGCCGGAGGAGACGGAGCCCTTAAGCGCCTTGGCGTACTCCTGTCCGGGAATCCAGATCTGGCTCCCGGCGTGGGTCACGGTGGTGCTCCAGTCGGCGTCCAGCGAGGGCTTGATGATGCCGCGCCGCCCCGCCTCGTGGTTTACGAAGGCCAGCACGTTCACGTAGAAGCGCTCGTCCTGGCCCCAGACGAAGTCCGTGTAGTGCTTCTTGACGATGGCCTGCGCCCCCTCGCCCTGCTGGATGCGGTACAGCCGCGCGCCGGGGTCGGGGAGGTCGATGTTGACGTCGGACGCGGGGACGTACCCGGACGTGCTGTCCTGAAAGACGACGTAGTACCACCCGCTCCCCGTCTTGCGGACGACCGCCATGCGCGTGTTGAGCGGCAGGGCGCGCACGTAGGGCCGGTTGGGGTCGGGGGTGCGGTACAGGTAGCTCCCCTTGTCCAGCGCCACCAGCCCGATGCGATGGATGGAGGAGCCGCCGGTGGCGCCCTGAAAGTCGCTCTGCGCGGCGTTGAACCCGCGCCTGGTTTCCATGGCCTTCCGCAGGTCGCGCTCGCGGTTCAGCAGCGCCAGGTTCTCCTCCACCTTGGGCGTGAGGTCGGAGACGAACGCAAAGCGCTTCACGAAGTCTTCGGCGGCCTCGATGGCCTCTTCCACCTCGCGGTAGGGGGCCTTTTCGATCTCGCGCTGGGGCAGCAGGGAGGCGAGCGGGTCCAGCTTGCGCTGCACCCTCCCCGGCGCGCGCGACACGCCGGCCGCGCCGCCGGCCGTGCGCGCGGGGGCGTGCCCCTGCTGCGCCACATGCGCCAGCTCGTGCGCCAGCAGCCGCTTTCCGCCCTCCGTGTCCGGCCGGTACTGCCCGTCGCGAAAGACGACGTTCGGTCCCACGGTATACGCCAGCGCGCGGACAGAGCGCGCGGCGGCGGAAGCTTCCCGCCCCTCGTGCACGCGCACCGCGGACAGGTCGCGCCCCAGCCGGCCCTCAAAGAAGGCACGGGTGGCCGCGTCCAGCGGGCGCCCGCCCGCCGGGCGAAGGACGCGCCCCGGGTCGGGGACCATGGCCGCGGCCAGCCCGCCGTCGCCCTTGCGCTGCACCGATTCCAGCTCTTCGCACGCCGCGCACTTCCGCTGGATTTCGCCGGCCAGGCGCGTTGCCTCGTCGCACGCGGCGCAGCGGCGCACGGGGGCGGATGCGTGGAAGCGCGAGACGGCGGGGGCTGCAAAAGGCGCGGGCGCGGAAGACACGGCGCGGTCCGCCACGGCGTCGGCCTCGCGCTCCAGCGCGTCGTCCGCCGCGCCCACCAGGAGGGCGCCGGGCGCGGGATGAGCGGCCAGACGGGGCGCGCGGCCGCGGTCCGCCTGCGCCACGTGCGCCAGCTCGTGCGCCATCAGCCAGCGGCCGCCGGGGC
>NZ_DASVTX010000069.1:0-2239 GCF_036387355.1 Longimicrobium sp.
TCCTCTGCGTCTCCGCGCCTCCGCGTGAGCCCTGCAGTTGCTGTCGTCCTCCTCTGCGCCAGGAGCCGGAGCGTGTTCGTGCCGCGGGAAGCACCGGAAGTGAGCCCCCTCCGCGCGCTATGACCGCTGCGGAGCGGAAACCGGCAAACGTGTACGGCGGCAACGTTTGCGTGCATCCGGCAAATCCGTACTTTTGCCGCCTGCACAGTTGCGCAAACGTGGTGCAGCCACTACACTAGAGCGCCGACCCCCGGGCGCGCCCAGTCCCACCAAGCGCCGGGCTCCAGCACAGTATTCTCCAAAACTCTCGTTTCCCCGGAACCACGCGCCCCGGCTGCCCCTTCGCGGCCGTCGTGGTCCCCTCCGTGGAATTATCCCGTTCCCGTCGCGCGACCCCCACCGGAGTACCCCCATGAAGCTGAACCTCTTCCGCATCCGTCCGGCATTCGCCCTGGCCGCGCTCGCCCTGGTGGCCGCTTGCCAGGACGTGGTGCAGCCCAAGCAGGCAAATCCCGGCGATCCGTTCGCGGGGCTCAAGGCGGGGCTGCACCCGGTGCTGGTGGTGACCGAGGCCGGCCCCGTCACCACGTACGCGGAGGTCCGCCTGCGCCGCGTGCAGACCAGCGCCTCCATTGCCAGCTTCCAGGCCCAGCTCGCCTACGACACGGCGCAGCTCTCCGTGCTCGGGGCCGACTTCCCCGCCGGGGTGGACGGCGCCTGGCACGAGGTTTCGCCCGGGCAGGTGCGCTTCGCCGGCGCCGCCGCGGGCGGGCTGGACGACGTGACGATGGCCACGCTCCGCTTCGCGTCCAGGAAGCCGGCGGGGCAGCGCACCTTCAGCCTGGACTTCCAGGAGCTGGTGGGCGCCAACGACTTCAGCGACCTCGCTCCCATGGTCGCGGCCGGTGCGCCGCTGATCGTTTCCGCCTACCCCGCCCGGTAAATCCCTCCGCCGGTTTCTTTCGACAGGATATAGAACGATGATGCGTCGCTTTTCACTCAAGGCGGCCGTGCTGGCCGGGGTGCTGCTGCTGGGCGCCCTGATCCCCGCACTGGCCCAGCAGCGTGACCCCGGCCTGGTGGGTGACGTCAATGGCGACGGCCGAATCACATCGGCCGACGCCCTTGCCGTTTATGCGTACCTGGCGGGGCGGCCGATCCCGGCCAGCTTCGACGTGCCCGGCCGCGGCGACGCGGACGGCGACGGGCAGATCACCCGCGCGGACGCGGAGCTGATCATGCGCGTGGCGGTGGGCCAGGCGTCGGGCGACCGGCCGGTGGGCAAGCCGGTCACGCCGGGCACCGCGCCGGCCGAGGGGCCGCTGCGTCTGCAGTGCGTGGCGAACACGCGCTCGGCCACGGTGCGCTGCTCCGATCCGGCGGCGGCCACGGCGGCCGGAGTGCAGGGCGACCGCATCTACTACGGCGGGCAGCACGTGAACGTCTCCCTCCTCACGGACAACGTGACGACGGTGGCGGACACCTTTGCGTTCGACATGCGGGTGAAGAACCTGATCGGGCAGGCGATCGGCACCCACGACGGCGTCACGATGGACTCCGTCAAGGTGTTCTTCGACGCCGAGCCGCGGAACACCTCCTCGACGCCGAACAACGGCGTGGTGACGGCGGTGAACCACGACGGTGCGCAGCCGTTCATCACGAGCGAGCCGCAGAAGTACTTCGCGTACGGCGAGATCATCCAGCCGGGGGGCACCTCGGCGGTGCGCCGGTGGAAGCTGCGCAGGGACGCGGCGGTGGAGAGCTTCACCTTCTTCCTGTGGGTGAGCTCGCCGGTGCAGCACCCGAACGGGTGGGTGGACGTGTACCCGGACAGCGCCGAGATCTCGGCGGGGGCGACGCTCCAGCTCACCGACACGGTGCGCAACCGTCTGGGCCGTCCGGTGGGCGGCACGGTGAGCTACTCGAGCGGCAACACGGCGGTCGCCACGGTGACGTCGAACGGGCTGGTGACGGGCGTGTCGGACGGGACGGTGGTGATCACCGGCTCCACGCCGAACCGCAGCTCGGGGACGATGACGCTGCGGGTGCTCACGGCCTCGGCGGACAGCTCCACCTTCACGGCCGTGCCGGCGTCGCTGCCGGTGCACGACACGTCGACCATCACGCTGCAGCTTCGCTCGGCCAACGGCACGCCGCTCACCCGCAGCGCGGGCACGGTGATGCTGAGCGCGAGCTCGGGCTCGCTGGCGGCGACGGACAACAACGACGGCACCTACAC
>NZ_DASVTX010000070.1:0-13978 GCF_036387355.1 Longimicrobium sp.
TGTTCGTGGGAGGGGGTGGCGAGCTTTAGCGAGCCGGGTGAGGGCCACCGCCCGCCGCCGCATCGATCTCCGCCATCCACACCGCAGCCGGCGGCGGCGGGGAAAGCACGGGACCCTCCCGGACCCGCCGCGCGAGGTAGCGAGAGGCGCGGCCGGTGCGTAAGTTATTGCGGCTCGCCCCGCGCCGGACCGGCGGCGGGGCCTTGAGGCGCGCGGCAGCGGCGCGCCACCACGAGGGTAGTGTCATGGCACAGCTTCGCGAGTTCACCGGGCCCAACGCGGCCTACGTGCTCGACCTGTTCGAGCGTTTTCAGCGCGACCCCGCCTCCGTTGACCAGGGCTGGGCCGGCTTCTTTGCGTCCCTCACCCCCGCGGACCTGCAGGCGCTGGAGGGCACCGCCGCCCCCGCCGCGGGGACGGCCGCCACGCCCGCTTCGGTGCCGCAGGCGGACTTTGCCAAGGCGCTGGCCGCGCGCGAGCTGGCCCGCTCCATCCGCGGCCGCGGCCACACCGCCGCCCGCCTGAACCCGCTGGGCGGCGACCCGGACGTGGACCCCGTGCTGGACCCGGCGTGGCACGGCATCACCGAGGCGGACCTGGCCGCGCTCCCCGCCTCCGTGGTCGTGGGCCACCGCAGCGACGCGCCGAACGCCCTGTCCGAGATCCAGCGCCTGCGCGGCATCTACTCCGGCACGGTGGGATGGGAGTTTCTCCATCTCCCCAACCCCGAGGAGCGCGCCTGGCTTCGCGAAGCGGTGGAATCCGGCGAGTACGCCCGGCCGCTCCCCGCCGAGCGCCGCCGCGCCCTGCTGGACCGCGTGTCGCAGGTGGAAGGCTTTGAGCGGTTCCTGCACCGCGCCTTCTTCGGGCAGAAGCGGTTCAGCATCGAAGGGACGGACCTCATGGTCCCCATGCTGGACGAGGTGATCGGCGAGGCGGCGCGCGCCGGCGCGGACGACGTGCTCATCGGTATGGCGCACCGCGGCCGGCTGAACGTGCTGACCCACGTGCTGGGCAAGCCCTACGAGATGATGCTGGCCGGCTTCCAGAGCGCGGCCGCCGCGCCGTCGCTGGACGCCTACCAGAACAGCGACGAGCCGTCCGGTGACGTGAAGTACCACATGGGCTGGACCGACACCCGCGAGGTGAACGGCCGCCCGGTGCGCGTGCGCCTGTCCCCAAACCCCAGCCACCTGGAGTTCGTGAACCCGGTGGTGGTGGGAATGACCCGCTCCGCCCAGGACGACACCTCCGGCCCCGGTGCGCCCAAAGTGGACCCGCGGCGCGGGGTGGCGGTGCTCATCCACGGCGACGCGGCGTTCCCCGGGCAGGGCACGGTGCCGGAAACGTTCAACATGCAGTCGCTGCCCGGCTACTCCGTGGGCGGCACGCTGCACATCATCGCCAACAACCAGGTGGGCTTTACCACCGATCCGCAGCAGGGCCGCTCCACCCGCTACGCCAGCGACCTGGCCAAGGGCTTCGAGGTCCCCGTGGTCCACGTGAACGCGGACGACGCGGAGGCGTGCCTGGCCGTGGCGCGCCTCGCCTTTGCCTACCGCGCGCGCTGGGCCAAGGACATTGTCATCGACCTGGTGGGCTACCGCCGCTGGGGGCACAACGAGGGCGACGAGCCGCTCTTTACGCAACCGGTGATGTACGGCGTCATCAAGGACCACCCCACCGCCCGCGAAGCGTACGCCGCGCGGCTGGTGGACGAGGGGGTGATGACGCGCGAGGAGGCCGACGCGGCGTACCAGCGCGTGCTGGACACGCTGTCGAAGACGCTGGAAGGGCTGGGGGACGGCGCCGCGCATCCGCACGACGAGCCGTCCACCAACGGGCGCGGCGGCAGCGAGCGCACCGTCTCGCGCGAGGCGCTGCTGGAGCTGAACCAGGGGCTCACGGCGCGGCCGGAGGGCTTTACCCCCAACGCGCGCCTGGACAAGGTGCTGCAAAAGCGCGCCGAGGCGGGGAACGGCGAAGCGAACATCGACTGGGGGCACGCGGAGGCGCTGGCGTTCGCGTCGCTGCTGGCGGAGGGCACGCCCATCCGCATCACCGGCCAGGACGTGGAGCGCGGAACCTTCAGCCACCGCCACGCCGTGCTGCGCGACGCGGGCACCGGCGCGCGGATGAACGTCTTCCATCTCCTGCCACAGGCGAAGGCCTCGTTCGAGATCCACAACTCGCCGCTCTCGGAAATGGCGGTGATGGGCTTCGAGTACGGCTACAGCGTGGCGGATCCGGACACGCTGGTGCTGTGGGAGGCGCAGTTCGGCGACTTTGTGAACGGCGCGCAGGTGATGATTGACCAGTACCTGGCGTCGTCGCACCAGAAGTGGGACCAGCGCTCCGGCCTGGTGCTGCTGCTGCCGCACGGGTACGAGGGGCAGGGCCCGGAGCACAGCAGCGCGCGCCTGGAGCGGTTCCTTCAGCTCTGCGCGGAGAACAACCTGCGCGTGGCCAACTGCACCACCTCGGCGAACTACTACCACCTGCTGCGCCGCCAGGCCGCGCTGCTGCACGGCGACCCGCGCCCGCTGGTGGTGATGAGCCCCAAGAGCCTGCTGCGCCACCCCATGGCGCTGTCGTCCATCGACCAGCTCGCGAACGGCTCGTTCCAGCCCGTGATTCCCGATCCCACCGCGGCGGAGCGGGCGGAGGGCGTCACGCGGCTGGTGCTCTGCTCCGGCAAGGTGTACGTGGACCTGGTCGGCAGCACGGACGACCACCGCCGCGAGCGCGCGGCCGTGGAGGGCATCGAGCGCGTTGCCATCGGCCGCGTGGAGGAGCTGTATCCCTTCCCGGCCGACGAGATTGCGGCGCTGGTGGCCACGTATCCCTCGCTGCAGGAAGTGGTGTGGGTGCAGGAGGAGCCGCGCAACATGGGCGCGTGGAGCTTCATCGCGCCGCGCCTGGCCGCGGTGCTGGGCGAGATCCCGCTGCGGTACGAGGGCCGTCCGGAGCGCGCGAGCCCCGCGGAGGGCTACATGCACCGCCACCTGGCCGAGCAGAACCGCCTGGTGTTCGCCGCCCTGCGCGGCGCGCCGCCCGCGGTGGGCGGGCGCGCGGGGGCCAGGCTGATCGGGAAGAGAAAGTAGAAAAGGGCAGGGAATAGGGAATAGGGAATAGGGAATAGGGGAACTGATCAGGGGATTGGAGATCCGGGTGGGTTCCGCTGTCCCAGTCCGCCGAGCAGAAACGAAGACCGGGGCGCGAATCCCCTGCTGTTGCTGTTCCTATTCCCGATTCCCTATTCCCTATTCCCTGCAGTTCCATCACTACCTCCGGAGCACCTAAGCATGGCCGTTGAAATTCGCGTCCCGCCTCTGGGCGAGTCCGTCGTAGAGGCGACGGTGGGACGGTGGACCAAGAAGCAGGGTGACCAGGTCGCCAAGGACGAGGTCCTGGTGGAACTGGAGACGGACAAGATCACCGTGGAAGTCGCCGCGCAGTCGGCCGGCGTGCTGGGGCAGATCGTGAAGAACGAAGGCGACACCGTGGGCGTCAACGAGCTGCTGGGCTCGCTGGAAGCCGCCGGCGGCGCCTCGCCCGCCGACGCGGCCGGGCTTACGGCGTCGGTGAAGTACGAGGAGAAGCCGCAGAGCGACACGCCCGTTGCCTCCGCGCCCGCCGGTGAGGCGCAGACCTCGCCCGCCGGCCGCGCACTGGCGGTGGAGAAGGGGATCGACATCGCCACCGTGCCGGGCACCGGGCCCAACGGCCGCGTGACGCACCAGGACGTGCAGGCCGCGGTGACCGGCGGTGCGGCTCCGGCCGCCTCGCCCGCGGCTGCCCCGGCCGCGGCGGCTCCCGTGCCGGCGCCCGCATCCGCCGCGCCCAAGCCGGCTCCCGTGGCCGCGCAGGCCGGGCGCGAGGAGCGGCAGAAGATGTCGCGCCGGCGGCAGACCATCGCCCGGCGTCTGGTGGAGTCGCAGCAGACCACGGCCAGCCTCACCACCTTCAACGAGGTGGACCTCAAGGCGGTGATGGACCTGCGGAAGGCGCGGCAGGACGACTTCGTCAAGAAGAACGGCGTCAAGCTCGGCTTCATGTCGTTCTTCACCAAGGCCGTCATTGGCGCGCTGCGGCAGTTTCCGCGGCTGAACGCCGAGATCCAGGGCGACGAGATCGTCCTGAAGCACTACTACGACATCGGCATTGCCGTCGGCGCGGAGGAGGGGCTGGTGGTGCCCGTGGTGCGCGACGCGGACCGCATGAGCTTTGCGCAGATCGAAAAGGTGATCGGCGAGCTGGGCAAGCGCGCCAAGGACGGCAAGCTGACGTTGCAAGAGCTGCAGGGCGGCACTTTCACCATCACCAACGGCGGCACCTTTGGCTCGATGCTCAGCACCCCCATCCTGAACCCGCCGCAGGTGGGTATTCTGGGGATGCACAACATCGTGGAGCGCCCCATGGTGGTGAACGGCCAGATCGAGATCCGCCCCATCATGTACGTGGCGCTGACCTACGATCACCGCATCGTGGACGGCAGCGAGGCGGTGCGCTTCCTGGTCACCGTCAAGCGGATGCTGGAAGATCCGATGCAGATGCTGCTGGAGGGATGAACGGCAGTGCGTGAGTGCTGGGTGCGTGAGTGCTGAGTACGGCGCATGATGGATGATGAAGAGCCTGCTCCCGGTTGGGGCAGGCTCTTTTTCGTGGGGCGCAGGGCCGTGCGGCCGCGGGCTGTGGCCCTCACCCGTCCGCGCTGAGACGCGTCCACCCTCTCCCACGAACAGATGTGGGAGAGGGGGCACACCCCAACGGCGGTTTGGGGGCAGATCGGAGGGTTCGGCGCAGCGGAGCGTGGCCCCCATCCCCAGCCCTTCCCACAAATCCCTGGGGGAAGGGAGCACTGGTACACGCTCCAGAGTTTATTGCCCGAAACAACCCTCCCCCAGTCTGTTTTGGGGGAGGGTGGGTGAGTGATGCGAACCCGGGTGGGGGCCGCGGTGGTGCCCGCCATGGCAACCCTGCTTCTCCCCCGGTGCAGTTGAAGCCTCGATCGTGAACGCGACAGGGGCCGCGAGTCGGGGCTTACCGCTGTCAGAGCGGCGGATTCATCCGCTCAGGGAGGCCGGGGCTTCCGCCGAACTCCTCGCCCGCGCAGGAGCAGCCTCACAGCAGTATCGTGAGGCTTTCAGCCGTTGTTGCGGCGACTTCAGTCGCTCAGCCTTGCAGCCGCGCCAATCTGTGCTGCTTCACACACCAAAGCCGCTGCCCCGACAACCCTCCCCCAGTCTGTTTTGGGGAGGGTGGGCCGGTGGTGCCGGCCCGGGTGGGGGCCGCCGTGATCTCCGCCATCCACAGAAAAACGGGGCGGCTCTCGCGTGGAGAGCCGCCCCGTTCCGTCCATCGTCCACCCGTGCGTCAGGCCGCGGACACGCCCAGCAGCTTCTGCAGCTCCTCGGGGGAGAGGTCCTTGCCGGCGTTCTTGCCCATGCGCCGGCCGCGCGACGCGCGCTGCTCCTTCTGCGTGGGCTTGGTGTTCATGGTCACCGTGGTCTCGGCACCTTCGCCCTCGTCCACGAACACGCTGAACCCGGGCACGTTCACCCGCGGAATGCGCGCACCCACCAGGTGCTCCACCGCCGCCACGTCGCCGATCTCGCCGCCCGACATGAAGGTGATGGCCACCCCCGTCTCGCCCGCGCGCGCCGTGCGGCCCACCCGGTGCACGTAGCCTTCCGGATCCTTGGGCGCGTCGAAGTTGATGACGTGGCTGATGCCGTCCACGTCGATCCCGCGCTGCGCTACGTCCGTGGCGATCAGGATCTTGACCTCGCCCGCGCGGAACGCCTCCAGCGCGCGCACGCGCTGCGTCATGTTGCGGTCGCTGTGCATGGTTTCCACGCTCAGCCCCGCGCGCGTCAGCTGCCCGGCCAGGCGGTCCGCGCCGAACTTGGTGCGCGTGAACACCAGCGCCGACCGCACGTCCTCCTGCTTGAGGATGCGCAGCAGCAGCTCCGGCTTCTTGCTGGGCTCCACCGGATACACGAACTGCTCCACCCCCTCGGCGGTGGTCACCTTGGGCGCCGCCTCGACCGTGACGGCGTCGTTGAGCATCTCGTACGCCAGCGACTTTACGGAGTTGGGCATGGTGGCGCTGAAGAACAGCGTCTGCCGCCCCGTGCGCTTGCAGCGCCGCAGGATGTTGTCGATCTGCGGCTTGAACCCCATGTCGAGCATGCGGTCGGCCTCGTCCAGAATCAGGACCTCGATGTTGCTGAGGTCCACGTTGCCGCGCTCCAGGTGGTCGTTCAGGCGGCCCGGAGTGGCCACCAGGATCTCCACCCCGGCCCGCAGGTCGCGCAGGTCGCGGTCCAGCGGCACGCCGCCGTACACGATGCCCACGAACATCTCGGTGTTCACCGCGTACTGCCGCGCGTTGTCGGCCACCTGAATGGCCAGCTCGCGCGTGGGGCACAGCACCAGGCAGCGCAGCCCTTCCTTGCCCCGCAGCCGGGTAAGGGTGGGAAGCATGAACGCCGCCGTCTTGCCGGTGCCGGTGGGCGCCTTGCCCAGCACGTCGCGGCCTTCCAGGGCGGCGGGAATGGCCTGCTGCTGAATGGGCGTGGGCGTCTCGTAGCCCATCGCCCGTACGTTGCGCAGGAGCTCCGGCGCAAGGCTCAACTCGTCAAAACGCATGGTCTCTCTTGTGTCGTCCGCAGGTGGCCCGGGCTCGTCACTTCCGGGTCCGAATTGCAGGGTGGCCGCGGTTCGCCGCGGCCGCATCGTGAATGTCTTTCGTGCAGTAACCCTGTAAGATAATGGAAATCGGGCGTTTGCGCCACCTCGGCCCGCGGTGGGCGCATCGCGGGCTTGTCCCGCGATGCCCCGAACGCACGACCGCCCCCCGTCCGCGAGGGGACGGGGGGCGGTTTTCGTGGCCGGGCCGAAGGGATCAGCGGTCGCGCGAGCTGTCCACGCGCAGCGTGTAGTCGCCGGTCTGGCCGGACTGGTACGAGTTGGCGCGGATCACGTATTCGCCGTCCGCGGGAAGGGTGACTTCCAGCAGGGTGTCGGTGCCCTCGCCGCCGTCGTCCATCTTGGCGACTTCCTCGAACTCGCCGTTCACCATCCGCCCGATGACGACGTAGGTGTCGAACGCCTCGGACGACATGGTGATCTTGATCTGCTCGCCGGCGCGGCCGGCGTAGGTCCAGGAGTCGAAGAACGAATTGTCGGCCTCCAGCACCTCGTCGTCCTCATCCAGCGCGCCCGTGGCCGTCACCCCGGAGCGCAGCGCCTGCGCCGCGCGGGCCACCTGCGGCCGCTCTTCCATGGAGATGATGTACTCGCCCAGCGCGTCGCTGCCAAAGCCGGCGGCGTGGATCACGTAGTCGCCGTCCGTGGGGATCACGTAGCGCAGGCGCGAGTTGGTGCCTTCGCCCGCGCCGTCGTCGTCCGACGCCAGCGACTTGAAGGCGCCGTTCTCCATCCGCCCCAGGTCCACGTAGGTGTCGAAGCCCTCGGATTCCATCTTGACCGTCAGCCGCTGTCCGGCGCGGCCGCGGAAGGTGTAGGTGTCGTACGGGCGCTCCGTATCTTCCTCCACCTCGTCGGTGTCGGTGATGCTGCCGGTGACGCGCTGGCCCAGGGCCAGGGGCACCGTGCTGGCCACGCTGGCCGGGGCGGGGTTGAGCGCCACGGTGTAGCTCCCCGCGCCGTCCTCGGGGAGCGACTGCGCGATCAGCAGGTACGAGCCGCTTTCCGGGGCCACGAAGCGCACGCGCGAGTTGGTGTCTTCGCCGCCGTCGTCGTCGCTCTTTACCGTTTCCATCACCGGGCCGATCATGCGCGCCACGGTAAGAAAGGTGTCAAAGTCGCCGGACTCCATGGTGGCGATCAGGCGCTGCCCCTTGGTGGCGGTGAAGCGGTAGGCGCGAAAGGGGCCGTGCTCCAGCGCGCTGGGGTTGGCGCTGCTCAGCCGCCCGGTCAGGCGCTGCCCCACGGCAATGCGGCCGCCCTCGCCCGGGCCGGTGGAGACGCCGCCGGCCGGCGCGCACGCCGCCGCGGCACAAAGAACGGCCAGGGCCGCGGCCCCGCGCTTGATGGTGCTCATGTGTGTTCCTGGATGAAGGAAGGGGAGGTGCATGCGCACCCTCAGCGACGGGACTGCACGTTCAGCACGTACGTCCCGGTTTCACCGCCATTCAGCGTGTTGACGCGGATGGTGAAGGTCCCCGCGCTGGGAAGCGTCACTTCCAGCCGCGCGTCCGTGCCTTCGCCGGCGTCGTCGTTGCTCTCCATCTCCTCGAACTCGTCGCCCGTCCCCGTGCCGATGGCCAGGATGGCGTCGAAGTCGTCCGACGAGAGGTCGATGGTGAGCCGCTCGCCCGCGCGGCCCTGCCAGGTGTAGTCGCGGTAGTACGAGTCGTCGTCCAGCCGGGCGTCGCCGTCCGAAAGGGTGCCGCTCACCGTCCCCGGCCCGGCGAGTGCCTGCACCGTGGGTTCGCCGCCCTCGCGGCCCTGGCCGGAAAAGTCCACCTCTTCCGCGTCCTCCGGCTCGGCCACGTCGCCCTCGTCCACGCGGACGGTGTACGCGCCGGTGCCGCCGGCCTCGAACGCGAAGACCGCGATCTGGTACACGCCCGTTTCGGGGAAGGTGATGACGGCCTGCGAGTTGGTGCCGTCGCCGCGGTCGTCGTTGCCCTCCAGCTCCTCCCACGCCTCCTGCACCTGCCGGCCGATGGACACCTGCGTGTCGAACGCGTCCGACGCCACGCTGACGGTGACGGTGCGGCCCGCCGTGCCGCGCAGCGTGTAGCGGTCCTCGGGCCCGTTCACGTCGGTGAAGTCATCCTCGTCCAGCGTGCCGGAAAGCTGCTGGCCCACGGCGATGGGCGTGGTGGCGGGGCTGCGCCACTCGCGGGTGAACAGCTCATACTCGCCCTCTTCTCCGCCGCTCAGCGCGGCGGCGCGAATCAGGGCGCGGCCGTCGGCGTCCAGCGTTACGAGCAGGTACGAGTTGGTGCCGGAGCCGCTGTCGTCGTTGCTGTCCAGCACGGACCATTCGCCGCGCGCCGGGCCCACGTGCAGTTCGGTGTCGAAGTCGTCGGACTCCATGCGAACGACGACGTGCGCGCCCGGGCTGCCCTGCAGCAGGTACGCGTCGTAGTGCTGTTCATCGCCCATGGTGGGGTCGCCGGCCTCCAGGCGGCCCGATACGGTCTGGCCCACGCGCAGCGGGGACTGCGCGGCAAGCGGCGCGGCGGCCAGCGCGGCGCCCGCGAGCAGCAGAGAAACACTCGAACGGTACATGCGGAGCAACTTCCTCGGGATCGGAAAAGGGATGCGGGCGGCGCGGTGCAACCCGGGGCAGGGAGAGAGGCGCGGAAGCGGCGGGGAAACCTCGCGGGACAATCTACTCCGCGGGGCAGGGGGCGAAAGGCTCTTGATCAGCCGCCCCTTCTCCCTCCCGACGCTGCTACCTCTTTCCGTGTCAGCAAGTTCCCGCCCCGCGCGAACATACGCGAATGCGGCGCGCCGACGCGGAAACAATAGACGGCGCGCGGGCGCACCGGCATGGGCTTTCTGACCCATGTGCCGTGCGCTTGCATCGCCGGAAAGCGGCTCCCGCCGAAGCATGGGGCCATCGCGGAGCGGACCGACCACCGTGCCCCAGCCGGAGGATCGAGCGGCCCGCTGGTCATCCTTTCGGATGGATGTAGATTCCGCGGCGGAAAACCCGGCGCGTCCTGCGGTGTATCCCCGCAGGAACAAGCCTTGTCCCGCTGCTGGCGCGCACCTGGATTTGATGAGCGTTTCCGAAGTCCGTCCGTCCGGCCGGTGGTCACCCCGCCGGGTCGCCGGGTACCTGGCGTTCGCCGCCCTGCTCTGGGCGGTGGGGGCCGGCCTGGTTGCGCCCCTGCTGCTGCGCGTCCTGGGCGCGGGCTCGCCGCTCGCGCCCGTGCTGGCGGACTGGCGCGCGCACCTGCGCGACGGGCTGCTCATCCTGCTCGCCTTTTCCCTCACCGTTCCCGCCATCGCCGCGCTGTCCCCGGCGCGCATCGGGCGGTGGCTGCAGCCCACCACGGCGGAGGCGCTGGCCGCCATCCGCATCTGGATCGCGCTGATCCTGCTGGCCAGCGTGTGGTGGGAGGACCTGGCCAGCACCGGCGCGCTCCCCCGCCGCATGCTGCTGATGCACGGCCAGTGGTTGGTGGAGATGCTGCACGGCATCCCCGTCTTTGCCGCGTTCCTGGCCAGCGAGCCGGCGCTGCGCGTCTTTGAGCTCACGACCGCCGCGCTGCTGGTGGCGGCGATGGCGGGGCTGTTCACCCGGTTCACCGTGCCCGCCGCCGCGCTGTGGTACCTGCTGTTCGGCAGCATTCTGCGCAGCTACGCCTGGGGCTACCACACGGGCGTGATTCCGCTCTACGCGCTTCTGCTGCTCTCGTTTACGCCCTGCGGGGACGCGTGGTCGGTGGACCGCTGGCTGCGGGCGCGCCGCGGCCTCCCCGTGGAGCCCGCGCGGGAGCCGCGGCTGCGCTACGCCATTGGCCGCTACCTGGTGTGGATGGCCATTGCGCTCCCCTACACCCTGGCCGCGCTGAGCAAGATGCGGAAGGGCGGGTTCGGCTGGTGGTACGGCGAGCACATGGAGCACCGGCTGATGGCGGGGGTGCTGGAGCCCATGCACTTCGACTTCGAGGTGGTGTTCTGGATGATCCGCGGGCCGGTGTGGATCTTCGGGGTGCTGGGCTTCGTGGCGCTGATGGGCGAGCTGACCTTTGTGCTCGTGCTGGTGAGCCGCTGGGCGCGGTTGATCCTTCCCGTGGTGATGGCGGGGATGCACGTGGGCATTCTGCTGCTGCAGAACATTCTGTTCCCCGACCTGATCGCCATTCAGGCCGTGTTCTACGACTGGACCCCCGTGCGGGACCGCATCGCCGCCTGGGCCGGGCGGCTGCGCCCGCCGGCGATGGCGTCCTCGGGGCCGATGTTGGACGCGGGGCGGTCCGTGGTGACGCAGGCTCGGCTGGCGCAGGTGTTTCTGGCGGTCGCCATCCTGTGCTGGGCCACGCGCACGGAGCGCTTTCCCTTTACCGCCATGCAGATGTTCAGCGGCTCGCAGCGGCGGGAGCCGGTGGAGTACGTGCGTCCCATGGTGGTGTACGCGGACGGCACGCGCGAGCAGGCCCGGTTTGAGAACTCGATCGGCGCGGTGGCGGACTCGCGCTACCGCTGGCTGCTGCGCGCGTGGGACAAGGACACCACGCGCGTGCCCAAGCTGCGCGAGTTTCTGGACGTGGCCGCGGAGCGCGCGAACCGCAACGCGCCCCCGGGCAGGCGCATCCGCGAGTTCCAGATGGAGGTGCGCCGCTGGGACTACGCGCACCACCCCGCGGATCCGCAGCGCGGCCGCCTGCTCTACGTGCTGCGCCACGTGCCGCGCGACCGCCGCACGGCGGCCCGCTGATCAGGGCGCGGCCTGCGCGCTCAGCGTGTAGGCGCCCGTCCGCCGCGCTTCCAGCGAGTTGGCGCGGATCACCAGCGCGCCCCCCGCGGGAAGGGTGAGGACCAGCCGGCTGTCCGTGCCCCCCGCGCCGTCGTCGTCCCCCGCCGTCTGCCGCCACCCCGCGCCCGGCGCGGAGCCCACCGCCAGAAAGGTGTCGAACTCGCTGGAGCGCAGCGTGACCGTCATCCGCGTCCCCGGCGCGCCCCGAAGCTCGTACTCGTCGTAGTACGACCCGTCGTCCGCCTGGGGATCGGTGCGCTCCAGCGCGCCGCGGATTTCCTGCCCGGCGGCCAGCACCTGCGCGGGCGGCAGCATCTGCGGGGGCGGCGTGACGGAAAAGCCGCATCCGCCCAGCGTGCCCAGGACGGCGAGCGGTACGAGGTGGCGGATCAGGGTCATCGGTCGATGGGCGTCGTGCGTGACGGAACGCGGGTCAGGTGGCCCGGAGCACGGAGCGGGCCGGAGCCGGCGCGTCCGCGTGCAGCCACGCCCGCGCGGCGGCCGCCGCCACCCCCGCCCACGCCAGCAGGGCGCCCGCCGCGACCGCCATCGCCGGCGACGGCTCCAGGACGGCCCGCCCGGCGATAGTCTGCCACGCGATCCCCGCACACGCGGCCAGCCACGCCACGCCCGCCGCGTGCACCCACGTCCGCGCCCGCGCCGCATCCACCCCCGCCCACGTGAGCAGGATGGCGACCAGGGGCAGCGCCTGCAGCCCGTGGAAACCCAGGGCGTGCAGAGGCAGAATGCTCCCCGCGCCCGCCGCCGATCCGTTCGCGGCGCTCATCCACACCCCCGAGGCCAGCCCGGCGCCCAGCGTGGCCAGCGCCGCGTAGCGGAGGGCGATCAGCAGCGGCCCGTCCGCGCCGTCCGTGCGCCGCCGCACGATGCGCCACGCCATCACGCCGAACATCCCCATCAGCGCCAGCGCGGTCAGGAAGAAGACGCCGCCCAGAATCTGGTCCGTCACGCTCCCCGCGCGGGTAAAGCGCGGGTCCAGCCCCCGCGCGATCTGCACGGTCTCCATCCCGTACGCGTACAGGCCCAGCGCCACGTGCCCCGCGCGCCACGCCGCCAGCCCGCGCGGGCGGAACCGCGCCAGGGGAAGCACCATCACCAGCGTGAGCAGGTAGATGCCGATGGCGATGTCGAAGGTCATCGCCTTGCGCAGGTGCCCCTCCGGCGCCACGAACTCGCCGCCGCGGATGCCGACGGCGGCCGCACACCCCGCGCCCAGCACGATGCCCAGCACGCCGACGGCGGTCAGCGCGCGCTCACGGGCAAAGAGACCCATCACGCGCGCCGCAGCGACCCGCGCCGCGCTCCCCACGCCTTCCCGCGCGGAGAGGCGCCCCATCGCCGGCTCGGTTTCCGCCGGTTCCGCCCGCGCGGCGCGGCGGCTGCGGGCCAGTCCGCGCAGCGCCACGTACGACAGCAGCCCCAGCGGCCCGAACATCAGCGTCGCAAAGAGGATGATGGACTGCACCGGCAGCGGAAGCCAGCGCTCGCGCATGTTGTCGCGGTAGATCCAGAGCGCCACCGCCTGGTCAAAGGCGAGGATGTGAATCCACGCCACCAGCGCGATGTCGGGGTTGCCCAGCAGGCGAATGACACCCGGCGCATCGCCGAAGTCGCGTACCATGCCCGGTCCCAGCCGCATCAGCAGCGGAACGATGCCGGCCAGGTACAGCAGGGAGAGGAAGATGGGAAACACCGCCCGCTCCGCGATCCAGCGCGTAACGCGAAAGGTGGGCAGAAGCATCATCAGCAGCCACCCGGCCATCGCCCATCCGGCGACGGTGTACAGCGTCAGGTACATGGGGCACCTCGGGGGAGGAAAAGGCGGGACCTGCGCCGGCAAGCTACGCGCTCCACGGGCAGGCGACCAGAACGTGTAACGGGCAAAGGCTCCGCCGGGTTTCGGCGGAGCCTTTTGTGATCGCGTCCGGCGCTCAGCGGAGGCGGATCGTCTTCCCCTCGCGCGCCGGTCCCGCCGGGCGCGCGACGCTCCCGGCGCACACCCGAAACGGAAACGCGGGGGCGGCCCCATCGGCCGCCCCCGCGTTCTCCCGCGTTCCGGAATGACGATCAGGCGATCATCATCATCGGGTCTTCCAGGTACTGCTTGAGCGTCTGCAGGAAGGCCGCGCCGGTCGCGCCGTCGATCACGCGGTGATCGCAGCTCAGCGTCATGCGCATGCGCTGGCGGATGGCCATGTTCCCCTCGTCGTCCACCACCACCTTGGGGCCAATGGCGCCCACGGCCAGGATGGCGGCTTCCGGCGGGTTGATGATGGCGGTGAACTCCTCGATGCCGAACATCCCCAGGTTGCTGATGCTGAACGTGCTGCCCGTGAACTCCTCGGGCTTCAGCTTCTTTTCCCGGGCGCGGCCGGCGAGTTCCTTGACCTCCGCCGAGATCTCGCTGACGCCCTTGCGGTCCGCGTCGCGGATCACGGGGGTGATGAGCCCTTCCTCGATGGCGACGGCCACGCCGATGTGCACCTG
>NZ_DASVTX010000071.1:0-3825 GCF_036387355.1 Longimicrobium sp.
CGACACGCGCCTCACCACGCGCTACGACGCGGGCCAGTTTCTGAGCGCGCTGCACTCCACCATGCACGAGGTGGGGCACGGGCTGTACGAGCAGGGCCTTCCCAAGGCGGAGCGATTCGGGCAGCCCCTGGCCGAGGCGGCCAGCATGGGCATTCACGAAAGCCAGTCGCGCATGTGGGAGAACTTCGTGGGGCGCGGCCTGCCGTTCTGGGAGTGGGCGCTCCCCGAAGTGCAGGCGCAGGCCGGCTCCGGCGCGCTGGCCGGCCTCACGCCGCGCACGGTGTACCGCGGGCTGAACCGCGTGGAGCCCAACCTGATCCGCATCGAGAGCGACGAGGCGACGTACAACCTGCACATCATGCTGCGCTTTGACCTGGAGCGCGCCATGCTGCGGGGCGACCTGGCCGTGCGCGACCTGCCCGGCGCGTGGAACGAGCGCATCCGGTCGGACCTGGGGCTCACCGTGCCCGACGACGCCCGCGGCTGCATGCAGGACATCCACTGGTCCATGGGCGCCGTGGGCTACTTTCCCACCTACACCCTGGGAAACCTGTACGCGGCGCAGCTGTGGGAAGCCATCCACGCCGCGCTTCCGGGCCTGGACGGCCAGGTGCGCCGGGGCGAGTTCGGCGCGCTGCTGGGGTGGCTGCGCGAGAACGTGCACGCCCACGGCCGGCGCTACACCGCCCCCGAGCTGTGCCAGCGCGCCACGGGCCGCCCCCTTTCCCCCGCCCCGCTGCTGCAGTACCTGGGCGGCAAGCTGCGCTCCGTCTACGCCCCCTCCTGAGCGGCGGGCCTTTCTGGTGGAGGGAGGGATGAAGAACGCCCCGCCCGGAACTCCGGGCGGGGCGTTCTTGTTTGCGATGGATGACGATCAGGGCGCGGACACGCGCAGACGGTACGCGCCCGTGGCGCCGCCCGTAAAGCTGGTGACCCGGATGACGTAGCGGCCGTCGGACGGAAGCTCCGTCTCCAGCACCGAGTCCGTGCCCTCCTCGTCCTCCGCGTCGTCGTTGGCGGCGATCTCGCGGAACTCGCCGTTCACCATCTGACCCAGGGCGATGTAGGTGTCGAACTCCTCCGACGAAAGCTCGATGCGCACCCGCTCGCCCGCCCGGCCCACGTAGCCGAACGCGTCGTACAGCCGCTCGTCGGCCTCGTTCTCGGCATCGTCGTCCGACAGCTCGCCTTCCACCGTTTCACCCCGGCGGATGGGCTGCACCCGCGAGGGGCGCGGCGTGGCGCGCTCCATCACCGACACCGTGTACGCGCCCAACTCGCCGCCCATGGCGCCGGCCTGCACGTAGAACGCGCCGCTGTCGGGAATGACGGCGTTGATCTGCTCGCCCTGCGTGGCGTCCTCATCCGCCGCGAACTGCCCGTTCTCCAGGCGGCCGATCATCAGGTTGGGAACGTTTTCCGCCATCTCCATCCGCAGCCGCACGCGCTGCCCGGCCTGCCCCCGCACGCGGTACACGTCGTAGTGGCCCGGCAGGTTGTCGAATTCCGGATCGGAGTCGGTCAGCTGCGCCTGCAGCGTCTGCCCCACCCGCAGCGCGCCGATGGCCAGCGGGCGCCGCGCCACGGAATCCAGCCGCAGCGTGAAGGTGCCCAGACCGTCCAGCGTAAGCGACTGCGCCACGATCATGTACGAGCCGGCCGCGGGCACCTGGAAGCGCAGGCGGGCGTTGGTGCCGCCGCCGCTGTCGTCGTCGGAGGCCATGTAGTCCGACACGCCGCTCACCGTGCGCACCAGGCTCACGTACGGGTCAAAGCTGGTGGCTTGCATGGTGACCACGTAGCGGCGCCCCGGCACGCCCTGGAACGAGTAGACGCGAAAGCGCCCGCGCTCCGTCATGGACGGCGTGCCCTCGCTCAGCGTGCCGCTTACCGACTGGCCCACGCGAAGGGTGCCCGGCACACCCGCGGCCGCGGGGCGCTGCGCGTGCACGGCCCCGGCGGGAACGGAGCAGAGGGACGCGGCGGCCAGCAGCAGGCCGGAAAGTCGACGGGTGTTCATGGCGGAGCGGTCCTGGGTGCGGGAAGGCGGGGCCGCGGCCCCGGGTGCAACGGGGCGCAAGATACCGCGGCCCGTGCGGCGGATCAACATTGCCGGCGCACCTGGTCCACAAAGGGAAGCGGCCCGCCCTCGCGATGGAGGGCGGGCCGCGCAATCAGCCGGTCGTACAGGATGAACCGGGAACCGGAGGCCGTTCGTCACCCGGCACGAGAGCCGGGCGCGGCGCTCAGCACGATCCCGCGCTCACCGAGCCCAGCGCATCCACGCGGAACGACTGCAGCCCCAGCGCGGGGTCCAGCGGAACCGCGCACGCCACGTAGCTGGAGCCGCCGCCGGTGAGCTGGTAGCCGTAGTACTTGCCGTCGGCGTAGTTGGACGCGCCGCCTTCCAGGTCCGCCACCGTGGTCGCGTACTCGCCCTCGGACTGCCGATGGCGCTCCTGCAGCGTGGAAAGCTGCCGCAGAATCGGGGGCGCCTCGGCCTCCTTGCTGCGCTTGGTCACCTGGTTGAAGCGGGGAACCGCGAGCGCGGCCAGAATGCCGATGATGACCACGACGATCATCAGCTCAATGAGGGTGAAGCCGCGCTTGCAGGTCATGGTGGGTACTTCGGCTGAATGGATTGAGGACAGCGAGATGCACGTGGTGCCCGGAAACGGACCGGGGGCCGGGCGTTCACCCGGTCCCCGGCCCGCAAGTCGCGGTGCGGTTACGGCGTTACGGCGCCGGTGACGCAGTTGCGGGTCGCGGCCACCAGGCCGCTGGACGTGCCGAGCGTGTTGGGCGACGCGGTGGCCACCGAGGTGGTGCCGCCGGTGACGGTGAACGTGAAGTACTTCGCGTTCGGGTCGTCAAAGCCGGTCAGGGTGTTGATGTCCGCGGCATAGGAGCCCGTCTCCTGGTAGTACGTGCCCTGCAGGCTGCAGATCTGCTTGAGCACCGGGCCGGCTTCGGCCTGCTTGGCGTTCTTGGAGACGCTGTTGAACTTGGGGATCGCGATCGCGGCCAGAATGCCGATGATGACGACGACGATCATCAGTTCGATCAGGGTGAAACCCTTGTTGTTGCGGAGATTGCGCATCGGTACTGCTCCAGCTGGGAGGGGTCTCGCGGTTCGCAGCACCGATGTGCTGGTCACGCAATCACTTAGGGCAACGGATGGGCCATGCGCCCTGTTCGGGGCCAACCCGTTGCGGGAGGGCTGTTTACGGAAAACATCGTCCGCGTTCCGGAGCCCGCAAACGTCGACGATCTGCAACGTTCCGGGCAAAACGCGGGCGGCATGCTGGACGAGGCGGACGCGTCTGGCGCCGGTTTTCCCGTCCCTTTCCTTCGATGCGGAACGCAGTAGCCGCCCTGCGAAGGCGTCTTTCAGGATGCTGCACGGGAGCGCCGCGACGGCGGATCGGCACGCAGGACCCAGAACGAAACCGGGGGCCGGGCAAACGCCCGGCCCCCGGTTTCAGACCGCCGTAAGGCGATGATTACGGCGTGACCGCGCCGGTGACGCAGTTGCGGGTCGCCGCAACCAGGCCGCTCGAGGTGCCCAGCGTGTTGGGCGAGGCGGTGGCGACCGAGGTGGTGCCGCCGGTGACGGTGAACGTGAAGTACTTCGCGTTCGGGTCGTCAAAGCCGGTCAGGGCGGTGATATTGGCGGCGTACGAACCGTTCTCCTGGAAGTACGTGCCCTGCAGGCTGCAGATCTGCTTGAGCACCGGGCCGGCTTCCGCCTGCTTGGCGTTCTTGGAGACGCTGTTGAACTTGGGGATCGCGATCGCGGCCAGAATGCCGATGATGACCACCACG
>NZ_DASVTX010000072.1:0-9344 GCF_036387355.1 Longimicrobium sp.
GCGCCTGGACGAGGCCAAGGCGCAGTACCGCTCCGGCAAGCGCGGTGAAGCGCCCGCCCCCGCCGGCCCGCGTCTTTCTCCGCTCTCCCCTGCACCCTCCGCGCGCGTCACGGCGGACGGTGAACCCGCGCCCGCGACGCTCACCCTGAGCGCGGCCGCGGCGGATCGCCCGGACATTCTTTCCCCCGTGCAGCGGACGGACATCGTTCCCGCGGCGGATCGTCCGGACAGCTCTCCGGCGGCGAACCGGGCGGAGGGGGGCAGCATGGTGGTGCAGGAGGTGGTGATCACCCGCATGTCGACGGAAACTGACGCGGGCGACCTGGTGGACGGCGACGCGGCGAAGTGACGCCGCACGCCGCGCGCCTGTCGTTTCGGCCATGACGGACCCGGCTGGCTCCCCCTCGCGGGCGACGGTGCTGCGGAGGGCCGCCGGCGCGGCCCTTCGGCGCGTTCTGGGCGGATGGTTCGATTTCGCGCGGCGGGTGTACCAGAAGGCGGGCGAAGACGACATCTTCTTTCTGGCCGGCGCCATCGCCTTCAACGTGCTGGTGGCGGCCATCCCGTTTCTGCTCATGCTCATCGGCGTGTTCGGCTTTGTGCTGCAGCGCGCCGTGGAGGATCCGGAGCAGATGGCGGTGGACTACGTGCTGGGCATTCTGCCCCCGTCGCAACGGATCGTGACGCTCACCCGCACGCTGGTGGGCGAGGTGGTGGCCGGGCGCACGCGGTTCGGCGTGGTGGGCTTGATCCTCTTCATGTGGTCGTCCACGCGGCTGGTGGGAAGCCTGCGGTCGGTGCTCAAGCACATCTTTGACCTGCCGGAAGAGCGCGGCATCATCGACGGCAAGATCTTCGACGTGCAGATGGTGCTCGTGGCCGGGACGCTGTTCCTGCTCAACACGGGGACGACCATCGCCGTGGAAGCGGCGCAGAACTACGGGGTGCAGACGCTGGGGCTGTCGGGCCGTGCGGAGGTGGTGTCGATGCAGCGGGCCCTGGCGCGCATTCTGGCGTTCGGTTTCATTCTGCTGATGTTCGTGCTGATGTACCGCTATCTTCCCAAGCGCAAGACGCCGTGGCGCATCGCCATCGTGGCCGCGGTGTTCACCTCGGTGGTGTGGGAGGCGCTCAAGGGGATCTTTGCCTGGTACGTGGCGCACGTGGGGAACTGGCAGACCACGTACGGCACCCTGGCCAACCTGATCATCCTGATCTTCTGGATCTATTATCTTGCGATCGTGTTCGTGCTGGGCGGCGAGGTGGCGCAGGTGTACGACCTTATGCGCATCCGCCGACGACAACGGGAGTTGCTGGAATGAACAAGTACGAAAGTACGAGAGTACGAAAGTACGAAAGTGGGTTCGGTGCGGCGCTTGCCGCGGCCCTCGTAGCCGTGCTTTTCGTCGTGGACAACGGGGCGGCGCAGACGCTGCCGGGATCGCCGCTGGCCGTGGCGCACGGCGTGTCGCGCGAGGGCGCGGCCCGATACCGGGATGCGCCGGTGAGCGCGGAGCGCTACATCGTCATCGCACTCGAAGAGCACCGGCTGTACCTGATGGAGGAGGAGCGTGTCCTCTGGTCCACGGTAGTCGGCACGGGGACGGGGACGCGGCTGGAGGGCGCGGGGCAGAAGTGGGAGTTCAGCACGCCGCGCGGCATGTTCCGCGTGCAGCGCAAGGAAAAGAATCCCCGCTGGTACGTGCCCGACTGGGCCTACATCGAGCGCGGCACTCCCATTCCCGACGCGGACTCCGAAGCGCGGTGGGAGGAGGGGATGCTGGGCACCACGGCACTCTTTCTGGGCGAGGGCATCGCGCTGCACGGCACCGACAAGCCGGAACTGCTGGGGCAGGCCGTGTCGCACGGCTGCATCCGCATGACCAACGAGGCCGCCCGCGCGCTGTACCACGAGGTGGACGTCGGCACGCCCGTCTTCATCTACTGACATCTCTGTCGATTCGCCGCGCTCCCGCACCGGGGGCGCGGCCCACGCACGCACGATCCGGGTGAATGGCTGACCAGAAGGCGGACGGTGGCAGCAAAGTCATCGTCAGCAACCGCAGGGCGCGGCACGAGTACCACGTTCTGGACACGTGGGAGACGGGAATCGTGCTCCTGGGGACGGAGGTGAAGTCGCTCCGCCAGGGACGCGCCAACCTGCAGGACTGCTTCGCCCGGCTGGACCGCGGCGAGCTGTGGCTGTACAACCTGCACATCTCTCCGTACGAGCAGGGCAACCGCTTCAACCACGACCCGCTGCGCCCGCGCAAGCTGCTGATGCACCGCAACCAGCTTCGCAAGCTGGTGGGGCAGGTGGAGCAGAAGGGGCTCACGCTGGTGCCGCTGGACCTGCACTTCACCGGCGGGGTCGCCAAGGTGAACCTGGCGCTGGTGAAGGGAAAGCAGCTGCACGACAAGCGAGAAACGCTCAAGGAGCGCGCGGATGCGCGCGACATGGAGCGCGCCTACAAGGATAACGGGTAAATGCATTCCTGGAGCAGCCGGATGCGAGTTCTGGCCACTCTTCTGTTCCTGTTCGCCGCCGCGTCCGCGGCGGCCGTGCTTCCCGCGCAGACGCCCGGCGCGTGGCGGCTGGCGAGCGGCACCGACGCGGTCTCCGTCGCGGAGGCCACGGACCGTGGCTACCCCGCCCTCCCCGTCTCCGCGCTGGTGAACGTGGGGGCGCAGGTGGCGTACGAGGGCGGCGAGGTGATCGTGCGCATGGGCGCGCGCACCTTTGCGTTGCGCGTGGACTCGCCGGGCGTGCGGGTGGACGGGCAGCCGCGCATGCTCGCCTCGCCCACGTACGCGCGCGACGGCGTGGTGTACGTTCCCACCGCGTTCCTGGCGCTGCTCGGCGAACCCGCGGGCGGCCCGGTGTGGGTGGACGTGGATGCGCGTACGCTGCGGGTGGATCCCGGCGCGCTCGCTGCCGCCGCGGCGCGCCCGGCCCCGGCCGCCGCTCCGGCTCCGGCTGCCGGAACTCCCGCGACGCCGCCGCGCCGCCGGCTGATCGTGGTGGACGCCGGGCACGGCGGGGTGGATCCCGGCGCGCAGGGGCCGTCCGGCACGCGGGAGAAGCACATCAACCTGCGCATCGCGCGGCGGGTGGCGGAGATCCTGTCGGCGGACCCGTCGTATGAGGTACGGATGACGCGTGACCGCGACACGCTCATCGCGCTGCGCGACCGGGGGCGCATGGCCAACGCGTGGCGCGACGAGGGGCAGCCGGCGCTGTTCATGTCCATTCACTGCAACGCGAATCCCAGCCGCGCCGAGGCGGGGTACGAAACGTACTTTCTGGCCGAGGCGCGCACGGCGGACGCGCGGCGCGTGCAGGCGATGGAGGACGCGGCGGCGCAGTACGAGGAGCGCCCCGCCGGCCACACGCCGCTGGACTTCATCATGAACGACCTGCGCCAGAACCAGCACCTGCGCGAAAGCAGCGACTGGGCGCAGATGATTCAGAACCGGCTGCGCGAGGTGCATCCGGGTCGCAGCCGTGGCGTAAAGCAGGCGGGCTTCGCCGTGCTGGTGGGCGCGTTCATGCCCGCGGTGCTGGTGGAGATCGGCTTCATCAGCAACCACCGCGAGGAGGCGATGCTGACCGATCCCGAGCAGCAGGAGCGCATTGCCCAGCAGCTTGCGCAGAGCGTGCGCGACTTCTTTGACGCCAGCGAGCGGCGCCAGAGCGCCCGCGACTGAATCGCCGCCCGACGATGACCATCCGGCCCGCCGCGGACCTTCCCGGCGGGCCGAAGTGTACGCACTCCAACCGCTTACGCACTCGCCCATGCCTCCCGTCGCCATCATTGCCCTGGACGTGCCCTCCCGCGCGGAAGCGGAGCGCCTGCTGGACCGCATCGGCCCCGGCGCGGACTTCGTAAAGGTCGGGCTGCAGCTGTTCACGGCGGAGGGGCCGGAGGTGGTGCGGGCGATGACGGCCCGGGGATGCCGGGTGTTTCTGGATCTGAAGCTGCACGACATCCCGGCGACGGTGGCGCACGCGGTGGAAAGCGCCGCCGGGCTCGGCGCCGACCTGCTGACCATCCACACCTCCGGCGGCGCGGCGATGATGCGTGCGGCGGCCAAGGCGAGGGACGCGGCGGGTCCATCCGCGCCCAAGCTGCTGGGCGTGACGCTGCTCACTTCGCTTACGGAGGCGGAAGCGGCGGAGGCGTGGGGGCGCGCGTCGGTGGATGCGGGCGCGGAGGTGGCGCGGCTGGCGGCGCTGGCAGAGGCGTGCGGGCTGGACGGCGTCGTATCCTCCGTGCACGAGGTGCCCACGATCCGTGGTGCAACGGGTGGCGGATTCCGCGTGCTGACGCCGGGCATCCGCCTGGCCGGCGACGATGCGGGCGACCAGGCCCGCGTGGCGACGCCCGCCGAGGCGGCGCGGCTGGGATCGAACTACGTGGTCCTGGGCCGCTCCATCACGGCCGCGGCGGACCCGGCGGCGGCGCTGGCCCGCGCGCTCCAGGAAATGAACGAACTACCGGTGACGGCATAGATGAAGATCGTACGGCTGGTTTCCCTGTTTCTCCCGCTGATCGCGCTGGTGCTGCTGCCGCGCGCGCTCGCGGCGCAGCAACCCGCGCCGCTGGAGAACTTCGTGGCGAACATCGCGCGCCTGTGGTCGCGCGGGGACGCGGACGCCATCGTGGCGCTGGCCCCGGAGGACGGGCGCATCGTGCTGGACCTGGCCGGCGACGGCCCGGGCGAGGTGCAGGAGCGCCACGCCTCCGCCGCGCTGCGCGGATTGTTCGCGGAGCGGGAGAACGTGTCCGTGCGGCCGCGTCAGGTGACCATCTCGGGCGGGTCGCCGGTGCGCGGGTTTGGCGAGCTGACGTGGGTGGCGCGCCCCCGCGGCGTGTCCGACACGCTGTCCTCCATCGTCTACGTCGGCGCGGTGTGGGAAGACGGCGCCTGGCGGCTGCGTGAGTTGCGGGTGCTGAGATAACGGCAAAAGCAAGCTCTAACAGAGGCACAGAGAACAAGAGGGACAAAGAGGAGGAGGACCGGAATTCCGCCCGGTCCTCCTCCTCGTTTTTTCTCTCTGTGCCTCTGTGCCTCTGTTAGAGACAAATCAGTTCAGTACTTCGCGCGCTTGCGCTTCGCGCCGCCCTTGGGCGGGCCGGGCTTGTGCTTCTTGCCGCGGCCCTGTCCCCTGCCCCGCCGCGGCTCCTCCGCCTCCGCGCGCGCGCCACGTCCGCGCTGGCCGCCGCGCCGGGGTCCGTCCCCGCGCCCGCCTCCGCCGCCACGGCCACCCGCACCCGGCGCCGGACGCTCGGCGCGCTCGGCCGCGAACGCCTCTTCCACCAGCCGCCGCGCCTCATCCAGCGACGACGCGCGCACCGAGTCGCGCTTGCCGCGCGTGACGGTAAAGTGCAGCGGGCGATCCAGTTCCGGCAGGTGCGCGTCGTCCAGGTGGTGGAGGAACTTGGCCGGGATCTGCACCCGCACCACGGCCTCGTCGCCCTCGAACGCGTAGTTGAGCGGGTACTCGCGCCCGTCCAGCTCAATGCTGCTGGGCAGCGCCATCCACCGCGCGCGCTCCGCCGCCGGCACCAGCTCGTCGGCGTTGATGCGCAGCGGCGTCTCCAGGAACTCCGAGTAGCTGTTCACGCTCGCCAGGCGCGACGACAGGTAGTCCGTGAGCGCCTGCTCGTTCATCCCCGGCGTGCGTCCGGCGGAACGGCGGTAGACGTCGCGCAGTTCGTGGATGGCTTCGCGGCTGGCGGCCAGGTCGCGGTGGTACGCCTGCCCCGTGACCATCGCCTGCGCCAGCACCGTGCGGCACTCCTCCTCCAGCCCGCGCGGAAAGCGGTCGATGGCCTCGTCCTGGTTCTCCAGCACGAATCCGTGGAACGCCCTTTCCCGCCGCAGACGGAGCGGCGCCCGGCGGTGCGCGTTGTCGTACACCACCTGCGCGTCACCCGGCGCGGCGAACTCCCAGATCAGCTCGTGCGGAAGCTGGGTGCCGCTGATGCTGCCACGCGCGCGCCCCATCTTGTCGGCGAAGTACACGATCTCGCCCGCGACGGCGCCGTACGCGCCCGCCACGCTCGTCTTGCTGACGGAAACCTCCTCGCCCCACGCCGTCTCTTCGTCGATCACCAGGCTGAACGGCATCAGCCGCGCGACCAGCGACTGCCAGTCGCGGATCAGGCTGGCGTTCAGCTTGGGCATGTTGCGGGGCAGCGCCAGGTCCATCCCGCGGTAGATGCTGGCGATGGCGAGCGCCGCGTCTTCGATGCTGCGCATCATCACGCCGCGCTCCTCGGCCCACTCTTCCAGCGCCTGCGGATCAAAGATGTGGCGCGGCAGGCCGTAGACGGTGCCCAGCGTGCCCGTTTTTTCCAGCGCGTCGCGGTAGATGGCGTACGCGGTCAGGTGGTCGCTGCCGGGGACCACGTACTGGCCGATGTCGTTGTCCTGCTGGCGCAGCATGCGGTGCAGCGATTCGATGGACGCGCACGTGGCCACGATGGGCACCAGGTGCTCGTCGGCCTGCACCAGCAGCTCGCCGTACGCGCGGTCCACGGGGAGCACTTCCACTTCCCGCCCGTAGCGCGTCAGCCGGCCGTTGGCGATGATGCCGCGCGTGGTCAGCAGCTCCATCGCCCGCGCGTAGGCGATGCGGTCCAGCGGGACGGGCAGGTCCAGGTCGTCGGCGCGGACGCCCATGTCGGCGCAGGTCATGGCCACGCGCTCGGGGTCACCGGCGAGCTGAAAGTGCGGCTCGGTGGGGCGCAGCGCGAAGAAGTCGATCTGCCGCTCCGAAAGGATCCACACCTCGCCGTTGGGCACGCGGCCGTGCACGCGCCCCGCCATCTGCAGCATCTCGTTGGCGCCCAACGGCATGCGCGTCAGCACGCTCTTGCCCTTCTTGACCAGCGTGGTGAACTGCGCATCCTCGATCACGACGGTGTCCAGCCCGCGCAGGTTGAGCGCGGACTGCCCCGCGGCCGTCATCCCCAGCACGAACGGGTGCGGCGCGCCCTCGCCCTCCAGGAAGGGACGCAGCTTGGCCACGGGCTCGCCGCCGTGGTAGAACTCGGTCATCACTTCGCGCCAGCGGTCCGACACTTCCTTGGCGATGCGCTCCGTTCCCGCCCGCGTGGGCACAAAGACGGCGACGCCGCGCTTGTTCTTGACCACGTGCCGCATGAAGCGGTCGCCCAGAAAGCTGACGGGGTCGCTGGTGTTGCTCACCCGCACGTCCGCCGCCATCGCGGGGTCGAACGCGCTGGACTCGATGACCGCCGCGCTGTTCAGGTAGTTGCTGTAGAACGTGGGATCCACGGTGGCCGAGAGCCAGATGAAGCGGCAGCCGGCGCGCTTGGCCAGCGCCAGGCACAGCTCCAGTTCCGCGCTGGTCTGGTGGATTTCATCGACGATGACCACGTCGTTGCTGTCGATGAGCGCGTCCTGCAGCCACCGTCGTGCAATGCCGGTGGTGACGATGACCACGTTCCAGCTGGGCGTTTCCGGAGTCGCCTCGCGCTCCCGGTTCACGACACCCACGCGCAGGTCCTCGGTGCCCAGGATGGTCTGCGCGATGGGGCGGATGGCGAGCGTTTTTCCCGTCCCCGTGCCGGCCATGATGCCGAAGCCCTTGCCGGACGCCGCGAGCTGGCGAATCTCTTCGCCGTGCTCGCGCTGCATGATGGTGTCGACCCCGGTAAGCTGCACGCCGAGTTCGATGGTTTCGCACGCGGCGCGCGTGGGCGCGATGACGACGATGCGGCCTTCTTCCGGCCGACCGGGATAACGCTCGCTGGGAGGGGTGGTGGCGACCTCGACCATGCGGCTCCGTTTCAGATTCGGTGTGACGTGTGCAACCCGGATTCAACGCAGCAAAACGCCCGCCGCGCAACCTACGCGGCGGGCGAACGGGCAGGAAGCAGGCCACTCTCTACGCTCTGGAGAATCATGTACTACCTAGATGGAGTCGCTGGGTGAGAATCGCTACTTCATCAAGACCGCGCGGTGTACGCGCATACGTAAGAACGTCCGCAGCTTCTTTGCCCCAACAATTGGGGATCCCGGTACCCAGAAGTTCCAAGCCGGTCAGGACAATGACTGGATTCCCGGTTTTACCTCGCGATGACCGCCCGGCTTTAACCAACCTTTTGATCCTTTTCTTTTCGTCCCAATCCAACTGGCTCCGGAGTGTACAAAACACCAAGACGGAGGAAGGAAATTCCGATCCAAGCTCCTGCATCCGCTCTACATCTTTCATCTCGAACCTGTTGAGAGATTTACACTCACCAAATATCAATCGCGACGAGCCCGATCTAATGTGTTTGTACTGCCAAAACATGGCGAAATCCGCCTCGAGCTTTATCTCGTTCGATCTTGCTAACTCGATGGACGGAATCCACGTCACTTCAGCTCCCAATCGAAACCCCAGTGCACCTAGTGCCAACGCCACTGAATAGCCACCCTGAGCAAAATTCTCAGTAGCGAACGGCCCGATCGTACGGTAAGACCACTCACTGGGCGGCGAAGCGCTGGGAAAGATATATTCGCGGAGGCAGCGATGACACTTCAACTCACGTCTGAGATCATCGACTGAGTACCAGTTGGACTGCTCGCAGTGAGAGCATTCTACCCGCATGCCGATCCGAACAATTTCCTTCCCAGTAAGGATTTCGAGTATACGATCAACTCGATCCATGTTGTTATTCGTAATCCGTCGCAGCAAAGCTATGAGAGACCTTCTTGGAAGCGCGGGTGATCTGGCCTTGCGGCGCTCCGTAGTTCCTCGTGTAACAACCTCCACCTCACCGTGGGCCATTGCGTTCAAGGCTTGTAGTAGTTCCAGATCAGTAAGTGGCCAAAGGCCATACCGTCCGAGCCTCCGCAGGATCTCGCGCGCACTACGACCAGCACTGGAGATTGACATTGTAAATCCCTGCTCCCGCATCCACGCATCGAATACGCGCAGAGATGTCGGGGTCTGCCAATGGTGCCGCCATGAACTGTGGATGCAGGTGAGGACTACTCCCTCTCGTGATCCCCACGAACGCTCAAATCCTGCGCTCTGAACAACGGAGTTCCAGTCATCGAGACGTTCTGGGAGGGCACCCACAGATTCGGGGTCCTCACTGAAGTCGCTGAACGTGACTACATTGATCCAGCGGGGAGTGCCTCTTCCCCATGTGTTAGTTGCGAACTCAGGTCCGACGTCTAGGAACTCAAGTCTATCATTTCGAACAATAACCTTCTCGTCTTCTGTTTTTGCCGTCACAGTGATGCCGTCCCCATACACTGGCTCATCACGGTATCTGTCCCATGGTCGCGGAAAGATCTCGCACCTTAGGGCATCTCTATCC
>NZ_DASVTX010000073.1:0-9564 GCF_036387355.1 Longimicrobium sp.
TGCCGGGCGTCAGCACATGGACGCGCCGGTTGGGCCAGCGCATGCCTCCCCCCGCGCCGCCCGACGCCAGGTGCGCCCACTGCATGTGCCGGAAGTACTCGTCGTCAAACGGCTCCGGCAGCGTGATGCGCTTGTCCTTGAAGCCGTGGATGGGGCCGTGCTCCGTGTCCAGGTACGGGCGCATGTCGCCGATCTCCCCCAGCGCCTGCCGCACCAGCCGCCCCGTGTCGATGGCGCACGCCACCGTGTCGCGCGGGTCGTCGATGCTCCCTTCCATATAGATGTGCGTCGTCGCGAAGTCCAGCGACGGATGGCGGAACACGGTTTCCGCCAGCGGCAGGTGCGGCCGCCACCGCAGCTCCGGCCCGAACATGGACACGGTCTGCGGATGCGCGCGCCCGTACAGCCGCGTCTCCAGCGAGCGCACGTGGTCGGAAACTTCCGCGATGAACTCGTTGAACACGTCCACGCAGTCGTCGCGCTCGCCCGCCTGCGCGGGGTGGATCTCGTTCCACAGGTCCCACGCAAACACGGCCCCGCTTCCGCCCCACCGCTCCACCATGAACGTCAGCCGCTCCTTGATGGCGGCGCGCGTGTCCGGGCAGAGCAGCACCTGCCCCGGATGCGAGCACGGCCCGCCCTGGTGGCGGCTTACGGGATGGTGCTTGAAGCGCAGCCACATCCAGAAGGTGTCGTACGGCGTCAGCAGCAGGCGGATGCCGTGGCGCGACGCGAGGGCCAGCAGGTCGTCCCAGACGCGCACCATGTGCGGCTGAAAGGTGCCCAGCGGTTTTTCCAGGTAGCGGCCCTTGTGCGCGCACTCCAGCATGAGGCGCAGCACGGTGATCCCGTTTTCCGCCAGCCACGCGAGGTGGCGGTCCACCGCCTCCACGTCGCGGCGGCGGTACAGCGGGCCCAGTTCCGGCCACGTGAGCGCATCGTTGTAGCCCACCGGCGTCCACGGCGCGCCGGTCTCGTCCTCAAAGTATGGCGACCCCGGCGAAACGCGGATCCACGGCAGGTCCACCCCCGCCAGCGGCTCCGGCGGCTTTCGCGCGCGCCTCGTCTTCACCACGGTGCCACTCACGCCTTCTTCTCCGCCACAAAGAACATCCGCCCCGCCTGGTCGTCCATTCCCAGATCCGCCTCGGCGCGGTACATCCGCGCCATGAACCCCGCGTCCGCGAGCCATGCAAGCACGTCGTCGGCCTCGTAGCACCGCTCGTGCACCGTCACATCGGAGCGCCGCCAGGTGCCGTCCATCAACCGGAACAGCGTCACGTTCACCGTCCCCAGCCGCGCCTCCGCGTCGTATTCGCCGCGCATGATGGAGGCGTGGTCCTCCTCCACCGTGGTGAACGACTCGCCGCGCCAGTGCGCACGAAAGCTGGAATCGTCGTTCAGGTCGAACAGAAAGCGGCCGCCGGGCACCAGCGCGCGGTGCACGCAACTGAAGACCCGCGGCAGTTCGCCCTCGCCTGTCACGTGGTTGAGGCTGTCGAACAGCGACACGACCGCGTCCATGGGCGCATCCACGCGAAAGTCGCGGGCATCCGCCCGGGCGAACCGGGCACCGGGCGCCTCCTCCGCGGCGATCTCCAGCATTCCCGCCGAGCCGTCCAGCCCCGTGACGCGGAATCCGCGCTCCGCCAGCGCGCGGCTGATGCGCCCGGTGCCGCAGCACAGGTCCAGCACGCGCGCGCCGGGCTGCAGGTCCGCCAGAACCAGCCGCTCCACGGCCTCCAGCAGGCGAAAGGGGATGCCCTGGCTCCAGTAGCGGTGGTAGAACCACGCGAAGTCGTCGTATGCGGAGTAGGTCTCCGCCTCGGCTGCCGTCACCATGCGCGCTCCGGGGAGTCCGCGTGCAGAATCCGGATGCGGTGCGTCCGCTGGTCGGCCGCGCCCCAGTCGTACTTGTACTTTTCCTGCCCGCGCAGAAAGTCGAACTCCCGCGCACCTTCCGCCATCGCCTGCTCCATGGCGTAGCCCGCGATCAGCGTTCCGGGATTGTCGCGCCCCAGCCCGGGCTCGAACCCGCCCAGGTAGGCGTGCACGCGGCCGTGCCCGCCCAGGCCGTGAAAGATGGCCGCGAGCCGGCCGTCGAACCGCATCCCGTGCAGCCGCAGCAGCCCCGCATCCATCAGCCGCTCCGACGATTCGCGGTGAAAGCGCCGCATCAGCTCGCCCTGCAGCAGCCCGTCCTGCCCCTCCGCCGCCCAGCGCTCCTCGTGCAGGCGAAAAAAGGCGTCCACGAACTCGTCCAGCGTGTCCCCGTCCGCCGTCTCGAACGCGAGCGGGGCCTGCTCGCTCAGCCGCCGCTCGCCGCGCCGCAGGTTGCGCCGCAGCCAGGAGGAGCGCGCGGCAAAGAACTCCTCCGCGTTTTTCGCCAACGCCAGCACGGGGCAGAGCGACTGCGGCGACGCTTCCGCGCGCAGGCCGTCCGGCATGGGTGCGCTCAGCAGCGGGTCGCCCTCGCGGATCTCCTCCAGGTCGCACACGTCCCAGCGCTCCGCGTGTGCGGCCAGGTGCGCCAGGAGGGCGGCGGTGGCGCTCCCGTCGTCCGCGGGGTCCAGCAGCGGCCCCAGGTAATCCGTATTGGCGATGCCGACGGGCGAGACCTGGCGCACGGACGGGTCCGGGCCGGGGTGGATGAACAGCGGCGCGACTGCCGTCAGCCGCCCGTGCGCCCGCGCGGCGAGGGTCCACAGCGCCCACCCCGGCTGAGCGCCGAAGCAGTTCCACCACGGAACCAGCCACGCGGGATGCTGAAACGGCGTGGCGGCGGGGCAGCGCTCCCACAGTTCCGCCCACTCCGCGGCGAACGCCTCCAGCGCCTCCGCGGAGGTGATCTCCTCCACCGCGACCGACACGGATGCCGCCACGGCCGTGCTCACGCGATCACCTCCGCGCGGCGCGCCAGGCGCGCGTACGCATCCAGGTAGCGCGCCGCCGTCCGCGCGACGTCGAACCGCTCGCGCGCGGCGGCGCGGCAGATTTCCGGATCGATTTCCGCCACCCGCCGGATGGCGTCCGCCATCCCGGCCTCGTCATCCACGATGAACCCCGTCACGCCATCCTCCACCACCTCCGGCAGCGCGCCGACGCGGAACGCGATGACGGGCGTTCCGCAGGCGAGCGCTTCCATGGCCACGAGCGAGCTGGTTTCCGGCGCCGTGCTGGGGATCAGCAGGCAGCGCGCGGCACTCAGAAGCCGCCGCTTGCGGTCCATCCCCACCGCGCCGACAAAGCGGCGCGCGCCGTCCAGCCGCGGCGCGATCTGTTCGGCGAAGTAGCGCTGATGGTCGGGATACGGATAGACGTGGCCGGCGAGCAGGAGCGGAACGTCCGCCGCGCGCGCCGCGTGCAGCGCGTGGTGGAATCCCTTTTCCGGGCAGATGCGGCCCATCGCCATCGCCCAGCCGCGCTTGCGGGCGGGCGATTGCAGTCGGTCCACCGCCACGCCGTTGGGGATGGCGTCCAGCAGGGCGGCGCAGGGCGGGCAGTCCGCGCGCTGTGCTTCGCTCACCGGATTCAGCCAGGTGTCCGGGCGCGTGGGGAGGAAAACGTCCGCCGGATACCACGAGGGCGGCAGGTGCAGCGTCGCCAGGGCGGGGACGCCGGGGGGCGGAAGGTAGTCGTGAAAGTCGATGCCGTGCAGGTGGATGAGGTCCACCGGCCAGCGCAGCAGCGCCTCCGCAACCGCGTCGCGCACGGCCTGGTGCACCTCCGCGCGCGCGCCGTCCGTGATCTCTCCCGCCACCGCGGGGACGGGGACCAGCGTGCCCGCCACGGACGAGCCCGCCTGCGCGACGACGATGGAGGTGTGCCCGGCGCGGACCAGCGCGTCATCCAGTGCCCAGCAGACCTGCTCCGCGCCGCCGACGCTGTCCGCGCTCACTGGCGCGAACGGGTACGCGACGCTCAGCACCGTGAGGCTCATGCCGGCACCTCGATTACGCGCGCCTGATCCGCGCCGCCGGCAGGCGCGTCCAGCCCGAGTTCGCGCAGCGCATCCGCCGCGCGGGCGCGCCACGCGGCGCCGTCCGCCCAGCCGAAGACCTCGTAGTTCAGCCGTCCCCCGTGCGGCGGCTGGCGAAAATCGTACGCCGGCGCCGGGCGAAAGCGCTCCACGTCCACCGGGAACTGCGCGAGCGTGGCGGCCTGCGACGCGTGGCAGGCAATCATCCGCCGCTTTGCCGCCTGCTCCTCGTCGGAGAGCGCGACGGTGACGCCGCCCGGTTCCGCGCCCGGGAGCCAGGTGGAGACGATCATCCGCCCGTCCTCCGCGTGGTAGAGCGGGTACTCGACGATCGCCGGGCAGCGCCTTCCGGTTCGCGTCAGCAGCGCGCACGCGGCGTGGACCGCGAACGCGGCCGCGTCGTGGTCCGGGTGCCCGCCCTCGTACGCGGGGGCCAGCACGGCGTGCGGCTGCGCGGCGGCGATCTCCTCCGCCATCCGCCGCGTGATGGACACCAGGTGGTCCGCCGCTTCCTGGTCCGCCACCCCGAAGCAGGCGATGCGCTCCGCCCCGATCCCCACGACGGCGAGCGCCGCGCGCAGTTCGCGCCGGCGCAGGGCCGCGTAGCCTTCGCGGGTTTCGATGGACGGGTCGCCCCACCATTCCCGCCGGTGAGGTGCACCGTCCGTCACGCACACCAGCCGCGCGTCGCCCAGCCGGTGCAGCACGCCCCCCGCGCCGATCGTCTCGTCATCCGGGTGCGCGAACGCCACCAGCAGGCGCGGCGCGGGGCCGCCCTCCGCCAGCCAGCGCGTGAACGGATCGGCGCTACCGGGCATAGCGCCGCACCATCCGGGCGCAGAAATCCACGTACTCGTTGATGTCGCGCGGCGGGCTGGTATAGTGCGGCACCACGCCGCGGTGCTCCGGCGTGAAGCAGAAGGTGACCGTGAGCTCGAAGTCTTCCAGCGCCCGCATCTGCCGGTCGAACCAGTCCAGCGAGCCCGGGCGGTCGTCGTCGCTCCAGCTGAGCCCCGTCCGCAGCCGCTTGACTCCCATCTTTTTCAGCCAGCGGACGGCGTCGTCCAGCCGGTGGTCCTCGTAGTGGAACCACTGGCAGATGCCCATCTCGTCCGCGTGCTCGGCAAAGGCGTCCATGGCCGGCTTGGGGGTGCCGTCCTCGCGGATGAGCCCCATGTGAAAGTGCCGGAAGTACGACGAACCCTCGCGCTGCTTGTGGCGCGTGGTGGCCTCCCACGCGCCCGGCAGGTCGAACAGGCTGTACCAGTGCACCCGGTCCGACTGGCCGCGCAGCACGTTGGCCGTCCTGCGCAGCCCCTCGGCCTGCACCGCGTCGCCGGCGAAGGTGCTGATCCCCACCTCCGTTACCCAGACGGGGAGGTCCGTCACGGCGCGCACCGCGTCCAGCCGCTCCGGCCAGTCTTCCACCGCCCACAAGTTCCAGTCCAGCGGAAAGCCGTGCACGGCCACCACGTCCATCGCCTCCAGCACGCCCTGCCCCTTCATGTTGCCGATGAAGCGCGGGTCAATGGGCGAAACCCCGCCCAGCACGCGCTTTACGTGCGGCGCCTCGGCGTGCACCGCTTGGCCCGTGGCGCGCGCCATCTGCGCGAAGGTCCGCCAGCCGGGATCAATCCCGAAGTCCCAGTGCGACGTGTTGTTGGGCTCGTTCCACACCATCACCGCTTCGATCACGGACGCGCGCCTCCCCGGGCGGGGTACGCGGCGCGCGGCTCGTCGTCGGTGATTTCGGCGCGGCGGCAGAGATACACTTCCTGCTCCGGGTGCTCCACGATGTCGAAGCCCGCGCTGCGCAGCATGGCCTCGGCGCCCGCCGCGTTGGGCACCCACCAGTTGGTGGGGTCGCCGCAGTAGCGCTTCTCGATGAAGTACATCTGCGGGTAGCCGGGGCGGCCGAAGTGGTCCTGCTCCCAGAACTCGTAGTCGCCCCTGACCTCGTCCACCTCGGTGGCGCCGCGCTGCATGCTCTGAAAGAGAAGCAGGTCGCCCACCACGTGCTCGTGCAGCAGGTCCAGCGCCAGCAGCGGGTGGCGCAGGTGGTACAGCACGCCCATGAAGATGACGAAGTCGAACTTCTCCCCCAGCTGCGCCACGTCGTACACGGAGAGGTTGCGGAACTCGATCTCCAGCCCCTCCACCTCGGCGGCGAAGCGCGCCTGGTTCAGGTACAGGTCTTCGCTGTCGATGCCCACCACGCGGGCCGCGCCGCGCCGCTTCATCTCCATGCTGTAGAAGCCGGCGTTGCACCCCACGTCCAGCACGCTCTTCCCGGTCAGGTCCGCCGGAATGGCGTGCGCGAACGAGCGCCACTTGATGGCGGGGTAGTCGCCCAGAAAGTGCTCCGGCGCGGTGCGGACGCCGCGCAGGTTCAGGTTGTGGAACCACGGGCCCAGCTCGCGCACGCGGCGCTCCAGCTCTTCGGTGCCGTCAGCCAGCGCGGCGTTGGTGGTGGACGAGATCAAGACCGATCGTCTCCGTTGGGGGTGTGTCCCGGCTTCAGGTCAGCGCCAGCGCGCCGCCCGGTGTGTGATCCGACTGAATGGCCTCGCCCAGCGCGCACAGGGGCGCGGGCCCGCCATCGGGCGCGGGGCGCAGCGACAGGGCCTGAATGGCCTCGCGGTAGCCGTGCAGCGTCCCCACGTCCACGTACGTTTCTCCCGCGCGCACGGCCCGGGCCTCGCCGCCGGTGGCCAGCCACGCGTTCACCAGCGTGCCGATGTACTCGTCCTGCCGGCCGCGCTCCTCCCACAGCTCGTGCAGCTCGCCCAGCACCCAGCCGGGGAGCTTGAACGCGCCCCACACCCAGTGCGTGGCCGCGCCGGGCTGCTTGACCTGGATTTCCAGCACGCGCCCGTCGTCGTCCGTCACCACGGCGTCAAAGAACTCGGGGCGCTCCACGGGAAAGAGCAGGAACGAGAGCACGCCGTCCGGCAGCGCGCACAGCCCGTCCTCGGGAAACCAGACGGTGTCGGGCAGGCCCACCAGCACCTGCTCCTGCGGATGCACCAGCGGAAGCACTCGAAAGATGGAGTCGCACAGCCCCGACGGCTTGGGCTGCACGGTGTAGGACACGTGCGCCGAGCCGAATCCGCCGCCGTAGTACTGCACGATGTCGCTCTTGGCGGGGCTGATGACAAAGCAGATCTTGCGGGCCCCGGCGCGGATCATCCGCTCCACCAGGTACTCGCTCACCGCCTTGGGCCGCTCCGCCCCGTCGCCGTCCACGCGGCTCCCCACGGGGAGCAGTTCCTTGCTGAAGGCGAGGGGCTGAATGCGGCTTCCCGCGCCCGCCGCCGGCACGATTCCCCACATGGTCAGGCCTCCACAGCCAGGGGTTCCGCCACGGCCAGCGCCGGGCGAAGGGCGTCCTGCAGCACCGCTTCCAGGCCGATGACGCGCCGCTCCGACGTGTGCTCCGCCAGCGTTCTTTCCCGCGCGGCGCGTGCCAGGGCGGTGCGTTCGGCGTCCGTCATCTGCAGCGCGGCCATGGCGTCTTCCGTGCTTTCGGCCAGCACGATCTCGCGGCCCGGCGCAAAGAAGGTGTCCAGCCCCTCCCAGGTGTCGCTCACCACGGGGCAGCCGCACGCCGCCGCCTCGAACAGCCGGCCGCTGGGGCACCATCCCCATTCCGCCATGGCGCGCCGGGTGACGTTGAGGGTAAAGCGCGACGAACTGTAGAAGGCGGGGTGGTCCGCGGGCGGCAGGTGCTTGCGAAACCAGATGTTGCGCGTCCACGGAAAGTCCTGCGGATACTGCGCGCCGCCGATGAGGAAGCGCGTGTCGGGCATGCGCCGCGCGGGCTCGATGAACAGCCGCTCCAGCGTGGCCTGCCGGTCCTGGGCGTAGGTCCCCAGGTACGACAGGTCGGCGCGGTACTGCTCGTCCAGCGGCACGGGGCGGTGCACCAGCGGGTCCACGTGCCCGTACAGCGGCGCCACGCGGCGCGCGCCCAGCCGCGTCTGCAGGTCCGTGAGCGCGGTGCCGCCGGTGTAGCTCAGGACGAGGTCAAAGCCGCGCAGCCCGTCGGGCCCGATGTACGAAACCGGCTTGCCGGTGGCGAGCGCGTCCAGCGTAACCGGGGTGTCCAGGTCGTAGAAGCAGCGCACGGGCGCGGCGGACTCCAGCACCAGCGCCGTGGCGTCCAGCGCGTCGGCCTGGTAGCTGGTCACCATGGCCACGTCGGCGTCGGCCAGGTGGCGGCGCGCCTGGGGCAGCACGGAGGCCCAGTCGGGATACAGAACGAGCGTGGCGCCGTCCAGCCGTTCCAGGTCGCGGTTTTCCGCGTAGTACGGAACGTCTTTTTCAAAGAAGACGACGTCGTGGCCGCGGGCCGCCAGCGCGCGGATCAGGCCGCGCCAGAGCGTCGCGTGGCCGTTTCCCCACGATGAACTGACCGTAAGCCCGAAGATGACCAGCTTCATGCGGTGCGCACCGGGTGGGCGGAGCGCGGGTGCCGGGGTCGGCGCCCGCCGTCAACGATCCGGCCGCGCGAAAATCCCGCTCGGGCCGGAATACGAGGACCGCCGTAGCAAAGTCTGCACCGTACAAACCTGCTTCGTCCACCTTGTGCGCCGGGCGGCGCGGCAAGTGTTTGCGGGCGGATGAGTTGGAGAGGTGTAGCAGGACACGCCCAGAGTGGCTGGGGGAACGATCCGCCGCAGCAACGGCGCAAAGTCCCCCCGGACAGACGGGGGGACCTCACCTGTCGACAGCGGCCTCGTTCAGCGGCGGGGCGGGGGATGACCGTCCCTGAGCGGATGATTCCGGCGCTCCAGCACTCGTTCTGCCTCGCCGCGGTTGTCTCCTCTCCGGCCAGGGCTTCGCCCGCATCGAAAAATGGCGGGGATGGCGGCTGGCGTGGCGCGCAGAAAATTCGCATGTTTCAGCATCATCTCTGCATCGCCGCAATGGAGCAGTTTTCCGCGCGCTGGCTCGCCTGCGGCGGCCGCGATGACCCTCCTCTTCCCATCATCTCCAAGAGAAAGTCCCCGAAAATGAGGCTCACTGCTCTCGCCGGTGCGGTGTTGACGCTGTCGCTGGCGGCGTGCTCGGTAAGTGCCGCCCTCCGGTTCAGCCCGGAAGCGGCCGACAAGTCCGTGGGGTTGCAGTACGACGAGTTCAAGAACGAGAACACGCTGGTGGCCAACGGCATCTTCAGCATGCCGGGCAGTGCCATGTCTCCCGGCGAGCTGGTGCAGACGACCACCTCGTTCACCTCACCCGGCCGCGAGCCCAGGGTGCCGCGCGAGCTCGTGTTCGTCATGGAGACGCGCAGCTGGGACGGGTGGCAGTACCTGCGGAACAGCGAACTGATCTTTGTGAGCAACAAGGGCGACCGCGTGAACCTGGGCCAGGCGGTGCAGGACCGCGATGTGAGCGCGGGCGGCGGGATGGTGCGGGTGCAGGAGGTTCTGGCGTACTCCCTGCCGGTGGCTGACCTGCGGCGCCTTGCCGCGGCGGACACGGTTCGTGCCCGCGTGGGGAACAACGAGTTCGTCCTTCCCGGCGATCAGGCGCAGGTAATGGTGTGGCGCGCGCTGCTGCGCCGCATCGACGCCCTCCAG
>NZ_DASVTX010000074.1:0-1668 GCF_036387355.1 Longimicrobium sp.
TGTCGGATAATGTAATGTATCATGGCCGTTTCCGGCCAGTGCACCCGCCGCGCACCTTTCCCGGATGCAACCCGGTGCCGCTTGAACGGCTTCCGTTTTCCGCTTACTCTTGTGGAATCCCCGCCGTCATCCTCCCGCACATGCCGACATCGATGGACCGAACGACAGAATCCGCGGCGCTGGACCGGCTGGTGGAGGCGGTGCGGCAGGGCGCGGAGTATCTGCGCGGCGGCACGCTGGTGGCGGACACCACGGCGGGGATCCCCAACGCGGAGCGCGCGGTGGTCGAGTGGCTGGGCGAGGGGGATTCGGCGGCGCTGCGCGGCGTTTCGTTTCCGCGCGAGACGGCGCTGCGGCACGCCCGCGCGCGGGAGCTGAATGCGGCCGGGGAGTGGCTGGCCAAGGCGCGCGCCGCGCTGGCGGCGGCGGACCTGTCTGCGCGCGGGCGAATGCTGGGGTCCACCATGCACCACGCGGGCGAGGCGTACCTGGCGTACTGCCACGCCGCGTGGGACGAGGCGCTTCGGGAGCTGGACGTCGCCATCGACTACGCCAACCGCGCCAGCGACGAACACGGCTTCCCCAACGCGGAGGGGCGCCGGCTGCACCTGTCGCACATTCACCTGCGCGCACGGGTGGCGTCCCGGCTCGATCCCATGGGCGCGCTGCGGACCGCCGCCGCGCTGTGGGACTACATCGAGGGCGATGCGCGGGCGTGGCCGCTGGCCCCGCTGCGCACCCCCGCGCCGCCGCTGCCGCCGCGCCTGCTCGCCATCACGCTGAACGAGATCGTCACCGAACTGGCGCTGCTGCTGGCCCGCGAGCCGCAGCTGAACGGCGCACTGGTGCAGCGGCTGGATCATCGTCTCGCCGCGCCGGAGGGGGCGGATCCGTTCGCCTGGTGCCGCGGGTGGCTGCGCATGCGCGCCGCGCTGCACGGCGCGGACGAGGAGCCGTTCCTCCGCGAGTCGGCGGACTTCCTGGCCCGGGTGGACGGCCCGCGCCCGCTGCTGTGGTTCGCCGCGCTGCGGGATGCGCACGATTTCTGTGCCGCGCTGCCGGACTCTCGTGGCGCCGGGGCCGCGGCGCGGATCGCCGCGCTCGCGCCCACCGGCCTTCGCGTTCCCGCCATCCTGGCCCTTCCCGCCACGCCGGACGCGCAGGCCCGCCCGGCTGCCTGATCCGCGCCGTCCATCGGGTCCGCGGCGCGCGGGGTGGATCGCGGTGTGCACCGCGTGTATCTTCGGCCACCGACCGCACTCCATCCCCCGCGCCCCGCACGCCCCGGTGAAGCTTCCCCGCCACGCGGCCATCCTGGAGATCGTCCGTAACCACCGCGTCCCCTCGCAGGAGGCGCTGCGTGAGCTTCTGGCGGCGCGCGGCATCGACGTCGCGCAAGCCACCCTGTCGCGCGACATCCGCAATCTGGGGCTGGTGAAAGCGCCCGACGAGCACGGCGGGAGCGGATACGTGGTCCCGGCGGGCGGGCCGGACGTGGGCCCCACGCTCAGCCGGCTGCTTCCCGCGCTGTACGTGGGCGCGGATGGCGTGGGCAACCTGCTGGTGCTCAAGACGCTCGTGGGCGGCGCGCAGCCCATTGCCGTCGCCATCGACGCGGAGGGGTGGCCGGAGATCGTGGGCACCATCGGCGGCGACGACACCATCCTC
>NZ_DASVTX010000075.1:0-10045 GCF_036387355.1 Longimicrobium sp.
AGCGGCGCGGGGTGGATGCGCGCGGGGTGGCCGCGGCGATCCTGCACGTGCAAGAGGCCCAGGACCTGGCGAGCGGCAACGTGAACCCGCAGCTGATCCTGGCCGGCCTGCTCCGCAACCTGCGCCGCGAGTTCACCCCGGCGTAGCGCGATGGGGAATAGAGGAGTCGGCGTCCCCGGGCTCTCCTGAGCGGATGAATCCGCCGCTCCAACAGCGGTAAGCCCCGACTCATGGCCGCTGTCGCGTCCATGATCGAGGCTTCAACTGCACGGCGGTTCGAGTGCCGATGGGAGCGGCGAACTCCCCGGCGGCCCCCACCCGGGCTCGCATCAATCGCCCACCCTCCCCCAGAACGGACTGGGGGAGGTTGTTTCGCGAGCCAGACTCTGCACCGCGTCCCCGGTGCACCCCTCCCCGTGCGGGGTTTGCACGGGGAGGGGCCGGGGGAGGGGCCCCGGGCGTCGGACGCGCGCCGAACCCGCCCCCACGCCGAACGGCTCCCCCTCTCCCGCGGAGCGGGTGGAGGGGGCTGGGGGGAGGGGGCCTCTCCGGCGGCGCCTCGAACTTCCGAGGCGCACCCGTGCCCCCGTCCCCCCGTCACGACTCTTGCGCATGGACGCCCCGCACGCGTGACCGCGCATTCGCGTCCGAACGACACGAGGCGTGCGGCGCCATTGCCGCAATAGCGCCAAGTCATTGCACAGCATGCACTTCAGTCGCGGCGCGCACGCGGTCCGCCGGTGCGCTCACCATGCCGTCCCGGGCGAAAAGCCCGCCCACGCGGCCGAAAACAAGCCGAAAGTGCCGTCCGTCCACACGGGGACTCCGGCGCCCCAATCCGGGGCCACTCCTCCCGCCACGCACCATGTCAACTGATTCGGGGTTCACCCACCTGGACGAGCAGGGCCGCCCGCGCATGGTGGACGTCGCGGACAAGGCCGTCACCCGCCGGATCGCCGTGGCGGAGGGCCGGATCCGCACCTCCGCCGAGACCCTTTCCGCGATCGTGGAGGGGCGTACCGCCAAGGGAAACGTGCTCACCGTGGCGCAGCTGGCCGGCATCATGGGGGCAAAACGCACCGCGGACCTCATCCCCCTCTGCCACCCCCTTCCGCTGACCTCCGTGGAGGTGGAAATCGCCCCGGAGGCGGACGGGAGCGGGCTGCGGGTGACCGCAACGGCGCGGGTGGACGGCAGGACGGGGGTGGAGATGGAAGCGCTCACCGCGGTATCCTGCGCCCTGCTCACGGTTTATGACATGTGCAAGGCGCGCGACCGCGAAATGGTGATCGGCGGAATCCGGCTGCTGCGCAAGGAAGGGGGACGCACGGGAACGTGGGAAGCGCCGCCGGAGGGGTGACCCGGCACACAGGTTGCTCTATGGAGCCCCGACTTGTGCAATGGAGCCCTACCCGATGCAATCTGTAATTCTGAAGCTGCAGGCCGACGTCCAGGCCCGTAAGACACCGCGGCTGGAGTTGACGCCGACGCTCAAGAACAGCCTGACGGGAATCGCGCTCTGCCTGCTCGCCTTCGCGGTCGGCGCGCGCACGGCCGACACGGCGGTCGCCACGGAGATCCGCCAGCTGTACGGCGTGGCCGCCCCGGAAGGCGTCATCGAGCTGCAGAAGGTGGAGATCGACCGCCTGAAGCGCATCCACCAGAAGTCCGCCACCTACGGCATCCCGGCGGACCTGGCCGAGCGCATCGAAGACATCGCGCTGGCGGAGGGGATCGAGCCGGACGTGGCGTTCGGGCTGGTGCGCGCCGAGAGCGAGTTCAACCGCCGCGCCGTAAGCCCGGTGGGCGCGGTGGGCCTCACGCAACTGATGCCGTCCACGGCCAAGTACTTCAAGGCCGGCCTGGACCGTGACGACCTGTTTGACCGCGACACCAACCTGCGGATCGGCTTCCGCTACCTCAAGACGCTCATCGTAAAGTACGAGGGCAACCTGGAACTGGCGCTGCTGGCGTACAACCGCGGCCCGGACCGCGTGGACCAGCTTCTGGCCAACGGCGACGATCCCAACAACGGCTACGTGCAGATGGTGCTCGGCAAGAAGCGCCACCGCTGACCTGATCCCGTCGTTGATGAACGAAGGGCCCCGCGCGCAACGCGGGGCCCTTCTCGTTGCTGCATCCTGAAAACCGCAATCGCGAACAGAGGCACAGAGACACGGAGGAGAACGGATCGTCTCTTCTCTGTGTCTCTGTGCCTCTGTTAGAGCTTCTTCTTCTGCCTCTTATCCCACGTGCGCCGCATCCTCTTCGGCGGGCGCGGGCGAATCCGCGGGCTGCGGCGGATCGTCCGTGGCGGTGGGGAGCGGAAGGCCCTCGCCAGACACCAGGCGCAGGTCCAGCTTGGCGGGAAGCGAAAGGCAGAAGGTGCTGCCCTCCCCCACCGTGCTCTGCACTGTCAGCGACCCGCCCAGCAGCACGGCGAGCCGCCGCGAGATCGGCAGGCCCAGCCCGGTGCCCACCTGCTGGTCGGGGTTGGCCAGCTGCACGAACTCGTCAAAGATGCGGTCCAGGTCCTGGGGATCGATCCCGCGCCCCTGGTCCGCCACCTCCACCCGCAGCCCGCCGTCTTCCGCCTTGTGGCAGCGCACGGTGATTGGCTTGCCCTCGCCGAACTTGATGGCGTTGCTCAGCAGGTTCAGCAGAATCTGCCGCACGCGCCGCGGATCGGTGGTCACCGTGGCGTCGCCCGTGCACTCCAGCGTGAGCTCCGACCCGTGCTCGTCGGCCAGCGGGCGCACCGTGACGAACAGGTCCTGCGCCAGCGCGGGAAAGGTGGCGGGCTGCACCTCCAGGTCCACCTTGCCCGCCTCGATCTTGGACAGGTCCAGAATGTCGTTCACCAGCTCCAGCAGGTGCTTGGCCGCCGCGTTCGCCCGCTCGATGCCGCGCGCCTGCTCCGGCGTAAGCTCGCCGTAGATGCTGTCCAGCAGCAGCGAGCTGTAGCCCAGGATGGCGTTGATGGGCGTGCGCAGCTCGTGGCTCATGCTGGCATAGAAGCGGCTGCGCGACGCCATGGCGCTTTCCAGCTCCCGCTGGCGCGCCTGCAGCTGGTCGTTCAGCGACTTCAGCTCGGCCGACGACCGGGCCAGCGTTTCCGCCTGCCGCCGCAGCTCTTCTTCGGCCGCCTTGCGCTCGCTCACGTCGCGGGCAATGACGGTGAACACGCGCTCCGTCTCCAGCTGCAGGCAGCTCAGCGACGCCTCCAGCGGAAAGCTCTGCCCGTCCGCGCGCACACCCACGAGCGCGTGCTCGCGGGGGCCGTCGTCCGCGCCGGTGGCGGCGCCGGCGCGCACGGACACGGCGCGCGCGGCGGCCGCGGCGCACAGCTCGTCCAGCGGCGCGCCGCGGAACTCGGGGGCCAGCAGCTCGTCCACGGCCATCCCCTGCGCGCTCTCCGCCGCCCGCCCGAAGGTGCGCTCGGCGGCCGCGTTGAACAGCGACACGCGGCGGTCGTCGCCAAAGGTGATGATGGCCTCCATGGCGGAGCCCACGATCTCCGCCAGCCGCGCCTCGGACTCCAGCAGTTCGGCGCGGTGCGCCAGCTGCACCTCGCGCAGCTCGCTTTCGCGCAGCCGCTTTTCCTGGTCCTGCAGCTGCTCCGTCTTGAGGTACAGGTCAATGAAGACCGATACCTTGCTGCGCAGCACGTCGGGGTTGAAGGGCTTGAACATGTAGTCCACCGCCCCCACGGAGTAGCCGGTAAAGACGTACTCCTCGTCCTTGCTGATCGCCGTCAGAAAGATGATGGGGGTGCTGCGCGACCGCTCGCGGCTCTTGATGAGCTGCGCGGCCTCGAAGCCGTTCATCCCCGGCATCTGCACGTCCAGAAGAATGACGGCGAAGTCGTGCAGCAGCACCTGCCGCAGCGCCTCCTCGCCGGAGTTGGCGCGCACCAGGTCCTGCCCCAGCGGCTCCAGGATCGCCTCGAGCGCCATCAGGTTCTCGGGGCGGTCGTCCACCATCAGGATCCGCGCGCGCGGCACGGGGGTGGGCGCGGCCTGCGTTTCGGGGGTTCCCGTCATGCGGGCTGCGGCGGGCACGGGGGCACGTGGCGGCCCCGGATTCCGGCCAGGTGCGGCCCGATCTGTTCCAGGGGGAGCACACAGGCCTCGGGAACGGCCTTGAGGGCCGAGCGCGGCATCACCCGCACCTCGGCCGTTTCGGGGTCCTGCACCACGCAGTGGCCGCCGGCGTCCGCGATCTGCCGCAGCCCCGCCGCGCCGTCCTGGTTGGCGCCCGTGAGCACCACGCCCACCGTATCCATACCGTACGTTTCCGCGGCGGATTGAAACATCACGTCGATGGACGGCCGGCTGTAGCGAACCGGGTCATCGGTGGAAAGCGCGAACGATCCCTCGTCCACCAGCAGGTGGTAGTCGGGCGGGCCGATGAAGACGCCGGGCCCGATCTCCTGCTTGTCCATCACCTCCGTTACCCGCAGCGGCGTGCACTCCTGCAGCAGTTCGCACAGCAGCTCCGACTCCTTGGCCCTGTGCTGCACGATCACCACGGGCATCTCGAAGTCGGCGGGAAGCCCCGCGATGAGCGTGCGCAGCGCGTACAATCCTCCCGCGGAGGCGCCCACCACCACCATGCGGTACCCCGGGGCGGCTTCGCTCACGCCGTCCTCCGGTAGATCTTTTCGCGCGTGTCCACCACCTCGTACTTGTCCTCGAAGTCCGTAAAGCGCAGCGTTTCCTTGTTGCCCAGCGCCAGCACGCCGCGGCGCGACAGGCTGTCGTAGAACAGGCGGTGCACGCGGTTCTGCAGCTTGCGGTCAAAGTAGATCATCACGTTGCGGCAGATGATCACGTTGAACTCGCTGAATGATCCGTCGGTCACCAGGTTGTGCTGCGAGAACACCACGTTGCGCGTAAGGGTGGTGTTGAACAGCGCGCCGTCGTACATGGCCGTGTAGTACTCGCTGAACGAGCTGGTTCCCCCCGCGCGCAGGTAGTTCTGCGTGTACTCCTGCATCTTTTCCAGCGAAAAGATCCCCGCCCGGGCGCGCTGCAGCACCACCTCGTTGATGTCGGTGGCGTAGATGCGGGCGCGGTCGTACAGCCCTTCTTCTTCCAGCAGGATGGCCATGGAGTACACCTCTTCACCCGTGGAGCACCCGGCGTGCCAGATGCGGATGAAGGGGTACGTCCTCAGCGTGGGCACCACCTTTTCGCGAAACGCGGCGTAGAAGCCGGGGTCGCGGTACATGGCGGTCACGTTGATGGACAGGTCCAGCAGCAGCTTCTCCATCATGCCGGAGTCGTGCAGCACCCTGTCCTGCAGCTGGCTTACGCTGGACAGTCCCTCCTGGGTAATGCGCTTCCAGATGCGCCGCTTGAGCGACGAGTACGCGTAGCTGCGGAAGTCGAACCCGTAGTGGCGGTACACGCCTTCCAGCAGCAGCTCCACCTCAATGCGCTCCACGTCGCGGTTGTACGCGGCGGGGGTGTCCACCAGTTCCACCCGTTGGCTCGACACGGACCTTCGCTTCGGGACTCCTTGTTGCCGCGCGCGAGTCGCGCGGACCGTGCCCACACGGGAGGCAAGCCGCGTGCGAGGGCGTCGCTCCGCCCCTGCACCGCTCCCGCTCTGTCAATCCTCAGCCGTTCCTGTTCTCTGCTTCCTTACCCCTTGCGCAGCCGGAGCCAGAAAGGGACAACGGCGGGTGAGGGCGTGTCCCTGCGCTGCGCTCCGGGCCGGGCTGCGCGCGCCGTAGGCAACGATACAGCGGTTGCCAACGGCGCCGAGCCCCCTCCGCGGCAGGGCACGATACGGCTGTGCCCCGCCGCTCCGGGCTCTCGGCCCTCCGGGCGCGCATCCCTCACGCGAAATGATCCGCCCATATCCGGCGCCACATCGCCTCCGCGGGAGAGACCCCTATTCCCTATTCCCTATTCCCTATCGGTACAGCCACACCCGCATCAGCGACAGCAGCTGGTCCACGTCCACCGGCTTGGTGATGTAGTCCGAGGCGCCCGACGAGATGCTCTTTTCCCGGTCGCCCTTCATGGCCTTGGCCGTCAGGGAGATGATGGGCAGGTTCGCGAACTCCGGCATGCCGCGAATGGCCTGCGTGGTTTCGTACCCGTCCATCTCGGGCATCATCACGTCCATCAGCACCAGGTCCACGTCCGGCTCGCGCTTGAGCAGCTCGATGGCGTCGCGGCCGTTCTCGGCGAAGACGACGCGCATCCCCTGCTGCTCCAGCACGCTGGTGAGCGAGAAGATGTTGCGCACGTCGTCGTCCACCACCATCACCTTCTTGCCGCCGAACACGCTGTCGGTGCGGTGCAGCTGCTCCAGCATGCGGCGCTTTTCGTCCGGCAGGCTGCTTTCCACCCGGTGCAGAAAGAGCGCGGTTTCGTCCAGCAGCCGCTCGGGGCTCTTGACGTCCTTGATGATGATGCTTTCCGCGTACCGCCGCAGCCGCGTCTCTTCCTGCGGGCTCAGGTCCTTGCCCGTGTAGATGATGATGGGCAGGTCCTGCATCTCCGGATCGCTCTTGACCCGCTCCAGCAGGTCGAAGCCGCTTTCGCCGTGCAGCCCCAGGTCCAGCACCATGCAGTCGAAGCGCTTTTCGCGCAGCTGCGCCAGCGCGTCCTCGCCGGTGGGGACGGCCGTGATCTCCACGTCGTCGGCGCCCACCAGCTCGATGATGCTGCGGCGCTGCGTCTCGTCGTCCTCCACCACCAGCAGCCGCTTGACGCCCTCGGAAAGGAAGGCGTTGATGCGGTCAAAGGCGCCGTCCAGCGCGTCCTTGCTGATGGGCTTTTCCAGGTAGCTCACCGCGCCCTGGCGCAGGCCGCGCTGCCGCTGCCCCGCGCCGCTCACGATGTGAACGGGAATGTGCCGCGTCTCCGGCGCGTGCTTCATGCGGTCCAGCACCGTCCACCCGTCGATGCCGGGAAGGTCGATGTCCAGCGTGACCGCGTCGGGGCGGTACTCGTGCACCAGCTCCAGCGCGGACTCGCCGTCCAGCGCCACCAGCACCTTGTACCCCTTTTCCCGCGCCATGTCCAGCAGAATGCGGGCAAAGGCCACGTCGTTCTCCACCACCAGCACCGACCGGTCGCCCGGCTGAATGGTGGCGCGGTCGTCGTGGATCCCCGCGGACTGCGGGTCGCGCGAGTAGCGCCTGCGCTCCGGCTCGTCGTCGGGGTGGTGCGCCTGCGCATGCCCGTTGCCCTGCCCCCCCTGCGGGCGGGGAGGCGCGGAGCGCGCCGGCGAGGGCGACGGCGGCAGGCTGCCGGTGAACATCCCGCGGTCCGACGGGCCAAAGGTGCCGTCACCGCCGCCGCGGCCCGCGTCGGGGTCGCCCGGCCAGGTGATGGGGAGGAAGAGGGTAAAGGTGCTCCCCTTGCCCTCGTTGCTTTCCACCCGGATTTCGCCGCCCAGCAGGCGCGCGATTTCGCGGCTGATGCTGAGCCCCAGCCCCGTGCCGCCGTACTTGCGGCTGGTGGTGCCGTCCGCCTGCTGGAACGCCTCAAAGATCAGGCGCTGCTTGTCGGCCGGAATGCCGATGCCGGTGTCGGTCACCGCCATGGCCACCACACCGTCGGCGTCGTTCAGGGCGGAGTTCATGAACCGCCGCCCCTTCTCGGCCTTGCGCATGGTGAGCGTGACGCCGCCCTCGTGCGTGAACTTGAAGGCGTTGCTCAGCAGGTTCTTGAGCACCTGCTGCAGCCGCTGCCCATCCGTGTAGATGCTGGGCGGCAGCTCCGGGTCAATGTCGATGCGCAGCTCCAGCCCCTTCTGCTCGGCGAGCGGGCGGAAGCTGCGGTCCACGTAGTTGCTCACGTCCGCCAGGAGGATGTCGCCGGCGTTCAGGTCCATCTTGCCCGCCTCCACCTTGCTCAGGTCGAGGACGTCGTTGATCAGGTTCAGCAGGTCCGTGCCCGAGGCCAGAATGGTCTGGGCGTACTCCACCTGCTTCTCCGTAAGGTTCTGGTCCTTGTTGTCGCTCAGCAGCTTGGCGAGGATGAGCAGCGAGTTGAGCGGCGTCCGCAGCTCGTGGCTCATGTTGGCCAGGAACTCGCTCTTGTACTTGGACGACAGCGCCAGCTGCTGGGCCTTCTCTTCCAGCTCGGCGCGGGCGGCCTCCACCTCGCGGTTCTTCTGCTCCACCTTGCGGTTCTGCTCGGCCAGCAGCGCCGCCTTCTCTTCCAGCTCCTCGTTGACCTGCTGCAGCTCTTCCTGCTGGTCGCGAAGGGCTTCTTCCGACGCCTTGAGCGTGCGGGCCTGCGCCTCGAGCTCAATGTTGGTGCGGCGCAGCTCCTCCTGCTGGGCCTGCAGCTCCTGCGACTGGCTCTGCAGCTCCTGCGTGAGGTTCTGCGACTGCTGCAGCAGCTCCTCGGTGCGCATGTTGGCGGTGATCATGTTGAGCACCACGCCCACGCTTTCCGTCAGCTGGTCCAGGAACACCTGGTGGATCTGGCTGAACGGAAGGAACGACGCCAGTTCGATCACGGCCTTGACGTCACCCTCAAAGAGGATGGGGAGCACCATGATGTTGCGCGGCGGCGCCTCGCCCAGGCCGGACGAGATGGTGATGTAGTCGTCCGGCACGCCGGTGAGCAGAATGGGCTTCTTTTCCAGCGCCGCCTGCCCCACCAGCCCCTCGCCCGGGCGGAAGCGGTTCGCCACGTTCTTGCGCGCCTTGTACGCGTAGCTGGCGATCAGGCGCAGCGAGAACTCCTTGCCCTCGCCGTCCGCCAGGAAGAAGGCGCCGTGGTGCGCGCCCACCAGCGGCGTAAGGTCGCTCATGATGAGGCGCGACACGCTTTCCAGGTCGCGCTGGCCCTGCATCATGCGGCTGAACTTGGCCAGGTTGGTCTTGAGCCAGTCCTGCTCCTGGTTGCGCTCCGTGGTCTCCTTGAGGTTGGAGATCATCTGGTTCACGGAGCGCTTCAGTTCGTCCAGCTCGCCCTTGGCCTCCACCGTGACGGTACGGGTGAGGTCGCCCTCCGTCACCGCCGTGGCCACGTCCTTGATGGCGCGCACCTGCGCCGTCAGCGAGTTGGCCATGGCGTTCACGTTTTCCGTCAGCGCCCGCCAGGTGCCGGCCGCGCCGGGCACCTCGGCCTGGCCGCCCAGCTTGCCCTCGGTGCCCACCTCTCGCGCCACGCGCGTCACTTCGTCGCCGAAGATGGAGAGGCGGTCCACCATCGCGTTGATCACGTCCTTGATCTGCAGGATCTCGCCGGCCGCTTCGACCGTGATCTTGCGCGTCAGGTCGCCGTCGGCGATGGCGGTGGCCACGGCGGACACGTCGCGCAGCTGCACCGTCAGGTTGCCGGCCAGCTGGTTCACGTTGTCCGTCAGGTCGCGCCACACGCCCGCGACCCCTTCCACCCGCGCCTGGCCGCCCAGCTTTCCTTCCGTACCCACTTCCTTGGCCACGCGGGCCACTTCGGAGGCGAATGCGCTCAGCTGGTCCACCATCGTGTTGATGGTGTTCTTGAGCTGGAGCATTTCGCCCTTGACGTCCGCCGTGATCTTGCGGCTCAGGTCGCCCTTGGCCACCGCCGTGGTGACGTCGGCGATGTTTCGCACCTGGCCCGTCAGGTTGCCAGCCATGCTGTTCACGCTGTCGGTCAGGTCGCGCCACACGCCGGCGACGCCCTCCACCTTGGCCTGCCCGCCCAGCTTTCCTTCCGTACCCACTTCCTTGGCCACGCGCGTCACTTCGGAGGCAAAGGCGCTCAGCTGGTCCACCATCGTGTTGACGGTGTTCTTGAGCTGGAGCATTTCGCCCTTGACGTCCGCCGTGATCTTGCGGCTCAGGTCGCCCTTGGCCACCGCCGTAGTGACGTCGGCGATGTTTCGCACCTGGTCGGTCAGGTTGGACGCCATGAAGTTCACAGAGTCCGTCAGGTCCTTCCACGTGCCCGCCACCCCCTGCACGTCCGCCTGGCCGCCGAGCACGCCTTCCGTGCCCACCTCTCGCGCCACTCGCGTAACCTCGTCCGCGAAGACGGAGAGCCGGTCCACCATGGAGTTGATGACCTCCTTGATCTGGAGG
>NZ_DASVTX010000076.1:0-3707 GCF_036387355.1 Longimicrobium sp.
GGCTCCGGGTCCGACTCCCACACGGGCTCCAGACACCACTGAGGAGGCGACCTCCGCACCGGCACACCACATACATCTATGCCGTGCTCCCGTTTCATGCGCCATGGGTCGGCGCAGCCGGTGAATGACACTCCCACGAACCGGTGTGGGAGAGGGGGCACACGGCAACTGCGCCCCTCCCCCGCCCCTCCCCGCGCAAACAGCCGCGCGGAGAAGGAGGAGGGCGATGACGGTGCGCTTCACAAGGTGCCGGTGCGGCCGACGGAGGCCCCCTCCCCCCAACCCCCTCCACCCGCTCCGCGGGAGAGGGGGAGCCGTTCGGCGCGGGGAGCGGCGTCAGCGCGTGTGGCCGGCCTTCCCGGGTGAAGCCGCGCCTCGAACAACACGAAGTCCGCCTCCGCGGACTGAAACACCCGATTCGCGCGTCGCGTCCGCAAGCCATTCGCCGGGGCTTTCCGCTTTCAGAGCGGCGGATTCATCCGCTCAGGCGCGGCGCGGAAAAGGGTCGCGCTGCGCGCGGGCCCCTCCCCCGGCCCCTCCCCGCGCAAACAGCCGCGCGGAGAGGGGAGAACATCACCGGCAGGCAGCGGCCTCGTGCAGGTGAAGTCCCCCCGTCTGTTTGGGGGGACTTTCCGTTGTTGTTGCGGCGGATTCATCCGCTCAGCCGGCCGGCGGGCGCTCTCACCGCGCCATCCACCACCGCGCCGTCCGCCTCACCTCCTCCAGCATCCCCATCCATCCCGCCCCACTCGGTCGCTTGACCGAGGTCATTGGACCGATGCCGCAACCGGCCCGCGCGGGCCATCCTTATCGCCGTGTCCGAGGCGCCCGGGCACACCGTCCCACAGAGTGGACATCGGCCGCAGGCCCGGAAAAACGGCCGATTCCCTCATCGCCTTCGGATGCAACAACATGCGGCCGAAGGCGGAACCTGGGCCAACGATTGCCTTGTCCTTCGCCGTCACAGCGCGGCGCCATGCAGCGCAAACGCGGTCCCGCCAGGGAACGCCTCTACACACGGACATGACCATGACGACCCGCATCAAGCTCCACTCCCGGATCGCGCTCGGCGCGCTCCTGCTCGCTCTGACCACCGCGGCCGCCTGCTCCAGCGACGCCACCGAGCCCGGCTCCGGCAACCCCGGCCAGCCCGGCACCGGAACCCCCGACATGACCGTCGCCAGCATCGTGGTTTCGCCCGACACCGCCACCGTGCTCGGCGCAGGCGGATACCGCCGCATGCAGGCCCGCCTGCTGACCGCCAGCGGCGCGGAAGTCACCGGCCGCACGGTCCTCTGGTCCACCGAAGATCCCAGCGTGGCCGTGATGTCGGGCGAGATGCTCACCGCCATCAACCCGGGCACGGTGTGGATCACCGCCACGGCCGACGGCAAGCAGGGCCGCGCGCAGATCCGCGTGGTGGCGCCTACGGTGACGGTGCTCCAGGTGCCGCACGCCAACATCACCCTGCGCAGCGGCGACGTCGCGGGCACCGGCGTCATTGCGCGCGCCGCGGACGGCCGCGAGATGTACGATGCCATCCTTTCGTACACCAGCAGCGACACGGGCGTGGTAGCGTTGCAGGGCAACCTGCTGCGGGGCCGGAAGGGCGGAACGGCCACCATCACCATCCGAAGCGGCGAAGCGACGGCCCAGGTGCACGTGCTGGTGCCCGAGGTTCTGCAGTACCGCCTGAACTCCGTGGGCGGCACCGCGCTTCCGGCTGAGACCCCGCACGTGCGCACCTACGCGGCCGACAGCAGCTTCGTGGAGGAGTGGGCGCGCGTCACGGAGGGCTCGCTCATTCTCTCCACGGTGACCGGGGAGTATGTGCAGCGCGCCACCCTGACCCGCTTCCGCCGCACGGGCGGCGTGCTGGGCGGCAATGTGATCGTTGGACCCACGGAGCAGGTGGGGGTCTGGACCTGGGCGGATCGCGGCGTGCGCGAGGAAGCGCCGGTCACCGGAGACATGACCTTCACGTCCGGCGTGCAGGCCGGGCTGCGGTACTACGGCATCGTGGGCGCCTCGCGTGCGCTGGCCGTGTACCAGGAGCCGCTCGGACTTGCCGGCGAGACCTGGGCGTACGCCCTGCAGTAGTCGCGTGCAATCACCGAAAAACGAGCAAAAACGGCCGCCCATCCGGGCGGCCGTTTTCGTCCATGCATCCCAAGTCATTGCAGGGCAATGGATTGCAATCGGGTTCCGGATTGGGCATGGAGCATGCGTTCAGGGCGCGGCGACGGCGGTCCGGGGGGACCGGCCGATCACCAGACACAGCTTGGAGGAACGCATGGGCATTCTGTGGATGATCATCATCGGCCTGATCGCGGGCGCGATCGCCAAGTTCATCATGCCGGGCCGTGATCCGGGCGGCATCATCGTCACGATCCTGCTGGGCATCGCCGGCTCCGTGGTGGGCGGCATGCTGTTCGGCGGGCGCGACGGCCGGGTGGGCATCATCGGCTCGGTGGTGGGCGCGCTGATCCTGCTGGCCGTCTACCGGCTCATCGTGGGCCGGCGCCGCACTCACGTCTGACCTGAACCCGAACCGTCCGGAGGCGCGCGCCATGCCCGCAACGCAGATGCACGAGCTGCTGAAGCATGAACTGGGTGACCTGCTGTACGCCGAGCAGCTCATCCTCAAGATGCTCGGCACGCTGGACCGGGAAGTCAGCAACCCGGAGTTGAACAAGCGGGTGCAGGAACACGCCGGCGAAACCGAAGAGCAGATCGAGCGGCTTCGGCGCGCCTTCGAGGCGATTGGGGAAAAGGCCAAGGCGGAAAAGTGCGACGCCGCGGTGGGGCTCAAGGCGGAGCACGACAGCTACAAGAAGGAGGAGAAGCCGTCCAAGCCCCTTCTTGAAGCGTTCGACCTGGGCAACGCGCTGCGCGTGGAGCACTACGAGATCGCGGGCTACCGCTCCGCGATTGCCGTGGCCCAGGTGCTGGGGCACAAGGAAGTGGTGTCGCTGCTCACGGAAAGCCTGCGCGAAGAGGAGGCGATGGCGGCCTTCGTGGAGCGCAACTCGGTCAAGGCGCTCAAGCTGCTCGCCGAGCAGATGGAGCCGCGCGACATCGAGTTCACGCCCGAAACCGGCCGCCCGCGCGGCCCGGGCGCGAGCAAGAGCGGCGGGTCTGCCGCCAAGTCCAGCGGCAGCAAGACGGGGGAGCGGGCTTCGGCCAGCAAGTCCGGCGGTGCCAAGTCGGGCGGTGCCAAGTCGGGCGGGGCCTCCAAATCCGGCGGCGCGCGCTCGTCCTCCAGCCGCACGACGGCGGAAAGCTCGTCCGGCGACGGCAGGACGGGCGGGGCGAGCAAGTCCGGCGGCAGCAAGTCCGGCGGAGCGGGGGCCAAGAAGGCGTCGTCCTCGCGCGGCAAGTCGTCCGGCGGGTCGCGCGCCAACGCGTAACCCCTGCGGAACGAACGAGAGCCCTCTCCCGCACCGCGGGGGAGGGCTCTTTTGCATCCGAGCGAACTTCAACCGCACGGCGGGCGGCCCGGTGTGAGCGGCGGAGCCCAGGGCGGCCCCCACCCGGGTTCGCATGACTCACCCACCCTCCCCCACAAAAGACTGGGGGAGGGTTGCCGGGGCGGACGGCTCGACGCGGCTGAGCGAGTGAACTCGCCGCCTCGCCGCAACAAGGGCGGCAAGTTCCCCCCCAAACAGACCGGAAAATTCACTGCACAGGGCCGACGGGTGCCGATG
>NZ_DASVTX010000077.1:0-9883 GCF_036387355.1 Longimicrobium sp.
TTTGAGCAGGAACTGGCGCAGGCCGGCGTGCGCGCGCGGCGGCGGGAGACGTACCGGTCCGCGGAGCGGCAGGCGTACCTGTTCCAGCAGGGCCGGTCGCGCCCCGGCGGATTCGTGACCAGCACGCTCACCTCGTGGCACTGCCGCGTGGACCGGCTGGGGCGCCCCGCGGCGCGCGCGGCGGACTACGACGTGGCGCCCGGGCAGCTGGCGCGCTTTCACGACATCGCCGCGCGGATCGGGATGCAGGGGTACGGCGCGGACAGCAACGATCCCGGGCACGTGTACCTGCCCGACACCGACGCGGCGACGGGGATAGAGGTGGCTGCGCTGCGGACGCTGGCGCGCGTGCAGCACGTGACGCTGGCGACGGGGCGGCCGGAGGGCGAGTGGCAGGCGCCGGGCGCGCTGGCCCGCTGGCGGGAGCGGACGCTGGAGTTCATCCGCAATCCCGTTCCTGCCTATCCCACCTGGTACGACCCCGCCCTGCGCATCCGCTGAAGCCGGCGAGAACCGCGTCCGTCGCGAGCAACGACGAACCGCGTCTCTCACGGAGTTCACGGAGGGTGCACGGAGGCCACGGTACCGACTGTACGGATTTGCTGCTGGACCGTGAACCTCCCTAGCGACGCGGACGTTACACTCTGAACGGTCCCCGACTTTCGCCTCGACCGGCACCCGCCGGCCGGGGCTTCTTTCATTCCCCGCCTGATTTCTGGGACGCACCTGTCCCGGGTGGGACGCGGCCTGCGCCCCGTCCGTGGGACACCGGGGTGCGCAACCGGTCCAGGGCAGAGTTCCTGGCCAGTGTCCCTGCCGCGGAACCCGGCAGCGACCGGCCGTAAGTGCGCTCTCAACGGGCCTCAAAGACGGCCGATCGCTCTTATCAAAGCCAACGCGAAAAAAGAGGTTGCTTCCGCGAGCCCGCTGGATAAACCTTTGTCTCCCCGCCCGGTGCTGCTACCGGATTCTGCACCAGCCGCTCTCCTCCCGCATGAAAACCTCGCAGTTCCACGCCGCACTGACCGTCCACTCCACCCTCGGCGCGGACGTGCTCATCCCCGACCGGGTGACGGGGCGCGAGGCAGTGTCGGAGCCGTTCGGCTACGAGGTGGAACTGCACTCCGAGGACGCCGCGGTGGACTTCTCGGGGATCGTGGGGAAGTCGCTTTCCGTCGCCCTGGGGCGTCCCGGGCAGGACCCGCGGTGGATCGACGGAGTGGTGACGCGGTTCGGCCAGGGCGCCACCTCGGTGCGCGGCACCCGCTACCGCGCCGAGCTGCGCCCCTGGCTCTGGCTGCTCACCCTGCGCGCCACCTGCCGGATCTTTCAGAACAAGTCCGTGCCCGAGATCCTCGACACGCTGTTCACCGGCCACCCGGTGCGCGTGGCCCTGTCCGGCGCGTACGCCAAACGCGAGTTCTGCGTGCAGTACCGCGAATCGGACTTCGACTTCGCCTCGCGGCTCATGGAGGAGGAGGGGATCTGGTACTTCTTTGAGCACAAGCAGGGCGCCCACACGCTGGTGCTGGCGGACGACCCCGGGCAGAGCCCGGACTGCGCCGGGCTGGGCGCGGCGCGCGTGGCCCGTTCGGAGCGCGACCGCGAGATGGACGACACGGTGCTCACCTGCACGGTGGAACAGGGGCTGGCCACCCGCCGCGTGATCCTGGGCGACTACAACTTTGAAACGCCCGCGGCCACGTTGCGCGCGGACTCCGGGGGCCAGGACGGCGGCTTCGTGGTCTACGACTACCCGGGCGGTTTTGCGGGCAAGGACGCGGGCGACCGCAACGCCCGCCTGCGGGCCGAAGCGGCGGAAAGCGGCGCGGCCCGGCTGCGCGGCACCAGCACCTGCCGCGCCTTCTGCGCCGGGCACCGCTTCTCCCTTTCCGGCCACGACCGCCCCGGCGCGGACGGCGCCTACCTCCTCCTCGCCGTGGAGTCCGACGCCACGCAGGACGCCGCGTCCAACCGCTTCGAGGCGGTGGAAGCCACCGTTCCCCCGCGGCCCGCGCGCCGCACGCCGCAGCCGGTGATCCCCGGAACGCAGACCGCGGTGGTGGTGGGCAAGAGCGGCGAGGAGATCTGGACGGACAGCTACGGCCGCGTGAAGGTGCGCTTTCACTGGGACCGCGACAGCGCGGGCGACGAAACCAGTTCGTGCTGGGTGCGGGTGGCGCAGGGGTGGGCCGGCAAGGGCTGGGGCGCCTTCGTCCTCCCCCGGGTGGGGCAGGAGGTGGTGGTCACCTTTCTGGAGGGCGACCCGGACCGCCCGCTGGTGACCGGGTGCGTGTACAACGCCGCGCAGACGGTTCCGTACGGCCTTCCGGACGCGCAGACCCGCACCACGCTCCGCAGCAGCAGTTCCCCAGGGGGGGACGGCTTCAACGAAATCCGCCTGGAAGACGAAAAGGACAAGGAAGAGCTGTACCTGCACGCCCAGCGCGACCTGATGGTGGAGGTGGTCCGCAACCGCACCGTCACGCTGGCGGAGGGCGACGACGCGCTCACCGTCACCAAGGGGTCGCGCACCGTGGCGGTGGAGAAGGACGAAACCACCACCATCAAGGGCAAGCGCGCCGTCACCGTCACCGGCGACGAGACGCACACCAACGAGGCGAAGTTCACGCACGACAGCGGCGGCGACTACGTCCTGAGCGTCACCGGCAACCTCACCATCAAGGCCAGCGGCTCCATCACCCTGGAAGCGGGCACCTCGCTGGCGTCCAGCGCGGGGACCTCGCTCTCCGTCAAGGGCGGCACCTCGCTGAGCGCGGAGGCCGGAACGACGCTGACGGCCAAGGGAAGCGCCAGCGCCGAGGTGTCCAGCAGCGGAATCACCTCGGTCAAGGGCTCGCTCGTCAAGCTGAACTGATGCGCGCGCGCTCGCCCATTCCCGGGTGCCCGCCGCCGGGGCCGCCGCCCCCTCCCCCGCCGCCGCCCGTTCTCCCGCGGCGCACGGCGGAGACGCTGAACGGCGACGGGTCGCTGCGCGAGCGGGCCCGGATGCGCGGCGACGTGCTGGACGGCGTGTCGCGCACCTGCCAGGACGGGCGCGAACGGCTGCGCTCCGCCTACCGCGCGGGGCTGCTGCACGGCACCACGACGGCGTGGGACGAGCAGGGCCGGCGGACGCACCGGGCGCGCTACCGCCACGGCGTGCTGCACGGGACGGCGGAACGCTGGGAAGATGGAGTGCGGCGCGAGGCGGTGCGGTACGTGGCCGGAATCCGCCATGGCGTGAGCACCTCCTGGCACCCGGACGGAAGCACGGCGGCCGTGGTGCCCTGGGCCGCGGACCACATCGAAGGCGTTCCGGCGTGGTACTTCGAGGGCGGCGGCGTGGCGCGCACGGCGGAATTCCGCGCCGGGGTGCAGGAGGGGACGGCGACGGAGTTCTGGCCCGGCGGCACCATGCGCTCCCGTGCCGGCTACCGCGCCGGGGTGCCGGACGGCGCGCTGGACAGCTTCGCGCCGGACGGGCGGCAGCAGCAGCGCACCTGGTTCCGCCAGGGCGTCCCGGTCTTCTCTGTCCTCTGCCTCTGGACCGCCGCGGACGGCCCCGCCCCTCCCGTCCCCGCCGCTCCGGTGGATGAAGACGCGGTGCACCCGGCGTCCCTGGCGGATGCGGATCGACGGCACGGGGCGGCTGTGGATGGACCGCGCCCGGCGGATGCGAATCCGCGGCGAAGCGCGGATCGCGTCGCGGATGAGGCCGCGCTGGATGCCCTTCATCCCCTCGACGCGCCGGCCGCGGTTGATCGCCGCCCGCCGCTCGATCTGCCCGGCGCGGCGGATGACGAGCCGCACGCCGCCTCCGGAGATGGACCGGGTGCCGTCCCGCCGCGATCAGGCAGGATGACCGCACCGCGCGACCGGGACGCGCCTCTGCTCATCGCGCCGCAGATCTTCGACGGGCCCCGTTTCGCCTGGCAGCCGGCCGCATTCGATCCGCCGATCGCGATCGCTCCACGGACGATGGACGGTGCCGGCAACGGCGGCCAGGCGCCCCGCACCGGTCACCCGATCGCGATCGATTCCGAATCCGCCACGGGCGAGACGACGGAAAGCGGCTCGCAGCCGGACGGGACAATCTCCATCCCGCGGTTCGACGACGAATCTGCGGACGGAAACGAAACCCAAGCCGGGGAGCGCGCCCGGTGGTGGTTGTTCCTGTGGATGCTGCAGGTGCTGGCGCGCCTGACCCGGCGCGCCGAATGGGCGGAACAGCCCCGCGCCGTCCCCGATCCGCCGAACGGCGAACACGATCTTTTGCCCGCGAGCGGCCCCGACCCGAGCCAGAAACCCCGATGAGCCTGCAGACCTGCATGGGCGCCACCCTTTCCTGCAGCTTCGGCGCGGCGCCGAGCCAACTGGTGGTGCTTCCCGCCAACCGGGTGACCACCGGCACGCCGGCCGCCACCATCATGGACCACGCGCCGATGGTGAACGTGCCGCCGTTCGGCACCTGCATTTCCCTGGCGAACCCGATGGTGGCCGCCGCGACGGCCGCGGCCTTCGGCGTCCTGACTCCGCAACCCTGCGTTCCCGTCACCCCGGCGCCCTGGATCACGGGCTCGCCCACGGTGCTGGTGGGCGGCCTGCCCACGCTGAACGCCTCGTCCACCCTGATGTGTGCCTGGGCCGGCGTCATCACCATCGCCTCGCCGGGCCAGACCACCACGATGGTGCCATGACCACGCGCCCCGCCGGCGGCTTCGGCTGCCCCCCCGCCCGCACCCCGGCCACGCCCATCCCCCCGGGCGAAGGCTGCCGCCCCGGCCCCGGCCCGGGCCAGACCACGCGCTACGGCACCGTGCCCGACCCGGTGGCCTGGTACGAGGGGATGATGCTGGCGCCGCAGCACTTTCAGCAGTCCGCGCTGCAGGCGGAGGCGGCGCTGGGCTACCACCTGGCCGCGCTGGCGCCCTGGCACTGGGGCGTGCGGCGCCTGGCCATCGACTGCCCCGCCCTGGCGGACGGCGTCCTGGGCATCCAGCAGCTGGAGGCGGTGATGCCCGACGGCCTCGTCGTCCGCTACCAGGCCGGGACCGATCCGGAGCTGCGGATCGACCTGAAGCCGTTCGCCGCGTCCGCGCGGCGCGGCGTGCTGACCGTGCACCTGGCCGTCCGCCCGCGCGCGTCGGCGCCGGCGGCGGGGACGCCGGCCCGGTGGGAGTGCACGCCGGGGGAGACGGTGGAGGATGATTTGGGGACGGGTGGCGCGGTGGAAGTCGCGCGGATGCGGCCGCGGCTCACCCTCGTGGTCTCGGCCCAGCGGCCGCGCGGATGGGTGTCTTTCCCCCTGGCGCGCATCCGCCGCACCGCCGCCGGATTCGTGCTGGACGACGCCGCGCCGCCGCTGCTGGCGCTCGCCACCGGGCTGCCGCTGACGGAGCGCTGCGCCGACCTGGCGTGCACGGCGCGGGGGCGGGCGGTGTCGCTGGCGCGTGCCGTCCGCAGGGGCCGCGCCGCGGGAGACGCGCAGCGGGCGGCGGCGGCGCAGGCCGGGCTGGCCGCGGTGACGGCCGCCCTTCCCCGGCTGGAGGCGCTGGTGCACTCCGGGGTGGCGCACCCGCGCGAGGTGCACCTGGCCCTGTGCGACTTCGCCGGGCAGCTGGGGCCGGTGGGGCCCGGCGTCCCCGCCCCGCTCTTTCCCGCCTACGACCACGACGACCCGCACCGCTCGCTGGGCGCCGTGCTGGACTTCTGCGAAACGGCGCTGGACGAGGTGCAGGACGCGTGGTTCCTGTTCGCCTTCCGCCACCGGCGCGGCGCGTTTCGCCTTCTTCCCCGCCCCGCGTGGAAGGACCGGGCGGAGCTGCTGGTGGGCGCCGTGGCCCCGCGCGGCCTCACCGGGCGCGAGCTGGCCGCGTGGGTGGCGCGGGCGCGCATCGCCAGCGCCTCGCGCATGCCGGCGCTGGCCGCGGGCGAGGGGCCGGGCGCCCCGCGCGAAGTGATCGCCGCGCCGCCGGGGCTCCCGGCGGCCGACGGGCGCGTGTACTTCCGCGTGGCCGTGGACCGGCGGTTCGTCATTCCCGGTGAACGGCTGCAGGTGCTGCCGCCCGTGGCGTGCGCCCCCTCCCGCGGCCCGCGCCGGCTGATGCTGTGCATCCCCATCGCCGCCGCGCCGCAGCCGCCCGCGCCGGCGGATCCGGGCGTGACTCCCGACCCCGCATCGCACCCGTCATGAGCGTCACCGCCACTCAGGCGCCGCCTTTTGCCGAGACGCTGCAGGCCGTGCTGGCGCCCATCCCCGCCGAGCGGCAGGTGAGCCTGTCCGCGGACGGCACCCTGGCCCTGCTTCGCGAGGCCCGCCGCGAAGACGACCCCACGCTGCCGCGGGGGATCTGGGAAACGGAACTGAAGCGCGCCGACTGGCCGGGCGTGGCGCGGGGGGCCTGCGACGCGCTGGCCACGCGCAGCAAGGACCCGCACGCCGGGGCGATGCTGGCCGAGTCGTGGGTGCACCTGTACGGCTTCGCGGGCGCGCGCGACGGAATCCGCCTGCTGCACGCGCTGTGGGAGGCGGGCGCGGGGCAGGACGAGCCGGAGCGCGGCGCCGCCGCGGTGGACTGGGTGAACGCGCACCTTCCCGACGCCCTGCGCCGCGTCGCCATCACCCGCCCCGCCGGGGGGCAGGACGAGGCGTACGGGTGGAACGACTGGCGCGCCGCGGCCCACCGCGAGGCCGCCCGCCGCCAGCACCCCGGCGAGCGCCCCGCGCCCGACGAGGTGACCCGCGCGCGCATTCAGGACGCGGCCCAGCGCACCCCGCGCGCCTTCTACGCCGCGGCCGAGCACGACCTGTCGCAGGCGCTGGGCGCCGTGGACGCCTTTCAGGCCGCGCTGCGCAAGGAGGGCGGAAACGCGCCGCCCACCCTGGCGCGCACCCGCGACACCCTGGTGGAGATCCACCCGTGGGTGCACGCGCTCCTGGCCCGCCGGCCGGAAGCCGAGCCCCCGCCGCCCGAGCCGGAGGCGCAGGCCCCCGCCGGGCCGGACCCGCGCCACCCCGTGGGGAGCCGCGCCGAGGCGTACCGGATGCTGGAGGCGGCGGCCTCCTTTCTGGCCCGCACCGAGCCGCACAGCCCCACCCCGCACCTGGTGCGCCGCGCCGTGGCGTGGGGGCAGATGGACCTGGCCGAGCTGCTGGTGGAGCTGGCCGGCGAAGGGTACGACCTGAACTCGCTGCGCAAGCTGCTGGGGCTCGTGGAGCCGCGGCGCTGACGTTCCGGCGCCGGCATCGGGCCGGCGCCAAAAAAGACGCATCCCGCCAGCCGGGCCGGATTCGTCCCCCACCCCTGTCCTTATCGGACGAAAAGAGGAGAAGATGGACGCCAACGAGAGGCAGCACTGGCTGAGCCGCAACCGCCCCCCGCGGGTGCAGATCACGTACGACGTGGAAACGCTGGGTTCCAGCGCCAAGCTGGAGATCCCCTTCATCGTGGGGGTGATCAGCGACCTGGCGGGCAACACGGTGCAGGACGACGCCATGCCCGAGCGCCGCTTCGTGGAAACGGACCGCGACAACTTCGGCGCGGTGATGGCGGGGCTGGCTCCCACCCTCACGCTCAAGGACGTGCCCAAGCGCACTATCCAGCGTGACACGACGGGCACGTCCGCCATCAAGGACGGCACGAACACGCTGGCCATCACCGGCCTGCCGTTCCGGAGCATGGAGGACTTCGGGCCGCTGCAGGTCATCGACCACGTCCCGGACCTGAAGGCGGTGATGACGCTGCGGCAGCAGCTTTCCACCCTTATGGCGTCGCTGGGCACCAGCGCCGACCTGGACAGCACGCTGCGGACCCAGGCCACCACGGCCTGCTTCGACGGCGTCACCGCCAAGGTGACCGTCGCCGACAAGGCCCTGAACGATGCGTCGACCGCCTTCGGGCTCGCGGCGGACGCCGTCACGGCGGCGGACGCGGCCGCCACCACGACGGCCGCGCTGAAGAAGGCCGTCACGGACGCGCTGGCGAGCGGCACGCCGTACGACAAGGCCAAGGCCGGCCTCACGGCCGCCATCCCCCTCGCCAAGGCAGCCCCGGCGGACGCCGCCAAGCTGGCGGACGCCACCACCAAGGCGCAGACCCTGGCCACGGAAGCCGGCAAGGTGACCACCCTCATCACCAGCGGAATCACGGCGCTCAAGACGACCGTGGGCGGGTGGACGCCGGCCGACGCGGAGAAGCAGGCGAACAAGGACGCCGCCACGGCCATCACCACCGCGAACACGGCGGTCGGCCCGGTGGCTTCGGACTTCGGCGCGATCCCCGGCTTCTTCAGCACCGTCGCCGTTCTGAACCCGCCCGCCGCGTCCTGACGCTCCGCCGGCCGGACCCTCAACCCACCCATCCCCGGGAGTACCAGGAGTCATGAGCAACAACGCAGCAACCATTCTTGCGCCGGCCGCGCCCACCACGGGCGGCGCGCCGGGCACCATCGCCTTCAACGCGCCCATCGTGGGCGACGACGCCGCCGCCCGCGCCAGCGAGCGCAACCAGGCATTCATCGACGAACTGCTCGCCGGCAACATCAGCTTCACCGCGGGCCAGCCCCTGGCGGCCGGCATCAACACGCGCATCGCCGAGCTGGACCTGCTGCTGAGCGCCATGGTGAGCGACGTGCTGCACCACCCCGACTTTCAGAAGCTGGAAGCGAGCTGGCGCGGGCTGAATCAGCTGGTGATGAACAGCGACACCGGCCCGCTGCTCAAGCTGAGGGTGCTGTCCGCCACCACGGACGAGCTGCGGGACGACCTGAACAAGGCCATCGACTTCGACCAGAGCGCCCTGTTCAAGAAGCTGTACGAAGAAGAGTACGGCACCTTTGGCGGCAACCCGTACAGCTGCCTGCTGTTCGACTACGAGTTCGACCGCTCGCCCATGGACGCCGACCTGGCGGCCCGGCTGTCGGGGGTGGCGGCGGCGGCGCACGCCCCCATGATCGCCGCGGCGAGCCCCCGCCTCTTCGACCCGGGGTGGACGGACTTTCAGCGGCTTCCCATTCCGCGCGACCTCAGCAAGATCTTCGAGGCCATCGACCTGGCGCCGTGGAACGCGTTCCGGAAGTCGGAAGACTCGCGCTACCTGTCGCTGGTGATGCCGCGCGTGATGATGCGGCTGCCCTACGGCGCCAAGACCTCGCCCGTGGAGGGAATGGACTTCGAGGAAACGGTGGACGGCGCCACGCACACGCAGTTCCTGTGGGGCACCGGCGCCTGGGCGCTGGGCCAGCGCATCACCGCGGCCTTTTCGCTCTACGGCTGGTGCGCCGCCATCCGCGGCATGGGCGACGGCGGCGGGATGGTAGACGGGCTTCCGCTCTACACCTTCACCACGCCGGCCGGCGACACGACCGCCAAGATCCCCACGGAGGTGTCCATCACCGACCGCCGCGAAAAGGAGCTGAACGACCTGGGCTTCATCGCCCTCTGCTACCAGAAGGGAACCAACAGCGCCTGCTTCTTCGGCGGCGCCACCACGCAGAAGCCGGTGACGTACACCAACCCGGCCGCCAGCGAGAACGCGCAGGCGTCGGCGCTGCTCCCGTACGTGCTCGCCGCCTCGCGGTTCGCGCACTACATCAAGCAGATCGGCCGGCAGAAGGTGGGAACGTTCCAGACCCGCGCCGGGATCGAAAAGGCGCTCAACAGCTGGATCGCCGACTACGTGCTGCTGAACGACGACGCGCCGCAGCAGGCCAAGGCGCGGTACCCGCTGCGCGAGGCCCGCATCGACGTCACCGAGGTGCCCGGGCAGCTGGGCGCGTACAACGCCACCGTGTTTCTGCGGCCGCACTTTCAGCTGGAGGCGCTCACCGCGTCCATCCGCCTGGTGGCCAAGATTCCGCCCCCGGCCGCCGCGGGCGCCTG
>NZ_DASVTX010000078.1:0-8911 GCF_036387355.1 Longimicrobium sp.
TAGATCTCGCCGTAATGGATAGCACCGATGCCAGCCTTTACGTAGTCCGCCTTGGTGAAGCGCTTGCCGCGAATGAACTCGCCAATCTCCCCCAGCGCCTTCCACTCCACTTCCCCGTCTTCAAACCGCAGCAACTGGTCGCGGTAGTGGTTGTACTGTACCTTGCGGGCGGTCAGTTCGGCGGTCAGTTCGGCGGTCAGCTCGGCGGTCAGTTCGGTAAAGGCGTCCAGGATGCGGACGATTTCGGCCTGGATCGCCAGCGATTTCTGTGGGTTGTCCGGGCAAGGAATGGGGACAGGGAATTTGTCAGTGTCGGGGATTGCGATTTGTGGCATTTGCATTTTGCCACCAATGTTCTGAAAGTGCGGCTCATTCAATTTCAGAAAATGGTAAACAAACTTGATATTGATCGCAGCGCTGTTCGAGTAGTAGGACCACATTTCGCTCTTGTGGGAGAACGGCTTGTCATAATACGCGAACTCAATAACTCCACGAGACTTGACGATGACTGACGGTTCGCGATTCACTTCACCTGCTGGGATGTCCTCAAGATCAACGAATGCAACCGTCTTCCCGCCGGCAAAGATCTTTACTGGTGCGCCGTCTTTGTGAAGCTCCTTCATCTGCCCAGCGGTAATCTTTGTTCCTTTAGTTCGGACAAGTACTTCCCCCAGCGCCTTCCACTCCACCGCCACCCCATCCAGCAGCCGGTCCAGATAGTTCCTCCCGCTCATCCCGCCGCCTCCACGCCCTCGATCTCGGCGACGATGGCGTCGATCTCGCGGCGCAGCTCGTCAATGCGGGTCACGGTCGTCTTCAGCCCGGCATTGACCGCGGCGATGTCCACCGCCTCACGGGTGTCCCGCGCTTCCACATAGCTGCTCACCGACAGGTTGTAGTCGTGGCCGGCGATGCCATCCAGCGACACCGAGCGAGCGAAGTGATCGACGTCGGCCTTGCTGTCGAACACATCCATGATCCGGTCGATGTGCGTGTCCAGCAGCACGTTGTTGTTGGTCTCCTTCCTGAACAGCCCGCTGGCGTCGATGAACTGGGTGCGGGTGTCGGTCTTGTTCTTGGCCAGCACCAGGATGTTGACGGCGATGGTGGTGCCGTAGAACAGGTTGGGCGCCAGCGCGATCACCGTTTCCACGTAGTTGTTGTCCACCAGGTACTGGCGGATCTTCTGCTCGGCGCCGCCGCGGTAGAAGATGCCGGGAAAGCATACGATGGCCGCGCGGCCCTTGCTGGAGAGGTAGCTGAGCGCGTGCAGCACGAAGGCGAAGTCGGCCTTGGACTTGGGCGCCAGCACGCCGGCCGGGGCGAAGCGCTCGTCGTTGATCAGCGTGGGGTCGTCGCTGCCGATCCACTTCACCGAGTACGGCGGGTTGGAGACGATGGCATCGAAGGGCTTGTCGCCGCCGAAGTGCGGGTCGGTGAGGGTGTTGCCCAGCTGGATGTTGAACTTGTCGTAGTTGATGTTGTGCAGGAACAGGTTCATCCGCGCCAGGTTGTACGTCGTGTGGTTGATCTCCTGGCCGAAGAACCCGTCCTCGATGACGTGGGCGTCGAAATGCTTCTTGGCCTGCAGCAGCAGCGAGCCGGAGCCGCAGGCCGGGTCGTAGATCTTGTTGACGCTGGCCTGGCCGTGCATGGCCAGCCGGGCGATCAGCTTGGACACGTGCTGCGGGGTGAAGAACTCGCCGCCGGACTTGCCGGCATTGGCGGCGTAGTTGGAGATTAGGAACTCGTACGCGTCTCCGAACAGGTCGATATGGGCGGCATCGAACCGGCCGAAGTTCAGCTCGGCCACCCCCTTGAGCACGGCGGTCAGGCGCGTGTTCTTGTCCTTGACGGTGTTGCCCAAGCGGTTGCTGGTGGTGTCGAAGTCGGCAAAGAGGCCCTTGATGTCGTGCTCGGAAGGGTAGCCGTTGGCCGAGGCTTCGATAGCGGCGAAGATGGCGGCCAGGTCGGTGTTCAGCTTCTCGTTGCCGTGCGCCTTCGCAACCACGTTAGCGAACAGCTGGCTGGGGTAGATGAAGTAGCCCTTCGTCTTGATCGCGTCGTCCTCGATCTCGGCCGTGATCACGCTGTCGTCCAGCTCGGCGTAGCGGATGCTGTCGTCGCCGGCTTCGATGTAGGCCGCGAAGTTCTCGCTGATGAAGCGGTAGAACAGCGCGCCGAGCACGTACTGCTTGAAATCCCAGCCATCGACGGCGCCGCGGACCTCGTTGGCGATCGCCCAGATCTGGCGTTGCAGTTCGGCGCGTTGTTGGGTGCTGGTCATGGCTTCATATTCTTCATTGGGTGCATATGGGCTGAGGCACTAGTGTCCGGTTAAGATTTCGAGGCAACGCTGTAACAGCATCTCGGTCCGCTCCTACCGAGTGGGAATCCGGGAACGTAGCGAGGTACAGGTCAACAGCGGCTTGCGCATTGGCGTCGTAGAATATGAGAAAACGTCGTGCTGTTGTCACCAAACACCCCCGGGTTGAATTGGCCGCCGACGTGAAGTGCGGCTCGACGTCGGTGAATGCCGCGCAGCGGCGCGGGTTCAATCAGCCGGTCGGGAAACTCAGCGCATCACAATGGGTCCCAGCACTATGAACACAGGGAAGCGTGCGGCGGCCGATTGGGACACCCGGGCACCCTGCGCATCACTCGCGTGGTGCAGCGGACCGGAGGGCCTAACGACCCAAGGGTCAGGGGTGCGGGGCCGGCGCGCAAGACTCTCATCGCGCCGAAAGCATGCAAGGCCCCGCATCCGCTGCAGCCGATTGTTAGGCCGCGTGCGGATTTGGGCGCCTGCCGGAGCGAGCTAAAGTTTCGTTGAGCCTCGTTTCAGAATCTCGATCAACCGGTCGAGTTCATCCCTCCGCTCTTCCGCAAGCTTGATAATAGCCGCGTGCCATCCTTTCGGGGGCGTCCGATAGCCAGGCGCTCCCTCCTGCAGTCGAGCTTGCCGAATAGTGGAGGGGGACATCCCGGCCGCCTCAGCAATCTCAACTGTGGTGACTTGGCGCCCCAGGACGTTGACCGCAGTTCGGAAATCCATTGCGAGTGTCAGCAGTGTGTGTTGACAAACACGATGTCAGCATGATATATTTACATCCAGCAGGGCACAACAGCAAGGCGGGTGCATCGGCTCCCGATCAAGAGCACCGACACACCCGCCTGGTGCGAACCGACCCAAAGGCCGCCCGCTCACCAAAGCTGCCCTGCTGGACGGCCCGGGTCAAGAGGATGGAGTCCACGATGCCACGGAAGCCGAAGGATCCCGCGCCCGCCGCTGAAAAGCCGGCTTACACCATCATCAAGCAGGAGCACAGCCGCTGGTGGGAGGTGCGCGACCCGAACGATGAGCTGGTGTGCCTCACGGTATACCGGAAGGGCGCGAGAGAGGTTGTGCGACGACTCGCCGCCTGAGACAGACCAGGAGGAAACACACGGCAGCCGCAGGAGAGATCACCTGCGGCTGCCGCAATGCTTGCTCAGCGGCCTAACTCGTTGTTCAGGACTCCGGCCGCCATCCGTCTTGATGTCCATCGGCGTGCGGGACGAGAGCCCTGCCGCTCGGCCGTGGCGTGCGGCCGTGGGCCGGTGGTTGGAGACGAGCAAAAACCGGCCCCGCGGCGAGGACGCCGCGGGGCCGGTCTGTCGTGCTTCTTACAGCCAACCGCCGATCAGCCGGCGGCGTGCGCTGAGGCGGGCTGACGGATGGTGACGTTGGCGGCGCCGCCTTTCAGGATGGCCTGCTTCACCTCGCCGATGGCCTTGGTGATGCGGATCTCGCGGGGGCACGCCTCGGTGCAGTTAAAGATCGTGCGGCAGCGCCACACGCCTTCCCGGTCGTTCAGAATCTCCAGCCGCTCGTCGCTCGACTCGTCGCGCGAGTCGAAGATGAAGCGGTGCGCGTTCACGATCGCCGCCGGGCCCACGAAGTTCTCGTCGGCCCAGAAGCTGGGGCAGCTGGTGGTGCAGGCCGCGCACAGAATGCACTTCGTCGTGTCATCGAAGCGCTCGCGGTCCACAACCGTCTGCCGGCGCTCGCGGCCGTCCGCGGGCACCGGGTTGTCGTTGATCAGGTACGGCATCACGGAGCGGAACTGGGCAAAGAACGGCTCCATGTCCACCACCATGTCCTTGATCACCCGAAACCCCATCAGCGGCTCGATGGTGACGCTGCTGCCGACGTCGCGGATCAACACCTTGCACGCCAGCCGGTTCACCCCGTTGATGCGCATGGCGTCGGACCCGCAGATGCCGTGGGCGCAGCTGCGGCGGTAGGTCAGCGTGCCGTCCTCGTACCACTTCACCTGGTTCAGCGCGTCCAGCACCCGGTCCGTGGGGTCGGCATCCACCGTGTACTCCCGGTACACGGGCTTGGCGTCCGTGTCGGGGTTGAAGCGAAAGATGCGCAGCGTCACCCGGGTGGTGGCGCCCGCCTTGGCGGCGGCGCGCACCGAAGCGGCGCCGCCGGCAACCGGAGCCCGGGACTGCGTCGTGGGAGCGGCCATCAGTACACCCTCTCCTTGGGCTGGAACTGGGTGATGGTCACCGGCTTGTAGGTGATCTCCATCTCCCCGTTCCGCTGGGTCACGAACGTGTGCTTGAGCCAGTTCACGTCATCGCGCGTCTCGTAGTCCTCGCGCATGTGCGCGCCCCGGCTTTCCGTGCGGTTCAGGGCGCTCAGCGCCGTCACCTCGGCCAGGTCCAGCAGGTTGGCGAGCTCCCACGCCTCCAGCAGGTCGGTGTTGAACCGCGTTCCCTTGTCCACGATGCTCACGCCGGCAAAGCGCTGCTTGAGCTCGCGCACCTTGGCCAGGGCATTCGCCATGCCTTCGTTGGTGCGGTAGATGCCGACGTCGTCCTGCATCACGTCCTGCATCTCCTCGCGCAGGCGCGCCGCGGGCTCGCCCTTGGGCACGCCGCGGATGCGCTCCAGCTGCTCGCGCGCGAAGTCCTCGGGGTTCTTCGGCAGCTTGGGCAGGTCGGCCTTGGCGCAGTACTCCGCCATGGCGATGCCGCCGCGCCGGCCGAAGACGACGAGGTCCAGCAGCGAGTTGGTGCCCAGCCGGTTGGCCCCGTGCACGCTCACGCACGCCGTCTCGCCCGCCGCGTACAGCCCCGCCAGCACCGTGTTCTGCGCGTCGGAGATCACCCGGCACTGCGCGTCGGTGGGAATGCCGCCCATGGCGTAGTGCGCCGTGGGCTGAATGGGCATGGGCTGCTTGACCGGATCGATGCCCAGGTACGTGCGGCAGAAGTCGGCGATGTCGGGCAGCTTGTTTTCGATGACGTCGGCGCCCAGGTGCGTGGCGTCGAGGTACACGTACTTCTTGCCGTTGATGCCGCGCCCCTCGCGGATTTCCTTGCTGATGGCGCGGGCCACCACGTCGCGGCTGGCCAGGTCCTTCATGGTAGGCGCGTAGCGCTCCATGAACCGCTCGCCGTGGTCGTTGCGCAGAATGCCGCCTTCGCCGCGCACGCCCTCGGTAATCAGGATCCCCAGGCGGTAGATGCCCGTGGGGTGGAACTGGTAGAACTCCATGTCCTCCAGCGGGATGCCGCGCCGCAGCGCGATCGCCACCCCGTCACCCGTGTTGGCGTGCGCGTTGGAGGTGATGGACCACACCCGCCCGAAGCCGCCGGTGGCGAACTCCACCGCCTTGGCGTGAAACACGTGCAGGTCGCCCGTCGCCACCTCGTACGCCACGCAGCCGCAGCAGCGCCCGTCGTCGGCGGTGATGATGTCGAGCACCTGGAACTCGTCGTAGAACTCCACCCCCTGCTTGATGCAGTTCTGGTAGAGCGTCTGCAAAATCATGTGCCCGGTGCGGTCGGCCGCGTAGCAGCTGCGGCGCACGGGGCCCTGCCCGAAGTGGTGCGTGTGCCCGCCAAAGGGGCGCTGCGCGATCTTGCCGTCCGGCGTGCGGCTGAACGGGAGCCCCATGTGCTCCAGCTCGATGATGACGGGAATGGCTTCCTCGCACATCGCCGCGATGGCGTCCTGGTCGCCCAGGTAGTCGCTGCCCTTTACGGTGTCGAAGGCGTGCCACTCCGGATGGTCTTCTTCCAGGTTGGCCAGCGCCGCGCAGACGCCGCCCTGCGCCGCCCCGGTGTGCGAGCGGGTGGGGTACAGCTTGGAAATGACGGCCGTGCGCAGGCCGGGCGTGCGCGACAGGTAGATGGCGCTCATCATCCCCGCCCCGCCCCCGCCCACCACCAGCGCGTCGTACGTGTGTGTATGGATCATGACCGCAGGCCGCGGGTGAAGTCAAAGGTCAGCAGCGCAAAGACGCCCCACAGCAGCGTGATGCCCACGATGGCGTACAGCACCATCTTGGCGGCCTTCCGCTTGCCGGGCGCGCGGATGTAGTCCTCTACCGAGTAGCGCGCGCCGTTCACCCCGTGCAGCAGGGCAAAGGTGGCCAGGCCGATGTTGAACGTGCGCCAGAGCGGGTTGTTCCACCGCGCCAGCACCAGCTCGGCGCTCAGGTGCTCCACCCCCACCATGAGGTTCCACCACACCAGGTGGTAGAGCGACATGAAGATGAGCGCCAGCCCGGACAGCCGCATGAAGAGCCAGGAGTACAGCTCGAACTTGCCCTTCTTCTGCAGCGCCCCCTCGGGCGCCTGAAAGCCGCCGCCGGGGCGCCGCTCGCCGCGGCCGGTGTCCTCGACGTGAATTTCCGTGGTGCTCATCGCCCGCCCTCCAGGCTCACGGGGGCCACGGGCGCCGGCGCGGCGGCCGCTTCCACGTTCACGCCGCGCTCCATCTGCCGCTGGCGGTGCCGCTCGGCGCCGGGCTCCTCGGCCAGGCCAAAGAGCGGGGCCAGCATGAGCCAGGTCACCGGCAGCATCAGCACGGCCGTCATGCCGATGGCCACCAGCGCCAGGCGGCGCTGGTGCAGCATGGCGATGGGCCAGAAGTCCTGGATGATGATGCGCAGGCCGTTGAAGGCGTGGAACAGCACCGCGAAGAAGATCCCCAGCTCCGCCACGCGGAACAGCGGGTGGCGGTACAGGTTCAGCGCGTGGTCGTACCAGTCGGGGCGGATCACGACCAGGGCCGTGTCCACCACGTGGATGATGAGGAACAGAAGAATGCCCAGGCCGGTCACGCGGTGCAGCAGCCAGGTCCACATCCCGGCATTGCCCTTGTAGCGCAGCCCCTGGCTGAAGGATCTGGCTCGGTATTCGGTCGCCATTTTCGGTGCTCCGTCCGGGGCGGATGCGCCCGCCCGGTGGGGTGCTGCAAGTCGCGCCGCGCCCGGGTGGGCGCGGCGCGGGGAAAACGCTCCGTCAGACCAGCGCCATCGGCTCCAGAACGGCGTCCGCCGACTTGCGCAGCGCCGCCTTTTCCTCGTCCGTCAGCGTCACTTCCACGATCTGCTCCAGCCCGTTGCGGCCCAGCTTGCAGGGCACGCCCAGGAACAGGTCCTTCATGCCGTACTCGCCCTGCAGCCACGCGGCGCAGGGAAGAATGCGCTTCTTGTCCTTGACGATGGCTTCGGCCATCTGCACCGCGCCGCTGCTGGGGGCGTAGTACGCGGAGCCCGTCTTGAGGTACTTGACGATCTCGGCGCCGCCGTTGCGCGCGCGGTCCACGATGGCGTCCAGCCGCTCCCGGTCGATCAGCTGCGTGATGGGGATGCCGCTGACCGTGGTGTAGCTGATGAGCGGCACCATGGTGTCGCCGTGGCCGCCCAGCACCATGGCCTGAATGTCCTCGACGGACACGTCGATGGCCTCGGCCAGGAACGAGCGGTAGCGGCCGGTGTCCAGCACGCCCGCCATGCCGATGACGCGCTCGCGGGGAAAGCCGCTGGCCTTCATGGCCACGTAGCACATCACGTCCAGCGGGTTGCTGACCATGATGATGATGGCGTTGGGCGACACGCGGGCGATGTTCTCGGCCACGCTGCGCACGATGCCGGCGTTGGTGGTCAGCAGGTCGTCGCGGCTCATCCCCGGCTTGCGGGCAATGCCGGCGGTCACGATGTAGATGCCGGAGCCGGCGGACTCCTCGTAGCCGTTGCTGCCGGTGACGCGGGTGTCGAAGCCCTCGATGGGAGCGGACTCCCACTGGTCCAGCCCCTTGCCCTGGGGAATGCCCTCGGCGATGTCGATGAGAACGACCTCGCGCGCGAGCTCCTTTTCGGCGACGCGCTGGGCCGCCGTGGCGCCCACGTTGCCCGCCCCTACCACCGTGATCTTGTCAATCATCTTCAGGCCGATGCATAAGTGAAGTCGGGCCGCGGCACGCGTGGTTTTTGGACGGGCCGGCGGTGGCGCCAACATAGACGGACCCGCGCGGCCTGTCAACGCCGGTTTGGCGGCGGATTTCGGGCTGTTTCGGGCGATCACGGTCTTGTTGTCCAAGGTTCGTACAAGCATACACCGTACCCGCGGTTCGGTGCGCCGGCGATGATTCAGCCGACGGTAGGTCATCGGGCGGGCCTCCACCCGGGCCGGCACCACCGGACCACCCTGAGCCGGCCGCGCTGAGCGAATGAATTCGCCGCAACAACGACGGAAAGTCTCCCCAAACAGACGGGGAGACTTCACCCGCACGCGGCGGGATGGCCGGCGCGCGAGGGCGGATGTTGGCGCCGCGGTCGATGTCCTGAGCGAGTGAACTCGCCGCAACAACGGCTGGAAGCCTCACGGTACTGCTGTGAGGCTGCGCGTGCGCGGACGATGAGTTCCGCGCGGGTCCGAGGCGCCCCCTGAGCGGATGAATCCGCCGCTCCAGAAGCGGTAAGCCCCGACTCGTGGCCGCTGCCGCGTCCACGATCGAGCCTTCCACTGACCGGGGGACAAGCAGGCGCCATTGCGGGCACCACGGCGGCCCCCACCCGGGCTCGCATTACTCGCCCACCCTCCCCCAAAACAGACTGGGGGAGGG
>NZ_DASVTX010000079.1:0-20118 GCF_036387355.1 Longimicrobium sp.
CATCCCCGGATGTCGGGCCCGTATCCTCGCAACATCGTAGAACTCTACTTCCACCCGTCCGCGACGCTGGAGGATCGCCAATCCGCCGTGGACATGGTCAACGGACGCGTGATCGGGGGAGGTGGTGGAGGCGGCTTCTATTATGTCCTGGTGCCCACGACTACCGGTGATGCACTCTGGGCGGTGATCGACAGCCTTTCAGCGCTTCCACACGTCAGGTTGGCAAGTCCCGACATTCTGACGCAGGGAATGATCCCGGCCTATCTCCGGCCTAACGACGGTCCCGGATGGGGAAGAGGTGACTGGGCGCTCTCGGCGGACAGTGCTGGTGGAAGCAATTGGGCGCCCGAGGCCATCGGCGCACCGTTTGGCTGGGGCTGCGAGATCGGGAACGATAGCGCGCGCGTGGCGGTCATTGACACTGACCCACAGCACGCGCAATGGGTCGGTAACATCATTTCCAACCGTACAAACGACAGCACGGAAATCGCCGGCCTGATGTGGCACGGTCGCGTGACTACCACCAGCGCAGGCATCAGCGGTGCGCTCGAGCAAGCGTTCAGAGATTCGGTTCATGTAATCAATCTTTCCGTGAGCGTCGGGTTCATCGATAGCCTTGCAACCGCGAGCGCCCCGCCAGGAGTGCTGGTCTACCGTCTGCCCCAGCCCGGTCTGCCCGCCGATGTACAGCGCGCCGCTGGGATCGCAGCCCAGTACGCGGCGCGGCTTCAGCAGCTTGAAACACAGTACCGAGTGCAGCCGCTGTACGTGATCGCCGCGGGTAACTATCAGATGGACGCAAGCTTCTCCGGACTTCCCCAACTGCGAAGCGTGACAGGCCTCGGCTCCCGTGTGCTGGTGGTCGCGGGTGCGGCGCGCGGAACTGCGCTGAACATCACGAGTCGGCAGCGCCCCATGTGGGCGAATTCCGGCGTGCCACTGAACCCGGGCTCCAACTTTGGGGGGCTGGTCGATCTGGCCGCACCGGGAGACACCGTTCAGACATATGCCAACGGGATCGCTGCAACGGTCAGCGGGACTTCCTTTGCGGCGCCCCACGTAGCCGGCGCGGCGGGGCTTCTCAAGTCGTTCGATCCGCGGCTGACCGTGGCTCAGATCCGCGACCTGCTCCTGGACGGGGCTCGGCGGGGCGGGTGGACGACCGTCGCTCCGGGCAGCACCCTCCCCTTCCTGAACGTGTACGAGTCTCTTCAGCTGGTAGCCCGGCGCACCGGCGCACCCATCTGCGGACAGCGGTTCTGGATTCAGAACGGCTCGTTCAAGGTGCAGCGGGACCCGGGCAGCGCAGCGGCGGATTCACTGTTTCACCTGGATTTCAATCCCCTCGGACTGAATGTGCTTCACGGGGGCAAACAGGTGAATGTGCGGAGGCCGAACGTGGGACCGGTCACCTACCGCTGGAGTGCCGCGGCGGGCTGGCACCTGAGCACCCCGGACGCCCAGTCCGAACCGGTGGGAAGCAACGCCACATGGCGCTCCCGGGCGCCCAAGTCGCATGATGGCGACACCATTCTCCGTCTCTCGCGGGACTACGGCGCTGCAACGACGATCTTTCGCCTGGAACTCTGGGACAAGAACGGGCTGCGCAAGCAGCTTCCCCCGATTACGGTGCCCCGGGTTCCGGGAACACCGCAGTGCACACAGGAATACGTATCGGTGCACCCGGCGAGCCACGACAGCATCATGTCCACCGGCGACACGTCAAAGATCCGGATCTATAATGACTGGCTCGCAGAGATGAACCAGGACCCGTGTTTCCGGTGGGCCGAGGGCACCAGCTTCACAACCCCGAACTGGGATGCATCGTACTCGCCTCGCGGCGAAGCCGTGTACCTTTTTGCGGAGACGGCCACAGGCGGCGCGGTCGTTCGCCCTTGGCGATCGTGCGGTGCGAAGGGGCGGTTCTCCCTCAAGTCTGGAGAAGGGTTCGACGCCCGCGTGTACATGAGGTGTCGAGACTGGACCACCAACGACGAGAGCGCGGGCACGCAGGTATACAGGGTGGACGTCAATACCGGCGTTGGAACCCTTCTTTCCTGGAATTCGCCGACAGCCCACTTCAGAGCGGTCGGGTTCCGTGAAAACCTCCGCGAACTTGCGCTCGAGGCGCAGACCTGGACACGTACCGCGAACACGATCTGGGTGCAGGGAGCAGACGAGTTCACGTGGGGCGTAGGAGGAACAACGACACGGGATGACCAGTGCACCGTACAGTTCCGGAACGCGAGCACGGGTGCTGTTCTCTTCAATTCGCCCGGACCGTGCCGGTCCGAGGGCGGGGATGCAGGGTTCAGTTCTTCGCGGGCAGCCCCGTAAGGTCCAGGCAGACGCCTGATCCGCGCCCCCACTCGTGTGCCCTCCCGCGCGTCTCACGCGCGGGAGGGCATCCCTCCGTCCGACACAACACCCCAACGCAGCTGCCCCGCCACGTGACCACGAACACCCGGCTCGCCCGGCTGGCCGACGCTGTCAGGAAATCCCCCACGCCAACTCCGGCATCCCGCCACACGCAAGACCTTTCACCGCATCTGTTTCGCTGGTATATTCCGCGGTCGGAGGCAGCACCTTCCTGAAGGAGCACCCGTGAAGAAGCAGAGAAAGTTCCTGATCGGCGCCGTGGCGCTGGTCGGGGTTGTCGGCTATCTGGCGGCGACCGGGATGAAGGAGTCCATGGTGTACTACCGGACTCCCGACGAGCTGGCGGCCAGCCTGGCCGCCGACCCCACCTCGCGCGAGCTCGCCGTAAAGGTGGGCGGCCGCGTGGTGCCCGGAACCGTGCAGTACGACCCGCGCACCCTGGACCTGCGCTTCACCATCGTCGACATCGCATCCGGCAAGACGAGCTTTCCCGTGCACTACAGCGGGCCGCTCCCCGACACGTTCAAGGAGGGCCGTGACGTGGTGGTGACCGGCGTGTACGCGGCGGACGGGAACTTTCAGGCCACGGAGCTGCTCACCAAATGCGGCTCGCGCTACGAAGCCTCCGAAGAGGACTTCAAGGCGTGACGCAGATTGGCGAAGTGGCCCTGTGGCTGGCGCTCCTGGTGGGCGCGTGGGGCGCGGTGATGGGGTTCGCGGGCGGGCGCATGGGGCGCGGCGACTGGGTGCTGAGCGCCGAGCGGTCCTCGTACGCCCTGTTCGCGCTGCTCGCCACCACGTGCGGGGCCATCATCGCCTCGTTCCTGCGCAACGAGTACGCGTACCAGTACGTGGCGGGGTACAGCAACCGCGAGCTCTCCGTCTTCTACAAGATCACCGGGCTGTGGGCCGGGCAGACCGGCTCGCTGGTGTTCTGGGCCACCCTGCTGGCCCTGTTCGGCTGCATCGCCGTGTTCCAGAACCGGCGCCGCAACCGCGAGTTCATGCCGTACGTGGTGGGCACGGTGCAGACCGTGCTCGTCTTCTTCATCGTGGTGGTGCTGGCCGCGTCCAACCCGTTCCAGCTGATGGACTTTGCCCCGGCCGACGGCCGCGGGCTCAATCCGCAGCTGCAGAACTACTGGATGACCATCCACCCGCCCACGCTGTACCTGGGCTTTACCGCCTTCACCATCCCCTTTGCCTTTGCCGTGAGCGCGCTGCTGAGCGGCCGGCTGGACACGCGGTGGATCACCACCACGCGCCGCTGGACCCTGCTCGCGTGGTTCTTTCTGACCAACGGAATCATCTTCGGGATGATGTGGGCGTACGTGGAGCTGGGCTGGGGCGGCTACTGGTTCTGGGACCCGGTAGAGAACGCCTCGCTGCTCCCCTGGCTGACCGGCACCGCGTTTCTGCACTCCGTGATGATCCAGGAAAAGCGCGGCATGCTCAAGATGTGGAACGTGCTCCTGATCATGGGGACGTTCCTGCTGAGCATCTTCGCCACCTTCCTCACCCGGTCGGGGCTGATCGAGTCGGTGCACTCGTTCGCCGAGAACACCACCATCGCGTGGATCTTCCTGGGCTTTCTGTCCGCGCTCGTCCTGGTGAGCGCCGCGCTGGTGTGGTGGCGCCGCGGCGCGTTCGCGCCGGAAAGCCAGCTGGAAAGCGCGCTGTCGCGTGAAGCCGCGTTCCTGCTGAACAACCTGGTGTTCGTGGCGGCCATGCTCAGCGTGCTGTGGGGCACCATCTTTCCGCTGGTGTCGGAAGGGTTCTCCGGGCAGAAGATCACGGTGGGCCCGCCCTTCTTCAACCGCGTCAACATTCCGCTGGGGCTGCTGCTGCTGGGGCTGCTGGGCATCGGCCCCGTCATCGCCTGGCGCAAGGCCAGCCCGCGCAACCTGCGCCGCAACTTCACCGCCCCGCTCACCGCCGCGGCGCTCGTGGCGGGGGCGCTGTGGCTGGGGGGCGCGCGCAACACCTACGCGATCCTCACCTTTGCGCTGGGCTCCTTTACCATGACCACCATCGTGGTGGAGTTCTGGAAGGGAACCCGGGCCCGCGCCCGCATCGAGGGCGAGGGGTTCTTCCCCGCCCTGGTGCACCTGGTGGAGCGCAACCGCCGCCGCTATGGCGGATACGTGGTGCACGCCGGCTTCGTCGTCATGTTCATGGGCTTCGCGGGGAGCGCGTGGGACGTGGAAAAGCAGGTGTCGCTGCGGCCCGGGGAAACGATGGACATCGCTTCGCCGTTCGGCCACACGTACCGGCTGACGTACCAGGCCATGTCGTCGTACCCCGCCACCAACATGACCAAGGTCATCGCGTCGCTGGACGTGGCGCTCGACGGCCGCCGCGCCGGCGTGCTGACGGCGGAAAAGCGCACCTACCGGCAGCGCGAGGAAGTGGTGAGCGAGGTGGGGATCCGCCGCGCGTGGAACGAGGACCTGTACCTGATCCTGGCCGGCGTGGACGACCTGAACGGCGTGGTGCAGGGCACCAACCCGCGCCCGCTGGCCACCTTCAAGGTGCTCATCAACCCGCTGGTGCCGTGGATCTGGATCGGCGGGCTGATCATGGCCATCGGCACGCTGACGGCGCTGTGGCCGGGGGTGGAGCCGCGCACGCCGGTGGCGGCAAAGGCCCGTGTCCGCGCCCCGTGGATCGCGGACGTGGACGAGCCCGCGCTGGTGGAGGCCTGATGCACGCGATCACCCGCGGCGCCCTGGCGCTCGCCGCCGCCCTGTGCGCGTCCACGCTGGCGGCGCAGGTGCCCACGCCGGAAACCGAGCGCATCGCGGTGGAGGCCATCGCCGAGCTCAAGTCGCCCTTTGGCCCGCACATGCTGGACATGTGCCCCAACGAGCAGGCCGACGAACTGCGCCAGAAGCTGCACATGGCCGCCGCCCGGGGCGCGGGCAAGGAACAGCTGATCGGCCTGGTGGTGAGCCAGTACGGCGAGAACATGCGCGCCCTGCCGGAGCGCCGCGGCTTCGGGCTGTGGGCGTGGCTGCTCCCCCCCGCCGGGCTGGCGGCGGGCGCGGCCTTTTTGTGGGGACGCCTGCGGCAGATGCGGGGCGGCGCGCCGTCGCTGGCCGCGGCGGGCCCCGCGCTCTCCGCGGACGAGCAGGCCTCGCTGAACGACGCCCTGCGCGACCTGGAGCGGGAGGACGACGAATGACGCTGCTCCTCCTCAGCGCGCTCATGGCCCTTGCCGCCGCGGGATTCGTGATCGCGCCCGTGGTGGCGCGGCGCGAGGCGCTGCTCGCGGACCTGGCCCCCGGCGCCGTGCTGGACGCCGAGGCGCGCCGCCGGGTGACGCTCACCGCCCTGCGCGAGCTGGAGTACGACTACCTGGGCGGCAAGCTGGACGAGCCCGACTACCGCGCGCAGAAGCAGCGGCTGTCTCTGGAGGCGCTGGCCGCCATGCGCGCGGCGGAGGCCCTTCGCGGCGGACCCGCGGCGCCGGGCGCCCGAGCCGTGACGGACCGCCACGCCTGCGGGTTCCTGAACCCGCCGCGAAGCCGCTTCTGCGCGGGGTGCGGAGTGCGGCTGGGGTGAGCACGCCCCCGGCGGGCGCGGACACACCGGCGGTGGAGGCCCGGGGGGTGGAAAAGCGGTACGGCGCGCTGCACGCCGTGCGCGGCATCGACCTCAGCCTGCGCCGGGGCGAGTTCCTCACCATCTTCGGCCCCAACGGCGCGGGAAAGAGCACGCTGCTGCGCATGCTGTGCGGCGCGGTGGTCCCCACCCGGGGCACGGTGCACATCGCCGGCGAGCCCATCGGCGAGGGCGAGGACGGGTGGCGCCGCCGCATCGGCCTGCTGAGCCACCAGAGCTTTCTGTACCCCGGCCTGAGCGCGGCGGAGAACCTGGAGTTCTTCGCCCGCCTGTACGGGCTGGCGGACCGGCGCGCCCGCGTGGACGAGGCGCTGCGCGGGGTGGAGCTGTGGGAGCGGCGCGGCGATGCCGTCCGCGGCTTCAGCCGGGGGATGCAGCAGCGGCTGGCGCTCGCCCGCACCCTGCTGCACGACCCGGAGGTCGTGTTTCTGGACGAGCCGTACACCGGGCTGGACCCGCACGCCTCCGGGCTGCTGACCGCGGTGCTGCAGCGGCTGCGGGACGGGCGGCGCACCGTGGTGCTGGTGACGCACAACCTGTCGCAGGGGCTGGAGCAGGCGCACCGGGTGGCCGTGCAGGTGGGCGGGCGCTGGGTGAGCGACGAGCCCGCCGAAGCGATTGACCCCGCCACGTGGGAGCGCGTGTACACCGAGCGCGTGGCGGCGGCGCAGTGAGCGGATTCCTTTCCGGCGCCTGGGCGGTGGCGCGCAAGGACCTGCTGCTGGAGACGCGCAGCCGCGAGCGGTTCGTGAGCATGGCCACCTTCGCCATGCTGGTGGCGGTGGTCTTCAGCTTCAGCCTGGACCCCTCCGTCCGCGCCCGGTCCATCGCGGGCGCCATGCTCTGGGTCACCATCCTGTTCGCGGGAACGCTGGGGCTGGGGCGCTCGTTCGCCCTGGAACGCGATTCGGAGGCGCTGACCGGGATCCTGGTGTCGCCCATCCCCCGCGGGGCGCTGTTCCTGGGCAAGTTCCTGGCGAACCTGGCGGTGGTGCTGGCGGTGGAGGCGGTGATCTTTCCCGTCTACGGCCTGTTCTTCGGCCTGAACTACGGCGCGGGCGCCTTGGGGCTGCTGCTGGTGGTGCTGCTGGGAACGATCGGGTTCATGGCGCTGGGGACGCTGTTCTCGGCCATGGCGGCGCACACGCGGATGGGTGATTCGCTCCTTCCCGTGCTGCTGCTGCCGCTGCTGATCCCCGTGGTCATCTTTGCGGCCAGCGCCACACAGCGCCTGCTGATCGGCCGGCCGCTGGGCGAGGTGCAGGGAAGCCTGCGAATGCTGCTGGCCTTTGACCTCGTGTTCCTGTTCGTGTGCACGGCGTCGTTCGGCGCCGTGGTGGAGGAATAGAATGGACGCGCAGATGGATACCGGGTCGCTCGCGGGCACCCGGCGCTGGTCCGTGATCCTGGGGCTGCTGGCGACGGTGTCGCTGGTGGCGGGGCTGTGGATGATCTTCTTCTACGCGCCCACGGAAAGCGAGATGGGGGTGGTGCAGCGGATCTTCTACGTGCACCTGCCGTCCGCGCTGGTGGCGTACCTGGCGTTCGGCATCGTGGCGCTCTGCTCCCTGGGCTACCTGTGGCTGCGAGACGAGCGGCTGGACGCCATCGCGGTGTGCGCGGCGGAACTGGGCGTCATCTTTACCACCGCGGTGCTCACCACGGGGCCGCTGTGGGGCAGGATCGCGTGGGGCGCGTGGTGGGTGTGGGACGCGCGGCTTTCGTTCACGCTGCTGCTGTGGTTCATCTACGTGGGATACTTCATCCTGCGCGGCGCCACGGAAAACCCGGAGCGCGGCAAGCGGTTCGCGGCCGTGCTGGGGATCGTGGGCGCGGTGGACATTCCGCTGATCCACATGAGCGTGCAGTGGTTCCGCAGCCAGCACCCCAAGCCGGTGGTGCTCAAGCCGGAGGGGCCCAGCCTGGCGCCGGAAATGGTGCAGACGCTGCTGGTGAACATGCTGGCGTTCATGCTCCTGTTCTTCTGCCTGCTCCTGGCGCGATACGTGGTGGAGCGGCTTTCCCGCAGGATCGACGCGACGCGGCTGCTCCGCGCCGCCTGACACCGACCGAGAGACTCTGGCCCATGCGCCACATCCGGATCATCCTCGTCCTTCTGTTCGCCTTGGCGGGCCTGGGCACCGGCCGCGCCGCGCGCGCCCAGGCGGTGGAGGCGCCGGCGGTCGCCGCCGCCTCCACCGCGCCGGCGTCCAGCGCGCTCCCCGCGCCCCCCAAGCCGCCGCGCACCCTGCGCGCGTACTGGCACCTGTTCGCCGCGTTCGCCATCGTGTGGCTGCTGGTGTTCGGCTACGTGGTTACGCTGGCCCGCCGCTTTCGCCGGGTGGAAGAGCAGTTGCAGGCGCTCGGGGCCTGACCTCTCCCGCCGCGGGATGACAGTAAAGAAAGAGGACCACGCCAGCGGGCGTGGTCCTCTTCTGTTTTCTCCGGATGACGGGAACGGCAGGTCCGGTGCGGTTCGGAGGGTGCCGGTGTGGCGGAAGGAGGCCCCCTCCCCCCAGCCCCCTCCACCCGCTCCGCGGGAGAGGGGGAGCCGTTCGGCCCGGAGGGACGGTCCGGCGCGCACACTCCGCACTCAGCAGTCAGCACTCAGCACTCACGCACCCAGCACTCACGCACTTTCCTGGGCACTTGCTCCTGAGCACCGGGCACTGCCCTCCCCTCACCCCGCCGCGACGATGTCGTTCTGGTCCGGATGCTTCTGCAGCCACGCCTGCACGTACGGGCAGGTGGGAATGACGCGCTTGCCGTTCTGCCGGGCGTAGTCCAGCGCGCCCTTCACCAGCACCTCGGCCACGCCCTGGCCCCGCGCAGTGGAGGGAACGTAGGTGTGGTGCAGGTTCAGCACCTCCGCGCCCTGCGGCGCGTAGCCCAGCTCCGCCTCGCCGTCCGGCAGCCGCACCACGAACCGATGGTTCTGCTCCTCATGCTCCACTTGCATCCGCTCTCTCCCGTTCCGGTTGGGCACCACCCGCTGCGACGCCGGGCCAGCGTACACAGCCCGTGCCACCCCGTCCCGGCGCGCAATAATGTTCATGTCTTGCACAATGTTTTGCGCCCGGGCAGCTCGGGCAATTGACCCATGCTCCCGCCGCGCGACGCGGATAGTGTGATCATGGACGGCGGGGCGGCGGCACGCCCGCCCCTGCGGCGCGCGATGCGCGTCCGTGATGGGGTTGTTGCACTTTGGGGCGAATGGTTCTATTCTGTCTCCCCATCCGCAGCTACTCTGCTGTCCAGTGTCAGAGTCGGAGGGCGATTCGCGTTGTTGCACTCGCGACCGCCCTCCGGCATCCCGCACGAGCACGGGCCCGCCTCCGGGTTCCGGCCAAGGCATCCTTCGGCGGCCCGCCGCTCTTCATCCCAGGTCCACCCCCAGCGCAGGAGCCACACCCGGCCCATTGTTCCGCAGGAAAGCCATTTTCAATTCCCGCAAACCCAGAACACCACATGAAAAAACTGCTTTCGTCGTTGCTGGTGCCTCTGCTCGTGCTGGCCACAGCCGCGCAGGCGTCGGCGCAGCAGCGGCAGATCACCGGGACCGTCACCGGCCCTGACCGCGCACCCATCGCCGCCGCCAGCGTTCGCCTGGCCGGCACGCAGCGTGGCGTGAACACCGACGCCTCGGGGCGCTTCTCGCTCTCCGCGCCCGCCGGCGACGCGTCCATCTCCGTGTCGCGCATCGGCTTCACCACCCGCACGCTGTCGGTGCCCGCCGGGCAGAGCGACGTGGCCGTGCAGCTTCAGCAGGACGTACTGAACCTGGAAGCCATCGTGGTCACGGGCCAGGCGACCGCCGTGCGGCGCCAGAACCTGGCCAACTCGGTGGCCGTGGTGAGCGGCGACAACCTGCAGGGCGCCCCGGCCCAGACCGTGGAGCGCGCGCTGCAGGGCAAGGTGGCCGGCGCCAACATCAGCGCCAACTCGGGCGCGCCGGGCGGCGGCCTGCAGATCAGCATGCGCGGCGTGTCGTCCATCGGGGGCAGCGCCGACCCGCTGTACGTGGTGGACGGCGTCATCATGAGCAACGTTTCGGTCCCCTCGGGCCAGAACGCCGTCAGCCAGGCGGACCGCGGATCCAACTCGTCCACCCAGGACCAGATGGTGAACCGCATCGCCGACATCAACCCGAATGACATCGCCAACATCGAGATCCTCAAGGGTGCCTCGGCGTCGGCGATCTACGGCAGCAAGGCCGCCAACGGCGTGGTGATCATCACCACCCGCCGCGGCCGGGCCGGCCGCCCGCAGCTGCGCCTGTCGCAGCGCTTCGGCTACTTTGAGCAGAGCCGCTCGCTGGGCGCCCGCACCTGGACGCTGGACGCCGCCGCCGACCACTATGGCGTGGCCAAGGCCGACCTGCAGGAGTACTTCAACGCCGACGGCACGCAGAAGGCGTTCTACGACAACGAGTCGGCCGTGTTCGGCCGCCGCGACCTGGCCCGGGAAACCTCGCTGAGCGTGAGCGGCGGCACCGAGGCCACCCGCTACTTCGTGTCGGGGCTGCTGCAGGCCAACCCGGGCATTGCGCAGAACAGCGGCTACGACAAGCAGGCGCTGCAGCTGAACCTGGACCAGACGCTCGGCAGCCGGGCCACGCTGGCCGTGGGCGCGGGCATCACGCACTCGGTGGCGTCGCGCGGCCTGACCGGCAACGACAACGCCGGCGTGAGCTACTACTCGGCGCTGTCGTACACCCCCAGCTTCATCGACATCCGGGAGCACGGCGGGGTGTTCGCCAACACCAGCGACTACATCAACTCCAACCCGGCGCAGACCGCTGCGCTCGCCACCAACGACGAAAACGTGTGGCGCGCCATCGGCTCGGCGAACTTCAACTGGACGCTGATGCAGCGCGGGGCGCAGACCCTGAAGCTGGCCGCCAACGGCGGCGTGGACTACTTCCAGCAGCGCAACGACCTGTACTTCCCCCGCGAGCTGCAGTTCGAGGCGGACGACGACCTTCCCGGCACGGCCATTCTGGGCCAGGCCGAGAACGTGAACCTGAACAGCGGCCTGAACCTGGTGCACGTGTTTGCGCCCGAGTCCGGCATGCTCACGGCCACCACCTCCACGGGCGTGCAGTACGAGGACCGTGACCTGGCGCTCAGCCAGCTGGTGGGCCGCAACACCGACAGCCGCATTCCGGCGTTCGCCGGCCGCGTGGAAGCCGACGGCGGCCGCAGCCGCTCGCGCGACCTGGGCGTGTACGTGCAGGAAGAAATGCTGCTGCTGGACGAGCACCTGACGGTGACGGCCGGCCTGCGCGCCGACCGCAGCAGCCTGAACGCGGACGAAGAAAAGTTCTACTACTACCCCAAGGCCGCGGCCTCGTACCGCCTGGACGACGTGTTCGGCGGGCTGGACGAGCTCAAGTTCCGCGTGGCGTACGGCAGCAGCGGCAACCTGCCCTTCTACGGGCAGCGCTTCACCCGCGCGCTGGGCGGCCGCAACCTGGAAGGCGTGCTGGGCCTGCGCGTGCAGGGCAGCGTGGGCGACCCCGACCTGCACCCGGAGCGCAGCACCGAGCTTGAGGGCGGCGTGGACGCCGTGCTCATGGGCGGCCGCGCCCGCCTGGAGCTGACCGGCTACAACAAGGTCATCTCGGACTTCATCATCGCGCCGCCGGTGGCGCCGTCCACGGGCTTCGGTCTGTACACAGTGAACGGCGGCAGCTACTACGTCCGCGGCTTCGAGGCCCTGCTGGAGGCCACGCCCATCCAGCGCGGCCAGACCACCTGGCTCACCCGCGCCACCTTCTCGGCCGACCGCGCCAAGGTGACGGACCTGGGCGGCGACAACCCCCGCCTGGCCTTCCTGACGCAGTACAACCCGGGCAACCACTTCGGGTTCGACTACGGCGGCTTCCGCATCAAGGAGGGCATCTCGCCCACCGCGCTGTGGGGCTTCGACGTGGATGAAGAGGGCAAGGCCGTCGAGCGTCCGTTCGGCGACACCAACCCCGACTTCCGCGTGGGCTTCAGCAACGATCTGAACTTCGGCCCGCTGGGCTTCTACGCGCTGCTGGACTGGGCGCACGGCGGCGTGGTGGCCAACCTGACCAAGTCGTACTACGACGACGCGCAGAACGGCGAAGACTGGAACGGCTGCAACACGGCCGAAAGCTGCGCCGGCAGCGAGCGCGTGGACCGCCAGGGCGACGGCGTGACGCAGTACATCGAGGACGCCAGCTACGTGAAGCTGCGCGAGGTGTCGCTGTCGTACGCGCTCCCGGGCAGCCTGCTGTCGCGCGTGGGCCCCGGCGTGAGCGGCGCCCGCCTTACCTTCAGCGGCCGCAACCTGCTGACCTGGACCAAGTACACCGGGCTGGACCCCGAGGTGAGCAACTTCGGAAACCGCGCGGTGGGCCGTTCCATCGACGTGACGCCGTTCCCGCCCAGCCGCAGCTTCTGGCTCGGCCTGGACGTGACCTTCTGATGGCCGCACACATGACAAGGGCACTCATGACCAGACGCACCCTGCTTCCGCTCGCGGCGGGCCTGTTGTTCGCCGCCGGGGGCTGCGCGGACCTCACGGTCCCCGACTACCAGAACCCTCCGCTGGACCTGCTGCTCAAGGAGCCCACGAACGACCGGGTGCTGCAGGCCGCCACGGGCGTTCTGCAGGGCACCCGCGAGGACGCCGACACGTACGTGCTGTTCGGCGGCATCGTGGGGCGCGAGGGGTACTTCCTGGACCCCAACGAGGGGCGCTACGTCCGCAGCCTGTTCGCGGGCAACCCCAACCGCAACAACTTCACGGGCTCGTCGTACTGGACGACGCCGTACCGCAACATCCGCACGGCGAACATCCTGATCGCGGCGCTGGATAATCCCAACGTCGTATTTCCGCCGGCCGACGAGGCCGCCATCCGCGGGCTCGCCAAGACGATCCAGGCGCTGGACTACATGCAGATCCTCACCACCCGGGACCAGATCCCGGTGCTGGTGAACACGTCGCTGGACAGCATCACGTCGCCGGCCCCGCTGGTGGACCGTCCGACGGCGATGGCGTTCATCGCCAACCTGCTGGACGAGGGGCGCACGGAGCTGGCCAAGGGCGGCACCAGCTTCCCCTTCCCCATGCCGTCGGGGATCACGCAGTTCGGCTTTGGCTCGCCCGCCAAGTTCGTTCAGTTCAACCGCGCCCTGCGGGCGCGGCTGGAAGTGAACCGCGCGCGGGTGACCATGGATTCGGCGAGCTTCAACGTGGCCAACTACCAGGCCGCGCTTACGGCTCTGCAAGCGTCGTTCATCGACGCCAACATTGCCAACGCCGACCCCATGAACGAGCGCACCAAGCTGAACGTGGGTGTGTACCAGACGTACAGCCCCAACGGCGGCGACACGCCCAACTCGCTCAACGACCCCAGCGGCAAGACGGTGGCCGACAGCACGCTGCTGGACCAGGCGCAGAGCAGCAACGGCGTGCTGGACGCCCGCATCCGCTACAAGACGGAGCCGGGCAACCTGCAGATCGTGTCGTCGCTGGGCAGCAACCTGCTGTTCACCATCTACAACAACCGGCCGTTCTACGGGTCGGGCGGGCAGGCTTCGCCCATTCCCATGATCCGCAACGAGGAGCTGATCCTGCTGCGGGCCGAGGCGCGCTGGTTCACCGGCGACAAGCCGGGCGCCATGGCGGACCTGAACGCGATCCGCCAGTACTCGGGCGGCCTGGCCCCGATCGCGCAGCCGGCGAACGACTACGCGTTCATCCACGCGCTGCTGTACGAGCGCCGCTACTCGCTGCTGTTCGAGGGCGCGCACTCGTGGAACGACTACCGCCGCTTCAACATGCTGTCGCAGCTGCAGGCGATGGGCACCAAGCGGTCGGGCGGCGCGGCCAGCAACGTGGCCAAGTGGCTTCCGCTGCCGGCCAACGAGACGCTGCCCCGCACCTGAGGCACGTCTTTCAGACAGGGAACGCGGGAGGGCCACACGGCCCTCCCGCGTTTTTGTTTGCGCTCCTTCCGCGGCGGGTTAGGTTGTGGCGCCTGAGGCAGGGGCACGCTCACCCGGGACCGATCGAGATGCACGCACGTACGCAGGAAATGCTGGCTCTGCTGGACGAGGGGCGCGGGGCGCTGCGCCGCGCGGTGGACGCGGTGCCGGAGGGTGCGCGCGAGCGGCGGCCCACGCCGGAGTGCTGGTCGCCCGCGGAGGTGGTGGCGCACCTGGCGCGTGTGGAGTCGCACATCGCCACGCTGTTCGCGGGCGCGCTGGAGCAGGCGCGCGGGGCCGGCATTCTGCTGCCGGACACGTCGGACGCGCCGGTGGCGGCCATGCTGAACCGCGACCGCATTCGCGACCGCAGCCGCCGCGTGACGAGCAGCGAGGCGTCCATGCCGGAACAGGGGGTTTCGCTGGAAACGGCGTGGGGGCAGCTGGAAGGCACGCGCGCCGCCCTGCGCGCCGCCGTCACCTCGGCGGACGGGCTGGGGCTGGAGCAGGTCACGGTGCCGCACCCCGCGTTCGGCGAGCTGAACCTGTACCAGTGGATCGTCTTTGCCGCCACGCACGAGGAGCGCCACGCGGCGCAGATCCGCGAAACGGCCGGCGGCGCGGGGAGCGGGCGCTGACGCGGCCGGCCGCCCGGGCCGCGGGTGGCGGAACGGACGGCGCGTGGTAGATTGGGCACTGTTCGCGGGGCGGCGGAAAGGGGCGCCCCGCACGCGCGGGACGGATGACGGTCCGCGGAACCGAAACCCTGAGGGGAGGTGGAGGAGATGCCGTTCAAGCTTCCGGAGCTGCCGTACGCGCACGATGCGCTGGAGCCTCACATCGACGCCAAGACGATGGAGATTCACCACGGCAAGCACCACAAGACGTACGTCGACAACCTGAACGCGGCGCTGGAGAAGCACCCCGAGTTCCAGGCGGGCGACGACATCGAGGCGCTGATGCGCCGCATTGACGAGGTGCCGGAGGACATCCGGGGCGTGGTGCGCAACAACGGCGGCGGGCACGCCAACCACAGCCTGTTCTGGCAGGTGATGGGGCCCGGCGGCGGCGGCCAGCCCACCGGCCGCATCGCGGAGGAGATCAACCGCGCGTTCGGCGGCTTTGACGCGTTCAAGGAAAAGATGGTGAACGGCGGCAAGGGCCGCTTTGGCAGCGGGTGGGTGTGGCTGGTGGCGGACGGCAAGGGCGGCCTGGCGGTGACGGACACGGCCAACCAGGACAGCCCGCTGATGACCGGCCAGACGCCGCTGCTGGGCATCGACGTATGGGAGCACGCCTACTACCTGAACTACCAGAACCGCCGTCCGGACTACCTGGACGCCTGGTTCAACACGGTGAACTGGGACTTCGTGAACCAGCGGCTCGCGTCCGCCGGCGCGTCGTCCTGATCTGCCGCCCGGTGCGTCTCACCGCCCCCGTCCGCCTCGCGCGGGCGGGGGCGGTGCGCATGCGGCCGCGGGCGCTCAGCAGACCCGGGTGAGGCCGCAGACGGTGTCGTCGTAGGTCTGGCAGACGGCCGCGGGGCACGACGCGCCGGCCACCGTGCCCATGTGCGCCTGCACGGTCCCGGGCTCGTCTGCCGGACGGGCGGTGGCGAAGGAATCCACCCGCAGTTCATCCACGTTCAGCGTCAGCTTGGTCATCCTGATCCTCCCAATTCCGGTGAATACGTGCCCATTCCGGGCGGACGCTTTCCCCTCGCACAAGCCGCACCGATCCACGGCAAGATAGACGGATGGGACGCGCATCATCCTCCGCTCCCGATCGGACGGTGCGCGTCCCGCCATCCGCAATCGGCCATGATGCACGCATTTCGGAGCGCTTCAGCCAGGGACGGGGGCCCCGCGGTTCGGGGGATGGAAGGGGGATGACGAGGACAAACGCGGCGGATCCGGTGCAAGGGAGGGTGGGACAGCGACATCGGCACGCGGGCAGACATTCCGTCCGGCGGCGCGGCGCGGTAGATTCCCGCGTCACTGATTTGTGGAAATCCATGCCGGCCCGGTGCCGGCTTTTCTCGGGTAGGCTGATGGCTCGTCTGTTCCGCACCAAGGAAGAAGGAAAGAAGTCGCTCTGGGACCGCATCGTGGACGTCGCGCTGACCGACGTTTCGGTGCTGGTGAAGGGGCTGGATGAAGGCTCGCTGGAAGGGCTGGAAGAAACGCTGATCGGCGCGGACTTCGGCGTGCCCGCCACGCTGCGGCTGGTGGGCGTGGTGGAAACGCTGGCGGAGCGCGGCGTGGCCCGGTCGCAGCGCGACTTTCTGCGCGCGGTGCGCGAGGAGATCGTCGCCATCCTGAGCGCGGGCCGATCGGACACGGCGCTGCGCTTCAACTACGAGGGCGGTCCCACCGTCTTTCTAATCGTCGGCGTGAACGGCGTGGGAAAAACGACGACCATCGCCAAGCTGGCGCACCGGCTCACGCGCCAGGGCCGCAGGGTGATGATCGCCGCGGGCGACACCTTTCGCGCCGGCGCCATCGAACAGCTGCGCCGCTGGTCGGAGCGCGTGGGCTGCGAGTTCGTGGGGAGCGAGCCGGGGCGCGACCCCGCCGCGGTGGCGTACGACGCGCTGGAGCAGGCGCGCGAAAAGAACGTCGACGTCGTCATCATCGACACCGCGGGGCGGCTGCACACGCAGGGCGACCTGATGAAGGAACTGGAAAAGGTGCACCGCGTGCTGGGCAAGAAGCTGGACGGCGCCCCCCACGAGACGCTCGCCGTGCTGGATTCCACCACGGGGCAGAACGCCATGGCGCAGATCCGCACATTCGGCCAGCTGGTGCCGCTGACGGGGATCGTGCTCACCAAGATGGACGGCACCGCCAAGGGCGGCATCGTGGTGGCGCTCAAGGAAGAGTTCGATCTGCCGGTGAAGTTCATCGGCGTCGGCGAAAAGATGACGGACCTGGTCCCGTTCGAGATCGAGCAGTTTGCCAAAGAGGTCATGGAAGCGTAAGGAACGGCACCTGAGGTCTCTCCCAGACGCACAGAGGCACGGAGCAAAAGAGAAAGGCGGGGACGGAAGCGCGCGCTTCCGTCCCCGTCGTCATCATACCCGAGCCATCCGTCCCGGCTCTCCCTCTCCCACCGGAGAGGCGCGGCGCGGTTCGTGAAGCCGGACCCCACGCATCCTGTCCCTTCCGCCTCCTCATCCCCACGAGCCCATGATCCGACCGGCTTTCGCGGCCTCGCTGCTGCTCGCGCTCGGCGCCTGCGCCGACGAGCCCCGCCCGTCCATTTCCACCGACACGACCGCTGTCCAGACCGGCGGCCCGGCGGCCGCGGCGCAGCCGGCGCGCCCGCCGTCGGCGAGCACGCGCATCATCCTCGCCGCGGACGGGCTGCGGCTCGCGGATTCGTCGTCGCCCACCGTAACGGAACTGCGCTTCGGGATGAACCAGGACTCTGTCGTAGCAACCCTGACGGCGCGCGCCGGGGCGCCCCGGGAGAGCGGGACCAACGAGGAGTGCGGCCAAGGCTCCTCCGAGTTCGCGGCGTGGAACAACGGACTGACGCTGTGGTTCACGGACCGCCAATTCCAGGGCTGGGCGCTGAACCCGGAGCGCGAGACGGAGTTGCGGACGGAGCGCGGCATCGGCCTGGGCTCAACGCGCGCGGCACTCGACAGCACGGGGCGCGCGACGGTGAACGAAACCAGCCTGGGCCACGAGTTCGAGGCGGACAGCATCTACGGCGTGCTGAGCGGGGGCGCCGGGGACGCCCGCATCACCAGCCTGTGGGCCGGCGCCACCTGCATCTTCCGCTGAATGGCGGCGGCGAGACAGACCCGGCCGCCCGGACCGTCCACCCACTCGCGCACGCCCCGCGTTCCGAATACATTCCGAAACGCCGGACGCGCACTCACGCACTCACGAACCCAGCACTCACGCACTCACGAGTGCCCACGTACACCGAGCTGGACCGGCCCGCGCAGTTCCTCAAGAACGTGGGTCCCAAGCGGGCGGATCTCCTGGCAAAGCTGGGGCTGCTGACCGCGCGGGACGTGCTCTACCACGTCCCCCACCGGTACGAGGACGCGTCCACGGTCACCGCCATCAACGCGCTGGAGCCGGGGATGGACGCCACCATCATCGGCCGGGTGGTGAGCAAGGGCGTGCTCCCCACCCGCCGCGGCCTGCGCATTTTTCAGGCGGTGGTGCGCGACGGAAGCGGGCTCATCGAGTGCTCGTGGCCGGGGCAGCCGTTCCTTGACCGGCAGATCGCGCGCGGCGACCTGCTGCTGCTGCGCGGCACCTGCCGCTTTTACCACGGCCGCCAGTTCCAGCCGCGCGAGTACACCACGCTGGCGCGCGAAGGCGAGGACAGCACCGAGGAGAGCGGGACCATCTTTCCCGTCTACCCCGCCACGGAAGGGCTCACGCACCGCCAGGTGCGCACGCTGATCGCCGAGAACCTGGACGGCCTGCTGCGCCAGGCGCGCGATGACGACCGCCTGCCGCGCGAGGTGCGGGAGCGCGCCGGCGTGGTGCCGCTGGCCGACGCGCTGGCGTTCATGCATCGTCCCACCAGCCTGGCGGAGGCGGAGCGCGGGCGGCAGCGGCTGGCCTTCGAGGAGCTCTTCTTTCTCCAGCTCCTGCACGCGCAGGCGCACCATCGCGCCGCGGCCGAGCGCCCGGGCATTGCCTTTCCGCGCCGCGACACGCTGGTGAAGCCGTTTCACAAGTCCCTGCCCTTTTCCCTCACCGGCGCGCAGAAGCGCGTGCTCAAGGAGATCGGCGAGGACATGGCGAGCCCGCGGCGCATGAACCGGCTGCTGCAGGGCGACGTGGGATCGGGCAAGACGGTGGTGGCGCTGTTCGCCATGCTGCGCGCGATCGAGAACGGCTACCAGGCCGCGCTCATGGTGCCCACGGAGATCCTGGCGGAGCAGCACGCCCGCACGCTCACGAACCTTCTCGGGCAGCTGCCCGTGAGCGTGGGCCTGCTCACGGGGCGATTGAAATCGAAGCAGTGGGAGGAGGTGACCTACCGGATGGCGGCGGGGGACGTCGACATCGCCGTGGGGACGCACGCGCTCATTCAGGAGGGCGTCACCTTTCACAAGCTGGGGCTGGTGGTGGTGGATGAGCAGCACCGGTTCGGGGTCAAGCAGCGGCTCGCCATTCAGGAGCGCGGCGACAGCGGCGACACGCTGGTGATGAGCGCCACGCCCATCCCCCGCTCGCTGGCGCTGACGCTGTACGGCGACCTGGACATCTCGGTGCTGGACGAGCGCCCGCCCGGCCGGCAGCCCATCAAGACGGCGCTGCGCAACGAGACGGCGCGCCCCAAGGTGCTCGCGTTCGTGGCCGAGCAGGTGGCGCTGGGGCGGCAGGCGTACATCGTCTATCCGCTCGTGGAGGAGTCGGAAAAGGTGGAGCTCAAGGCGGCGACGGTGGAGTTCGAGCAGCTCAAGGAGGTGTTTTCCGGGCTGCGGCTGTCGCTGATCCACGGGCAGATGCACGGGGAGGAGAAGGACCGCACCATGCGCGCCTTTTCCGCCGGGGAAATCGACATCCTGGTGTCGACCACGGTGATCGAGGTGGGGATCGACGTGCCGAACGCCACGGTGATGGTGATCGAGCACGCGGAGCGCTTCGGCCTGTCGCAGCTGCACCAGCTACGCGGCCGCGTGGGGCGCGGATCGGAGGAAAGCTTCTGCATCCTCCTCTACTCCGGCGGGGACGCGGCGCAGCGGCTCAAGATCTTTTCGTCCACCGAGGACGGCTTCGCCATCGCCGAGGCGGACCTGCGGCTGCGGGGCGCGGGTGACCTGTTCGGCGCCCGGCAGTCAGGGCTGCCGGCGTTCCGCTTCGCGGACCTGGAGCGCGACATCCAGCTGCTGTCCGCCGCGCGGGGCGAGGCGCGCGCCATCGTGGACCGCGACCCCGAGCTGGTGCGCCACCCGGAGCTGCGCGACGCGCTGGAGTCGCGGTACGGGGAGCGCGCGCGGCTGTTTCATGTCGGGTGAGGACTGCAGGGAAAAGGGAATAGGGAATAGGGAATAGGGACAAAGGACGGCGGGAGACCGGCAGCTCGTCCGCCCGGCGGCGGCAGCTCTTCGCCACCCGCCCGCCCGGCACACGAAAGACGAACAAGGGCACCCGACTGGGTGCCCTTCTCCGATCTG
>NZ_DASVTX010000080.1:0-50201 GCF_036387355.1 Longimicrobium sp.
CCAGCGGGCTTCGGACAGCGCACGCGCGCGCAGGGCGGGGTCGGACGTGCCGCGGCCCACGTCCACCCACGCAAGCCCGTAGAGCGCCAGAGTGAACACGCGCCCTTCGGGAAACAGTTCCTGCATGCGGTTGGCACGCCCTTCCAGATCCGGCCGCAGGTGCGTAAGCTGCGCCAGCGCCACGCGGGTGCCCTCCGCCGCGGACGGGTCGGGCGCCAGCAGCACGCGCATGATCGCGAGCAGCGCCAGTAGCGCGGCGCAGGCCCATCCCACCACGCGTGCCGTGCGCCAGCGCCGGCAGGGCGCCGCGCGGCGGACGTTCATCAACTCAGGCACAGCGGCTTCGGCAGATGGGGGATGCGGCCCGGCTTCAGATCCACTGGTACTCGGTCACGGTGCGCGCGTCCACTACGTCGCCGGTGTGCCGGGTGGATGCGGGCTCGAACAGCAGCACGTGCACCTCCTCGTCGGCCACGGGGCGGTGCTCCACGCCGCGCGGAACGACGAGGATCTCTCCCTCGCGCACCTCCACGGTGCGGTCGCGGAACTCCATGCGGAACGACCCGCGCAGCACCATGAACAGCTCGCCTTCGTCTGCGTGGTCGTGCCATATGAACTCGCCCCGGAACTTGGCGAGCTTCACGTGCTGCCCGTTCAGCTCCGCGATCACCCGCGGGTTCCAGTGGTCGTCAAAGCGCGACAGCTTCTCGCGCAGGCTGATCGGTTCCGGCATCGAGTCCTCTGGAGGGCGAGATTACGCGACCCGGGCCGTCCGCCCGGAGCGTGTACCGTCCGTGTGGGCGAAGGTGTGCGCGCGCGTGAGCAGCAGTTCCGACAGGCGCTCGCAGGCCTCGTCCGCGGTCTGATACACCTCATCCGCCCCCTCACCGTAATCGTCCTTGAAGGGCGCGGAAACGCCGAAGCCTACGCCCGGTCTCCATTCTATGACCACATGATGCCCTTCGAGTGTGCTGTCCAGCCACCAACTACCCGTGTCAGAGACGGGATTTTCGAGCGTAGTGCTGGCGGACGGAAATCGGGCTCTGATCCGGGCACAGAGCTGCTCCATGACGTTCATCACCCACTCCGATTCTGGTTTCCGAGGCGAGCTGCTACATCCGCAGTGATGCACCAATCGCACCTCATGCACCCTGTTCCCAGACGTGAACTCCGTCTGCGCCTGCCTTGCGAAATTCCACTGTCCCGTCCTTCGCGGTCACTTCGATCGAGCCGTTGCGGCCCATGAACGTATAATGCCCGCGGCTTCTCAGCTTGACGACGCGGCCGTCACGCGATTCCGAGACAATCCTGTCACGTTGCGGTGGATACAGCCGGCCATCCGTAAGAAAGTCGGCCGGGGAGTACGGCACGTCCGTTAACTCGTCTTCCATCCGGTTCATGATGCTGGCGTACTGCTGAAACATCTCCTCGAACGAACCAGCAGCCGGAGCGGCAGCCAATCTTCGGTAGGACTCCTGCAGGCGCTCACGCTTGGGCACCCCCATCGGCCGTACCCTCCCTGTTTCGGGTCTGCACCGAAAGCTAGGGAAGACCTGGGCTGGTGTCAACACTGTACAGTTTACGCCACCGGCCGGACGCACTTGTGCAAACACGCGTGTGTGGCTACCATCATCCCCATGCAGACCACTGCCCGCGCCCCGATGATGTGTTGTTGCATGTGCTTCCGCGAGACGGGAGGGCAGGCGACAGCGTTCACGTGCGCGAACCGGGGTCTGGAGTGACCCCGTCCGCCGGGTAGACACCCCGGCGACCGCGACAGCAACCGACGCCGCTGCTCCCCTTCCGGAGCGGCGGCGTTTCTGCGTTTCACCCCAGGGATCAGGACAAGCGAGCGATGCCCGCACGACTGGAACGACCGATCGCCATCTTCTATGAGCACCCCGAGTGGTTCAAGCCGCTGTTCGCGGAGCTGGACCGCCGCGGCACGCCGTACGTAAAGCTGAACGCCGCCGAGCACACCTTTGACCCGGCCGAGGAGCCGGCGTACTCGCTGGTCTTCAACCGCATGAGCCCCTCCGCGTACCTGCGCGGCCGCGGCGACGCCATCTTCTACACGCAGTCGTGGCTGGCGCACCTGGAGCGCCGCGGCGTGCGCGTGGTGAACGGAGCGCAGGCCTTCGCCAATGAGATCAGCAAGGCCGGGCAGCTGGCCCTGCTGGAAAGCCTGGGGCTGCCGTACCCGCGCGCCCGCGTCATCCACCGTGCGGAGCAGGCGCCCGCCGCGGCCGAGGGGCTGCGTTTTCCCGTGGCGGTGAAGCCCAACATCGGCGGGAGCGGCGCGGGCGTGCGGCGCTTCGACACGCCCGAGGCGCTGGCCGAGGCCGTGGACGGGCTGGACCTGGGGATCGACAGCACCGCGCTGGTGCAGGAGTTCATCATCCAGGAAGAAAGCCGCATTACCCGCGTGGAGGTGCTGGGCGGCGCCTACCTGTACGGCATCCGCATCTACACGCCGGGCACCTCGTTTGACCTGTGCCCCGCGGACGTCTGCCAGCGGGTGGACGGCGCCGAGCTGGACGCGCAGATCTGCGCCGTAGACGCGCCCAAGCGCGGGCTGCGGGTGGAGGGATACGAGCCGCCGCGCCCCGTCATTGAGGCGGTGGAGCGCATCATGGCGGAAAGCGGCATTGAGGTGGGCGGCATCGAGTACATGGTGGACGCGCGCGACGGGCAGCTGTACTACTACGACATCAACGCGCTCTCCAACTTCGTGGCCGATGCGCCGAACGTGATCGGTTTCGATCCGTTCGCGCGGCTGGCGGACTGGCTGGAGCGCGAGGCCGCCGCGGCCGAAGAGGCCCGCGCGCGAAAGGAGGCGGCCTGATGCGCTACGGGTACTGGCTCCCCGTGTTCGGCGGGTGGCTGCGCAACGTGGACGACGAGCGCATGGAGGCGAGCTGGCAGTACGTCCGCCGCCTGGCGCAGCGCAGCGAACAGATCGGCTTTGACCTCACGCTGGTGGCCGAGCTGAACCTGAACGACATCAAGGGGATGGACGCGCCCTCGCTGGACGCGTGGAGCACGGCCGCGGCGCTGGCGGCGGTAACGGAGCGGCTGGAGATCATGGTGGCCGTGCGCCCCACCTTTCACCTGCCCAGCCTGCTGGCCAAGCAGGCCGCCAACATCGACCGCATCAGCGGCGGGCGGCTGTCGCTGAACGTGGTGTCGAGCTGGTGGGCCACGGAGGCGCGGCAGTACGGAGTGCAGTTCGACCAGCACGACGACCGCTACGCGCGCACCTCGGAGTGGCTGGACGTGGTGACGGGGATGTGGTCGCAGCCGCGCTTCAGCTACACGGGCAGGTACTACTCGGTGGATGACGCCATCCTGGAGCCCAAGCCGGTGCGCAATCCGCGCCCCACGCTGTACGCCGGCGGCGAGAGCCCGGCCGCCAAGTCGCTGATCGCGCAGAAGTGTGACGCGTGGCTCACCCACGGCGATCCGCCGGAAACCATCGCCGCCAAGGTGGCGGACCTGCGCGGCCGGCGCGAGGCGCTGGGGCTGCCGCCCATGAGCTACGGCGCGGCGGGGTACGTGGTGGTGCGCGACACGGAAGACGAAGCCCGGCGCGAGGTTGCGCGCATTACCGACGTGCAGCAGAGCGCGCGCGGCTACGCCAACTACCAGGACTGGATCGGCAACACGCAACTGGAGCAGCGGGTGAGCCTGGAGGACTACTCCGTGAGCAACCGCGGCCTCAAGAGCGGGCTGGTGGGAACGCCGGAGCAGGTGGCGGAGCGGCTGGTCGCCTTTCAGGACGCCGGGCTGGACCTGATGCTGCTGCAGTTCAGCCCGCAGGCGGAGGAGATGGAGCGCTTTGCGGAGCAGGTGATGCCGCTGGTGAACCAGGCGCGCCCGCGGGAGGACGCGGGCGAACTGTCCGCCGCAGCCTAAACCCCGCGATCGGAGCGGCGCGGCAGGAGCACGGAGCGCGGCCCGGTGCCAGGAGGCGCCGGGCCGCTCCGCGCGATGGCGCTACCACTCGCTGTTGCCGTACCCGCTGTTGCCGCCGCGGCCCGAACCGCCGCCGTACCCGCCGCGGTCGTAGCCGCCGGACCGGTTGCCGCCGCCGTAGCCGGTTTCGCCCGCGCCGGCGCGGTTGCCGTAGCCCTCGTCTGCGCTCCGCGTGCTGCCGCCCTCCGGCGCGTCCAGGCGCACCAGGTTCTGCGCCTTGAGGCCCTTGGGCTCTTCCAGGATGTCGAACTCCACCCGCTCGCCCTGCTCGAGCGTCTTGAACCCGCGGCCGGTGATGCCGCTGTGGTGGACAAATATGTCCGTTCCGTCCTCGCGGGTCACAAAGCCGAAGCCTTTTTCCTGCGAGAACCACTTTACCGTGCCGGATGCGTGTTCCATGTGGGACCAGTGTGGCTGGAGTAGCGGTGGACCGTTTGAGCGGGGTGCGGTTTCGCACGGATCATTCCGGATTTGGTGGCACCCCGGCACGGGAAGCGCCTGAACTTGTTCAAAGCCCCGTGTTTCAACGGGATGGAGAACTGTAACAGCTTGACGGGGCAGTACAGCACGCCACGCGGATCGGCCTGCAAGGTGCGCACAGGGTTGGTGCACGGCTCGTTCATCCCGCGCCGGACGGCTCCGCGGGGCCTTCGCGGGGTAGGGAAGCGCTCCGGCACGAGCCCGGACGCGGATTCATCGTTCACGCAGGCACCATGGCCCACGCGATCCTGTTCTGGCTGGCGGCGGTTACCGCCATCTTCTTTGTCGGCGTCTTTGTGGAGATGGGAATCGGCGGGTCGCGCCTGCGCCGCCTGCACCAGATTCCGCCACTTCCCGAGGCAGAAACGCCTTCCATCTCCATCATTGTCGCCGCGCGCAACGAGGAGCGCGCCATCGAGCATGCGCTGGGTTCGCTCCTGCGGCAGCGCGGCGCCGAAATGGAGGTGATCGTGGTGGACGACCGGTCCGAGGACGCCACCGGGGCCATTCTGGACCGCATGGCCGCCGCGGACTCCCGGCTGCGGGTGGTGCACGTCACCGACCTGCCCGCGGGATGGCTGGGAAAGAACCACGCGCTGTGGATGGGCGCGCAGTCCGCCCGGGGCGAGCTGCTGCTGTTTACCGACGCGGACATCGTCATGGCGCCGGACGCGGTGGCGCGCGCGGCGGGGTACCTGGTGCGCGAGGGGCTGGACCACCTGACCGTGGCCCCGCACGTGAACATGCCCGGGCGCATGCTGACCGCGTTCGGCGTCGTATTTACCATCTTCTTCAGCCTGTACACGCGTCCCTGGCGCGTGCGCGACCCCCGCAGCAGGCAGCACGTGGGGATCGGCGCCTTCAACCTGGTGCGTGCGGACAGCTACCGCCGAATGGGGACGCACCGTGCCATCGCCATGCGGCCTGACGACGACGTGAAGCTGGGCAAGCTGGTGAAGAAGAACGGGATGCTGCAGGACTTCGTGCTGGGCCCGGAGCTGATTGAAGTCGAGTGGTACAGCAGCATTCCCGAAGCCATCCGCGGGCTGCGCAAGAACGGATTCGCCGGCGTGGACTACCGCGTGAGCCTGGTGATGCTGGCCACGGCGGTGCACCTGGTCTTCTTCATGTGGCCGTTCGCCGCGGTGTTCCTGACGCGCGGGTGGACGCAGGTGCTGTACGGCGTGTCGCTGCTGCTCATCCTGGGGCTGTACGCCGGCTCCGCACGGGCGCAGAAGGCCACGTGGTGGCACGGGGTGGCGTTTCCCATCGCGTCCGCGCTGTTCATCATCGTGATCTGGAACGCCACCTTTTACGCGCTGATCAACCGCGGCATCGAGTGGCGGGGCACCCATTACCCGCTGGACGAACTGCGCGCCAACCGGATCTGATCCGCCTTCCGGCCTCTGAACGGCGGTCGCGGACGGAGGCACGGAGGCGAGACGGGCGTCCGTGTGTCCGTGCCCCGTCAGCCCCCGTCCTGCTCGCACCAGGCCAGGACGTCGGGAAAGCGCACGTCCTCCAGCGAGGCAAAGAGCGGGTGGCGCGTCAGCTTGGCCCCGCTGAGCGCCGGGCTGGGAAGACCGCAGAGCAGCCGCGCGCGCCGGCGCGGCGTGGCGAGCGCCTGCGGATGCTCCTGCACCAGGGCGCGCAGCGTGGCCGCGTTCACCCGCGCGCCGATGTCGGGCGCGGGGGGCATGGGCGGAAAGGCGCTCGGCTTGTGGTCGGCGCACCAGGTGCAGTGCCCGCACGGCTGCGAGGGCGCCTCGCCAAAGTAGGCCAGCAGCACGTTGGTCTGGCAGCCGTCGTACGTCACCAGGCGCGCCATGTCGCCAATGCGCTCCACCTCGGCCTGCTCGCGGCGCACGAACTGCTCGTACAGCGTCTCGGCCAGCCCGTCCGCGTCGGGCTTGGCGACCAGCTTGTGAAAGCGCAGGCGCAGGTCGGTGACCGACACCTCCGCCAGCTGCTGCTCGCCGAAGTACTCCACCGCGCGGATGATGCGGCTGCGCTGGTCCGGATCGGCGCCGTCCAGGTCCAGCGTGTACCAGCTGCGGCCGAACTTGGCGCGCTTGAAGATCCCCTCCACGAACGCCCCCCGCTCCCCCGTGAACCGCGACACGAGCTCGGGAACGGGCACGTGCGGCTTGATGCGGTACCCGGCGTAGAAGGGCGTGCCCTGTTTTACCACGCCCATCAGCTCCAGGTAGGTAAGCGCGGTCCGCAGCACGAGCTCGCGCAGGTCGTGCCGGTTGCTCAGGGTGCGGGGCGCCACGTCGAAGGTGGCGTCGGCGGCGGCCAGTTCCTTCACCAGGCCGTGCAGCGCCTCGCGGTCGGGAGTGTCGCCGTACGCAAAGTTCTCCAGCGTGGATACGTCTTCCAGGCTCCCCAGCATCTCCACGGTGCTGGGGAGGCCGTCGCGCCCGGCGCGGCCGATCTCCTGGCTGTAGCTTTCCAGCCCCTTGGGCAGGTTGTAGTGGTAGACGTAGCGCACGTCCGCCTTGTCGATCCCCATCCCGAAGGCGATGGTGGCCACCACCATCGCCTCGTCGGAGCCCTTCCACCACTCCTGCACCCGCGTGCGGTCCTCCGTTTCCATCCCCGCGTGGTAGGCCTGCGCCGGAACCCCCGCTTCCGCCAGCAGCTTGGCGACGCGCTCCGCCGTTTTCTGCAGGGTGACGTAGACGATTCCCGGCCCAGGGCGCCGCCCGGCGATGCGCTCGCGGAGCACCGCGTCGCGGCGGGTGGAGGCGGTGGGCACGGTGGACAGGAACAGGTTGGGGCGATGGAAGCCGGTGACCACCGCGCACGCCCGGTCGATGGCGAAGGTGGAGCAGATGTCCTGCACCACGGCGGGCGTGGCGGTGGCCGTGAGCGCCAGGACGCGCTCCACCCCAACCGTGCGCGCGGTCTCCGCCAGCTTCAGGTAGTCGGGGCGAAAGTTGTGGCCCCACTGCGAGATGCAGTGCGCCTCGTCCACCGCGAACAGCGAGATGCGCGCGCGGCCCAGCTGGTCCAGAAAGCGCTCGTTGTTGAAGCGCTCCGGCGCCACGTACAGGATCTTGAGCGTCCCCGACCGCAGCCCCCGCTCCACCGCGCCCGCCTCCTCGCGGGTGAGCGAACTGTCCAGCCGCGCGGCCTCGATGCCCCGGCCGCGCAGGTAGTCGATCTGGTCCTTCATGAGCGCGATCAGCGGCGACACCACGACGGTGACGCCCTCCAGCAGGAGCGCGGGAAGCTGGTAGCAGAGCGACTTTCCGCCCCCGGTGGGAAAAACGGCCAGGGCGCCGCCGCTTTCCAGAAGGCAGTCGATCACCTCGCGCTGCCCGGGGCGAAAGCCGGGCAGGCCAAAGCGTTCGCGCAGCAGGTCTTCGGGCGTGGCGGCGGCGTGGGACACGGGCGGTTCCGGGAGTTCAGTGGAAAGCGGCATGGCGACCACCCGAAGCTAGTGGAGCGCGGCCGGCCGGTCGACCGGGCGCGGAGCGGGAACGCGTCCACGAAGAAAGTGGACGTGATACACAGGGTCAAGGGGTGTCGGGAAACGGGTCCGAGACGTGGCGCAGAAGTGGTGAAACGCGCATCGCTGGCGTAAAAAGCGCATCGACCCGGAAGCCGACACAGGCGGGATCGCGGCCCGGGACCCAGCGCGGGAACCCGCCCCGGAGGGATGGCGGCTATGTGGTTGTCGGCACGCAAGATGCGAGAGACCGGCGCCCCAAAGGCCCGCGGAACAGGCGGGCAGCGGAAACGGATTCTGAGGGATGGATTCCATGAACGCGAAGCGCACTCTCGCAGCCGCCGCCGTCATCATCGCCGCCTCCGCGGGCGCGGCGTGCTCCGGAAGCTCGCCCACGATGGCCGGGGCGGGCGAGCTGGACCAGCCGGAGATCACCATGCCCGGCGGCGCCACTCCCACGGACACCACGGGCTTCATTCCCGCACAGCCCTGATGCGCTGAACCCGGCCGCCGCGGAGCGGCGCCACCAAACGCGAACGAGGGTCACGAGGAGCCGTATCCGGCCCCTCGTGACCCTCGCTGCTTTTCCGTGCGGCCGCTCCCGGCCTGGTGGACGGGAGCGGCTTGTGGATCAGCAGTATTCCGGATAGTAGGTGGGGCAGGCAGCCGGGCTGTACGTCTCGCCGCAGTCGGCCGTGCACAGGCCGGTATGGCAGGCATCGTACGCCGACCCGCAGCGCTGTCCGTTCACGGTGGGCGGCACGTGGCCCATCACGGTGCCGCGCCCGCTCTGCGCGGCATCCGTTTCAAAGCTGTCGACCGTCAGGTTTTCCAGGTTCAGCTTGATCTTCTTCATCTCGCGATCCCTCTCCTTGAATGTGGGGGAGCACTCCGCCGCGGTGCGCTCCCTCGGCCACCGTGAACACGCGTAATTGCGACGTGATCCGGTTGGCCTGCGTGGCGTACCCTTGTGCAGACGCTGTGCCATCTACTGGCGGAATATGAATTTGCCTGTTTAGGTGACCATCCACGATGCGCACGCCGCGACGGCGCAAAAGGTCCGCGTGACGAAGAGGATGGCCGCGTAGCGCGGGTGTCCGGTTCGGGATTCGGCGAACTTCGGCGGCGGGATCAGTTGTCGCGAGCTGGAAGGTTGATCCACGACGAAGAGCGGCTTCCGGAGGAGGTCCGGAAGCCGCTCGTCGCGTCCGCTGGAAAGACGCTCGTCCTATGCCGTTGCGCCGCCGCAGCTTGAGCCGGCGCCGGCGGTGCATCCGAAGCAGTGCGGGCCCAGCACGATCTCGCGGTGGGCGAGCGCGTTCAGGTCGAAGTCAAAGATGGTGCGCGGGCCGCGCGGATCCACCGAAAGCTCCAGCATCTGGTTGAAGTCGCAGTCGTACAGCGTGCCTTCCCACCCCACGGAAAGCGTGTTGCGGCACATGACCCCCGCCGCGGCGGCCGGGTTGAAGGCCGTCACCAGCCGTTCCATGTACTCGTTCAGCTTGCCGCTCTCCTCCAGGAACTCCAGGTAGCGGCTGATGGGCATGTTGGTGATGGTGAACAGCCGGTTGAAGCGGATGCCGTACAGCCGCTCCATCTGCCGCTTCCACTCCGCCTCCAGCCCCGCCTGGTTGCCCGGCAGAAAGGTGCCGACCGGGTTGGTGACCAGGTCCAGCTGCAGCCCCGTGGACGGATCGCCGTAGCCCAGCGCGTTGAGCCGCTGCAGCGCCTGGATGGACTCCCCGAACACGCCATCGCCGCGCTGCGCGTCCGTGCCCTTGGGCCGGTAGTGCGGCAGCGAGGCCACCACGTGCACCGCGTGCTCGGCAAAGAACTCGGGGAGATACGCGTAGTTGGGGAGCAGCGTAATGGTCAGGTTGCAGCGGTCCATCACATGCTTGCCGGCCGCCCGCGATCGCACCACCAGCTCCCGCCACCGCTTGTGCAGCTCCGGCGCGCCGCCGGTAATGTCGACGGTGGGGATGTCTGTCGCCTCGATCACCTCCAGGCACCGATCCATCACCGCGTCGGGCATCATTTCCGTGCGGTCCGGGCCCGCGTCCACGTGGCAGTGGCGGCAGGTCTGGTTGCACTTGCGGCCCACGTTGATCTGAAAGATGTCGATTCCCGTGGCCGTCAGGGGAAACAGCCCCGCGCCCTGCAGCGCCGACTCAAACGAGAGCGCCACGGGCACCCGTCCCAGCATTCCACGCTGTTCGCGCGTGGACGACAGGGTGGAGGCGCGCTTCTGCAGCGTGGGAAGAACACGGGACATGATGGTTCGGCTCGGGGGAAAGTTCGGCACAGAGAAGTACCCAGGATCAAGTGCCCAGTGCCCAGGTGGTCCGGCTGGGCACTGCGCACTGAGCACTGGGCACCGCCGTTCCTCTACATCCCCAGCCGGTCGGCGTGGTTCCGCATCTGCAGCCCGTGCACCAGCGAGGCGCCGCCGCGAATGGCGGCCGCCACGTGCACGGCTTCCGTCATCTGCTCCGTGTCCGCGCCCTTCTGCAGGCAGTCCGAAGAGTATGCGTCAATGCAGTACGGGCACTGGACGGCGTGCGCCACGGCCAGCGCGATCAGCGACTTTTCGCGCTCGGTCAGGGCACCTTCTGCGAACACCGCGGTGTACCAGGCAAAGAACTTCTCCGCCAGCTGCGGCGCGTCCTTGCCGATCTCGCTGAAACGCGGAAGATCATGCGAGTCGTAGTAGTGGGTGTGCGCGGGGGTTGACATCGGCGTCCGTGAGGGTTCGGGGAGAACGCGCCGCACCTTGGGCGCAGGTTGTACATCGTAACCGCGCCGACCCGCACGCCGCCACCCGCCGCACGCTTTCTGTTGCGAACGCACGCTGACCGCCCATGATCCGCACCGACCGTTTCTCGCTGGAAAAGCACGCCGGCCCGTACGAAAGCTGGCCCCTGCGCACCCGCCTGTTCGCGGACGGGGAGCCGACGGACGTGCGCATTCCCGCGTACGTGATGCTGCACCAGTTTCAGGTGGACGATGGATATCTGCTCATCGGCGACCAGGACTGCCCGTTCGAGGAGGCGACCGTGTTCGCGCTGCTGAGCCACGACCTGCGGCTGCTCTCGTGCCGCGTGGTGGGCCACGCCTACAACACCTTTCTGCTCACCGGGCTGGAGTGGGTGAACCCGCGCCAGCTGATTGCGTCCTTTGGCGATGACCTCCGCATGCGCGTCACCATCCGCCCCCGCGGCATTCCCGTCATCCTTCCCCGCCTGCGCCTGGACCGCATCCGCGACCGCTGACGGTTCGCCCAAGGGCGGTTCATCCATCCAAGCGACGGCACGGCAACCAGATAGGCATGTCTGGCCGGGAGCTTGCAAAAGCGCCCGTCCTCGACGCGCGCGCTCCACGCACCGGGGCGCGGCACGGATGATGAAGAACCGGCGCCGCCTATGGAATACGCACGGGACGAATTTCTCTTTCCGCTCTGGACCGAGCCCTACTCCCGCTGGGAGCGCTCCGGCCTGGACCCCCGGAAGGAATGGGTCTTCAACCGGGTGGCCACCCTGCTGGTGGCCGTGTTCCTTACCGGCTGGGTGTACACCATCGGGTTTGCGCCGCGCGCATACCTGGACCCCAACCAGCCCGCCGTGGCGCGCATCACCACGGAGCTGATGCGCAGCCCGCTGAACGCCGAAACGGCGCCCGAACCGGCGTTCCTGGTGGACCGCTTCGTTCAGTCGTTCGAGTCGGACTTCGAGGAGCAGGTGGGCGGGCAGAGCGGTGCGCTCAAGGTAGACATCGTGCGCCCGGGCGAGCAGATGCAGCTTCCGCAGGGGGCCGACTCGCTCCCCGGCGGCGCGCAGATCGTGCTGCGCAACACCGAGGGCGGGCAGGAGCTTCCGGCCAGCGGCACCACGCGCGAGGGCGGCATCTGGAACGTGGCGCTGCGCATGCGCGACGCCGTGCGCCCCGCCTCGGACGTGCACGTCATCACCCTGGTGCCCCTTTCGGCCAAGCAGAACGGGCGCATCGGCCGGTACAACATCGGCAACTGGCCGTTCGAGCAGGGCGGCGCGCCCAAGGAAGTGTACCGGCCTCCGGCGGGGCTCATCGAGGTGACGCCCGAGAACAAGGAGCTCTGGCTTTCGGAGCACATCCAGCTCAAGGACTTCATCACCAAGGGCCAGGAAAACGTGTGGCCCAAGTACGTGGCGGTGCAGCCGCGCGTGCTGGACAAGGTGGAACTGGTGATTCAGGAGCTGGCCGCCATGGGGCACCCGGTTCAGAACATCTTTGCCGTGAGCGGGTTCCGCACGCCCAACTACAACGCGGGCGGCGGCAACCCCACCGGGCGAGGCAAGCTGAGCCGGCACATGTACGGCGATGCCATGGACATTGCCGTGGACAACGACAACAACGGCATCATGGACGACCTGAACGGGGACGGGCGCATCAACCTGGCCGACGCGCGGGTGATCGGCGCGGCGGTGGACCGGGTGGAGGCCAAGTACCCCAACCTGGTGGGCGGAATGCACTACTATCCCCCCACGGGCGGGCACCAGGGGATGGTGCACATCGACACCCGGGGCTTTCGCGCGCGCTGGTAGCCCGGGCGCGCGCGGCGACGAGGGAACCCACACCAAGCCGAGGAGCACACGGTGGCGGATGACGGACGGGACACGGACCAGCTCCGGGTGGAGCGGCGGGATGAACCGCGCACGAGCAGCACGTACGTGGCGCCGGAGATGGACGTGCGCGACGAGGACCTGGAGCCGCACGCCGGGCTGCGCTACATCGCTCGGCTGTTCAAGATCCTGAGCCTGCTGCTCATCATTCTGCTGATCGCCGAAATCGTGATCGGGCTGATGGAGCAGGGCAACGCCGCCATTCCGCGGCTGCTGGTGGAGGCCACGCGGCTGATCGTGTTCGCCGGCCTGCTGTGGGGCGCCGCGGACATGGGGCTGATGCTGATCGAGAGCAACCACGACCTGCGCGCCACCCGCATTCTGGTGGGCCGGTTGAGCCAGCGGGTGCAGCGGGCGGAGCAGGCGCTGATGGCGTCGCAGGGCATCGGCCGCCCGCCGGTGATGCCGCGCACGCCTCCGCTTCCCGGCGCGCCCGGCCACGATCCGCGCGGCCCCGCCCCCGATGACCGCCGCCCGCGCTGACGGGGTGGGAGGATGGAAAGAGAAACGGCCGGAACCCCCGCGGGTTCCGGCCGTTTGATCGTTGGGGTCGTTGCGCTCAGCAGGCCATGTACTGACAGGTGGGCACAATGCACGCCGAGCTGCGGTCTTCACGCGTCCACGAGCCGCTGCGGGCCGGCTCGGCCTCGTTCTTCCGGCCGGCCGTGGCGAAGGTTTCCGCGGCGAGGATCTCAAGATCCAGCTTCAGGAGCGTGTCTCCTGTTGCAGAATGGCGGGCGCGGCATCTCCGCACCCCGCACCGTCCCCGAACTCTGCGGGAGTACGTCGAAGAAAGAGATCTATCCAGAGTGTTGGTGCGCCCGGGAAGAGGCGCGTCCACGCGGATTCCGCTGCCGGGTTCAGGGCATGATCACGGCTCGCGGCATGGCGTGCAGCCGGAGCAGCGCGGCTTCGGCCAGGCGGTCGGCGTCGCGGGCGCTCAGGGTGTGGTTGTTCACCATCATGCTGAAGATCATCGGCTCGCCCGCGGCCGTGGTGAAGTAGCCGGAGAGCGAGCGGACGCCGGACAGCGTGCCCGTCTTGGCGTGCACGTTCCCCTGCAGCGGCGTGCCCTGCATCCGCGCCCGCAGCGTGCCGTCCGAACCCGCCACGGGGAGCGCCGCGTAGAAGACGGATGACAGCGGGCTGCGGCGCTCGTGATCCAGCAGCGCCACCAGGAACGACGGCGCCACCAGGTTGTAGCGCGACAGGCCGGACCCGTCCGCCTGGGCCAGCAGGCGCCGCGGCAGCCCCCACGCCCGCGCCGCGCTGTCCACCACGGCGATCCCCGCCTGCGCCGTGCCCGCCCCGCGCAGTTCCGCACCCATGGTCTTGAGCAGCAGTTCGCCGATCTGGTTCTGGCTCGGCTTCATGAAGCCGGGAAGGATGTCGCGCAGCGGAACGGAAGTGTGCGTAAACAGGTCCGCCGCCGCGCGTCGCGCGGCCGGCGAAAGGTCATCCGCATCCACCGCCGCGCCGCCCACCGCGATTCCCGACTCCACCAGCGCATCGCGCAGCACCGCCGTGAAGTGCGCGGTGTTGTTGCGGAGGGAGATTTCTTCTTCGATGAACGCGGTGTCCGCCGCAATGGCGCCGCTCACGACGATCCCCGGCCCGCTCGCCGCGCGGGTGACCTGCAGCGTGCTTTCAGAACGGGCCGGGCCCGTGATGGCGGTGACGGTGACCGGAAGGGAGGAGCTTGCGGGGCGCAGCGTTACGGCCGGCGCCGCGCCCGCGCGGGGCTGCACGCGCACGGTCACGAAGCCCTCGTTCAGCTCCAGCGCGCCGATCTCGGCAGAGTAGGAGTCCTGCAGGTCGTCCCACGCCCACCCGCGGCCGAACGGGACGTCGTCAAACCGGTCGTCATCGCCCACCACGCTGCCGGTAATGCGGGTGATGCCGCGGGCGCGCAGCGAGTCTGCCCAGGAGCGGAACACCGTCCGCACGTCGCCCGCGAACCGCTCGCTGATGGTGGGGTCGCCGCTGCCGATGACGACCAGGTCGCCCTGCAGCACGCCGCCGCGCACCGGCCCGGTGGCGGCCACCCGTGTGCGGTACCGGTAGTCCGCGCCCAGCGTTTCCAGCGCCGCCGCCGCGGTCACGATCTTCATGTTGCTGGCGGGGACGAACAGCTTGTCGGCGTTGCGCGCGTAGACGGCCTCGCCCGTTTCTGCCGAGCGCACCAGCACGCCCCACTGCGCCGGCGCGAACAGGGTGTCGTTGAAGATGGAGTCCACCGCGGCTGCCACTGCGGTGCGCGGGTGGGCGGCCACCGGCGCGGGCCCGGACGCAAGGGCGGGTGCGCACGCGCCCAGCGCGGCCGCGGCCAGCAGGGCGGGGAAGGGACGCAGGCTCATGGCAGTCTTGAGGATGGGAATCGCGGCGATGCGCGGCGTCAGGCGCGGGGGGCGGCAAGCATGGCCTGCAGCCGCGCCCGCACCTGAGGCCAGTCGTCGTCCACGATGCCGAAGTACACGGTGTCGCGAATGACGCCGTGCTCGGAAATGGCGTGCTTCCGCAAGATGCCTTCCTCGCGCGCGCCGATGCGGGCGATGGCGCGGCGGGACTTCTGGTTCTGCGCGCTGGTCTTGAGCTCCACGCGCACGCAGCCCAGCGTCTCGAACGCGTGGCGCAGCATGAGGAACTTGGCTTCGGTGTTGATGGGCGAGCGCTGCCAGGGCGCGGCGATCCACGTCCACCCGATCTCCACGCGCCGGTGCCACGCCTCCACGTTGCCGAACCGCGTGCTGCCGATGACCCTGCCCGTCGCCGCCTCCGTGGTGACGAACGGCAGCGCCGTCCCCTGCTCCTGAAGGCGCAGCGCGGCGTCCACGTACCGGCGCATGTCGTCGTGCGAGTGCACCTGCGTGAGGGTGTAGCGCCACAGCTCCGGATCGTCCGCGGCCTCCCACAGCGAGGGAACGTGCTCCGCCGTTATCGGCACCAGGCGCACGTGCGCCCCCTCCAGCACCACCGGCTCCAGCTTGATCATCGCTCATCTCCGGATGCGTTGCGGATGCGAAGATGAGGAGCGGCGGCGGGTTGTGCAATCGCGGAGGGGCGGTGTGCCACGTTCGGTGGCAGGGGTCGAAAAAAAGGGAGAGCGGCGCGGCTCTCCCTTTTCCGTCCGTCCATCACGCGATCAGGTGTGCTTCTTGGCGGACGGGCAGACCTGGTGCTCCGGATCCCACCAGAGCACCCGGAACACGTGCTCGTCCATGATGCCCCACACCCGCCGCCGGCCGCTGATGCGCAACGAGAAGAGCTGGTCCACGTCGTCCTGGTGGATGCGGACCAGGCGCTCCTGCGCGTCCCGGCTCAGCTTCCCCACCTCCACGCCGTGACTGCCCGTAGGTCCGTCGATTTCCTCCCAGGTCATCGACTCGAAGCTCTTCAGTTTCCCCAGCACCTCCACCAATCCGTCACCGTCGATGGTCCGCCAGCACCACGGCCCGCCCAGGTCCACGATGCGGAAGGCCCACGTGGGGGAACGGGCCCGTGGATTTGCAGGAATTGACCGTGGAGTGCGGTCTTCGCCGCGCGAAAGATTGGACCGCGGCTGCTTGCCGCGGTCCGGGACAGAAGCAGCAGGCCGCTTGCGCCCGCGGTCAGTCACGGTCCTCGTCGGCGGGAAGCGTGCTGTAGTACTCCATCATGCTTTCCAGGCTGATGACCCGGTCGCTTCGCTCGCCGTCGGGCACTCCCTGCCGCGCCTGCCGCCAAGGCGACTCGCGGTGCGTGAGATCCGAAAGCCACTGCGCGCTTCGCGGCGCGTAGTAGCCCAGGACCGCGTCAATGGTTTCGCGCGCCTTTTCGTCCAGCACGGTTGCGTCGCCGTACGGCCACTCGCGCACGTCGAACTGCCCGCGGTGCCGCGCGTAGAGTTCCCGCACGACCGGCCCGTTGGCCCAGGCCTGGATGGGTTCGTGGAACAGCGCGCGGTCGTCCCACACCAGGGACCAGGCCTGGGAGTAGTAGACCAGCTTCTGCAGCTTCATCGCGGAAATCGGGCTGTGCCGTTCCAGGATGTACGCCGCAACATCGTGAGCGGATGCCATGCTCGCCCCCTCGCCCGTGCACCGAATATCACCCGAAAACGAATCTACCCACACCAAACCAGCCAGTCAAGACCGGACACTGTGGTCATCCATTCAGGCTCTTAAACCGGGATGCCGCGGGGTCGGCTGGAGCGAACCGGCGCGCCCAGGGCTCAGGCTGTGGCGGCGACGTCCAGCGTGGCGGCGGGGAAGGCGGGGGGGAGGACGAGGCGAAAGACGCTGCCGGTACCTTCGCTGGATTCCGCTTCCAGCCGGCCGCCCAGCAGCGCGGCGAGCCGGCGGGAGATGGGCAGCCCCAGCCCCGTGCCGCCCAGGTTGGCGTCCGGAAGCTGCACGAACTCCTCGAACACGCGCTCCAGGTGGTCCGCGGGAATCCCCTCGCCCTGATCCATCACCTCCACCACCACGCCGCCGTCCCCCGCGCCGCGCACGCGCACCGAAACCGGGCGCCCGCGGCCGAACTTGATGGCGTTGCTGAGCAGGTTCAGCAGAATCTGCCGCACCCGCCGGGGATCGGTGAGGATGGGATTGTCCGCGTCTTCCGTCTCCAGGTGCAGCGCGCTGCCGCTGTCCGCCGCCAGGGGGCGCACGGTGGCGAACAGGTCCGTCACCAGCTCCGGAATGGACGCCGGCTCGGGGGTGATCTCCATCTTCCCCGCTTCCAGCTTGCTGATGTCGAGCACGTCGTTCACCAGGTCCAGCAGGTGCCGCGCGGCCCGCTGCGACCGCTCCACGCCGGCGCTCTGCACCTCCGTCATGTCGCCGTACACGCCGGAAAGGAGCAGGTCGTTGTAGCCCAGGATGGCGTTGATGGGGGTGCGCAGCTCGTGGCTCATGGCGGCGTAGAAGCGGCTGCGCGACGCCAGGGCGGCTTCGCGCTCCTGCTCCATGCGCCTGCGCTGGGTCATGTCCAGCACCAGCGTGACCCCCTGGTCGGCCGTCTGCTCAAAGGTAGCGGCGGAAACCAGAACGGGGACGCGCTCGCCGTCGGGCCGCACAAACTCCTTTTCGTACGTTTCCGCCACGCCGCGGTCCGCCAGCTGCGCCATGGCGGCGGCGTCCGCGGCCACCCACTCGGGCGGCGTCATGGCCACCCAGTCCACGCGGCCGCGGGCCAGGTCTTCCGGCGTGTGCCCCGTCATGCGAAGGAACGCCTCGTTGGCCGACGTCACCCCGCCATCGATGGACCAGAAGAGCATTCCCACCATCCCCGACTCCGACACGCGCCGAAGCCGGGCCTCGCTTTCCTGCAGCGCGGCGCGGGCCTCCTCCTGCTCGGTCAGGTCCTGCACCTGGGTGACGAAGTACAGCGGCTCGCCGTCCGCGCCGCGCACCAGCGACACGCTTTCCAGCGTGGGAACGGCGCGTCCGTCGCGGGCCAGGTAGCGCTTTTCGCTCTGGTACGAGCGCACTTCGCCGCCCAGCGCGCGCTCCATCCGCGCCTGGTCGTCGGCCCGGCCCCGGGGGTGCGACACGTCGGCAAAGCGGCGCTCCAGCAGCTCCTCCGCAGTGTAGCCCAGCATGCGGCTGAGCGCCGAGTTCACCCGCAGAAAGCGGCCGTCCAGCCCCACGAGCGCCGTGCCCACGCCGCCGTCCTCAAAGGCGCTGCGAAAGCGCTCCTCGCTTTCGCGCAGGGCGTTCTCGGCCCGGCGCGCCTGCTGCTCCGCGCGAAACACGCGGACGGCGTGGCGGATTCCCTGGGCCAGCCGCTCGGGGGTGATGGCGCCCTTGCTCACGAAGTCGGCGGCGCCGGACTTCATGAGCTCCACCGCGGTTTCCTGGTCGCCGTGGCCGGTCAGCATCATCACCGGCGTGTCGATTCCCGCCTCGCGCGCGGCCCGCAGCACCGACAGGCCGTCGCCGCCGGGGAGCTGAAAATCCAGCAGCACGCAGTCGTATCCGCCCGTGCGAAGGGCGGCCAGGCCCGCCGGCGCGTCCGCCGCCTCGTCCACGTGCGCGTCCAGGCCGGCGGCGCGCAGGGCGCGGCGGACGGCCATGCGGTCCAGTTCGTCGTCGTCGACGACCAGAATGCGGTACGAGTCGGGGTTGGCCACGGTCAGGGGTACTCGACCAGCGTCCAGTACTTGTTGAGGGTCGCCATCGTCTCTACGAAGCTGACGAAGGTGACAGGCTTGAGGATGTATCCGGCCACGTTCAGGTTGTACGCATCCACCCGGTCGCGCTCGTCGGCGCTGGTGGTGAGCACCACCACCGGCGTGGGGCGCAGCTCGGCGTCATCGCGCAGGGCGCGCAGGAACTCGATGCCGTTCATGCGCGGCATGTTCAGGTCCAGCAGCACCAGCCGCCGCTCGCGGGGCATGTCGCTGCCGCGCAGGGTCTCCAGCGCTTCCAGCCCGTTGCCGGCCACCCAGAGCGGGTTGCGGATGTTGTTTTTTTGAAACGCGCGGCGAACGTTCATCACGTCCACCTCGTCGTCCTCCACCAGGAGGATGTTCAGCATGGGTTCGCTCACGCGGCGCCGCTCCGTCAGGTTCTCCGGGCTCGCGCAACCGGACGATGCGCCCCAGCCTTCGTCCGCCCCCGCCCACACGCGCCCGTTCCGCCACTGCAGGTTCGGGCAGACGGCAAAGGCCCCGGTCCCGGTGTGCTGCGGTGCGGTTTGCGGGGCCGATGCGTCTGGAAATCCCGAAGATACGATCCACCCCGCGGCGGGCAATTCCCGCGCCGCGCCCCGGGGTTCGTGAGACCCGGCGTCGCAGAGTTGGCCGGGCGATGGCGGCTGAGGTGACGCCGCGGTCCGTCGCGCGTCCGGTCGGGGACGGGTGCGCGCGAGGCAGCGAAGGCGCTTGCGCGGACACCCCGTTCCCGGCGACTGTAGGGGAGCGGCTGCACCGGATTGCGGTTGCACGCCGCTGGCGGATAACGACATCCTGCACGGTGCCCCGGCGGGGAACCTGAGGTGGATGGAGTGTACCAAGGCGAAGCCGTGGAAAGGATTGCAAAGGCCGGGCACCGCCGTGGCGGCGAGTGTTGTGGCACAACGCGTTAGGGGCTTACGATGCACGTGTACCTTCGGGAAGAGCCGGTCGATCTGCAGATGAGGGAAGTGGAGGCCGAGGGGCTGGTGGATCCCGATTCGGGGCTCATTCCCATGGCCTTCTTTTCCGGCCTGAACGAGACGCCCTCGTTCCGCGCCTTTCTGCCGCCGGAAACGGTGAACATCCTGCACCAGGTCATTACGGGCCCGGTGCGGCTGGGGCTGATGGCCGAAGAGCCGGAGGATCCCGCGCAGGAGATCCAGGCCATGGTGGGGCTCAGCATTCCGGTGGATGAACTGCCCGAGGGCATGGTGCCGGAAGAGGTGGAGGCCGAGGAGAGCGAGTCCGAGCCGTGGAAGCCGGGCGCGGAAGGGTGGCGCGCGGACGGGTGGAAGGACGACGCGGGCGAGGCGGATGACGACGAGGCGCCGCGCACCATTCTGCTGGCGTTCGCGCCGCTGGTGCGCATCAGCCGCCGTCATCCGGGAGATTTTGGGGAGGAACTGGCGGACCTGCTGGAAAGCGCGCTCAGCGGCGCCACCAAGCCGTCGCTGGAAGCCCGCGTGGACCGCATGCTGGGGCTTTGACGCACCGCATCGACAGAAAAGCCTCTCCCGTTCATGCGGGGGAGGCTTTTTCGTCGGATGGCGGGTTGCGGAAGGCGGGATTCTGCGCTCCGCCGCCCTGCTGAGCGAATGAATTCGCCGCAACAACTGCGGAAAGTCTCCCCGAACAGACGGGGAGACTTCACCTGCACGGAGGCGGACGGTTGGGTGGGTCGCGCAGGGTGCGAGGCAGCCTGAGCGAGTGAACTCGCCGCAACAACCGCTGAAAGCCTCACGGTACTGCTGTGAGGCTTCACCTGCTCGACGGCTACGGGTTGCGCCGAGGAGGTGATCGCGGATGACGGGCATCCCTGAGCGGATAAATACGCCGCTTAAAGTGCGGTAACCCCGACTCGTGGTCGCTGTCGCGCCCACGATCGGGACTTCAACTGACCCTGCGGATAGCCGCATGGCACTCGTTCGCCGCGCGCCGTATCCTGTAATCGTACTCTCGTACTCTCGTACTCTCGTACTCTCGTACTCTCGTACTCTCGTACTGCAGTTCCGCACTCACGCACTCACGCACCCAGCACTCACGCACTTCCCTTGACCCTGCGCGGCCGCTTTGCCCCCAGCCCCACCGGCGCCCTGCACGCCGGCAACGCGCGGTCCGCGCTGCTGGCGTGGCTGCACGCGCGCGCGGCGGGCGGGCGGTTCGTCATGCGGGTGGAGGACCTGGACTTCGGGCGGGTGCGGCCCGGCTACATGGAGCGGCAGCTGGAGGAACTGCGCTGGCTGGGGCTGGACTGGGACGAAGGTCCGGACGTGGGCGGCCCGCACGCGCCGTACGTGCAGTCGCAGCGCCAGCCGCTGTACGAGGCCGCCCTGCGCCGCCTGGCGGAAATGGGGATGCTCTTTGCCTGCACCTGCTCGCGCCGCGACATCGCCGGGGCCGCCAGCGCGCCGCACGCCGGCGAGGAAGGGCCGCGCTACCCGGGCACCTGCCGCGACCGCCGCGTGGAGCCCGGCCCCGCCTCGCTGACGGACTTCGGCCGCTCGCAGTTCGCGCTGCGCGTGGCGGCGCCGGCGGGAGCCGTCCCGTTCACGGACGGGCTGCTGGGCCCCTGCGCCTTTGACCCCGCGGACGAGGGCGACTTCGTGGTGCGCCGCAAGGACGGCGTGGCCGCGTACCAGCTCGCCGTGGTGGTGGACGACGCGGCCATGGGCATCACCGACGTGGTACGCGGCGCGGACCTGCTGTCGTCCACCGCGCGGCAGATTCTGCTCTACCGCGCGCTGGACCTGCCCGTCCCCCGCTTTCTGCACGTCCCCCTCATGCTGGGGCCGGACGGCGAGCGGCTGGCCAAGCGGCACGGCGCCGTTTCGCTGGGCGAATTGCGTGGGGCCGGGGTGCCGCCGGACGCCGTCGCAGGATGGCTCGCCAGCACCTGCGGCCTGGCCGCGCCGGGCGAGCGGCTGCATCCGCGCCAGCTCATCGAGCGGTTCGACGTCGCGCGGCTCCCCGTGGCGCCCACCGTGGTCACTGATCGCGATCTGCATCTGCTCCGGAGCGCTGAAGCAGTGCATCCACAAGACGGGGGCTGACGCGCGACAGTATTCCGCAAGCGTCCGCGGCGTACTATCTTTGCCCGCCAATCACCCGATTTTCCCTCCGAAGAAGCCCCGCAGTCCCCCCTTCTTCGACCCGATCAGGAGAAAGACCGATGCGTTTCGGTGTGCTCGTACTCGCCGGTGCGCTGGCGCTTCCGGCCGTGGCCGCCGCCCAGGTGACCGGCGTGGACGCCCCGCCCAGCCCGGACCTGGTGCCCCCCGCCCGCTATACCGTGACTCCCTGGGTGGGCTACCGCCTTCCCACCGGCTACAACGACGTGGCCGCCGTGGGCAACGCCGCCACGCTTTCGGTGCGCACGTCGCGCGGCGGAAACGTGGCCGTGGGCCTGACCGGTGAAGCGCGCGTCTACGGCCCGGTGAACGCCGTGGCCGCCATCGGCTACTCGCCGGCGGACCAGGACCAGGTCGTGTTCACGGACGCGGAAGGCAACACGGACGGCTACATCCTGGAAGGCCCGGCCGTCACCTTTCTGAAGGCCGGCGTGCAGTACCGCCTGCCCGACCCCATTCCCGACAACCGCCGCTATCACCCGGCCGCGTTCGTTACCGTGGCGCCGGCGGTGGTGTGGAGCAACTACCCGGAGCTTTCGGGCTTCAGCGACAACGTGAACTCCACCTCGCGCGAGTTCGCGCTCAACCTGGGCGTGGACGCGGTCACCATGCTCAACTCGCGCGGCGTGGCGCTTTCGTTCGCGGTAGAAGACTACATCACCTTTCTGGACCGCGACCGCATCCGCCTGCGTGAGGGCGAGCTGGGCACGGACTTCTTCGAGGGCGAAGACACCTCGTTCAACGTGGACTATTCCACCAGCAACATTCTGCTGCTGCGCGCCGGCGTGTCCTGGCGCTTCTGATCGAGCGCTTCTGGTGGATGATGAGCGGCGCCGCTCCGGACTTCCGGAGCGGCGCCGCCTTCGTTTGCCTGCCCCCGGCCGTCAGCGCAGGTGGTACCACCCGCCGCCCAGCGGCATGCTGCCCCAGCTGGCCTGGCCAAAGATCCGGTTGGCGGGCTGCCACGCGCGCCCGGGCGGCAGAAACAGCAGCACTTCGCGAAAGTGCTCCTCGGTGCGCAGCGCGACGCCACCCTCATCTACCTGCGCCTCGGCGATCCCCGCATTTTCCAGCATGCGGACCACGCGGTCGTACTCCGCCCGCGGGGTGCCGCTCAGCCCCAGAACGTAGTCCAGCGTGCGGCCGGTGGAATCTGTCGGCGATACCATCACGTCGCCGGCCAACGTTCCCTGGTAGCCGTTCAAGCTCTGCGGAGTCCCGCCGCCGCGCCGCCACTCCCGCAGCCGGCCAAAGCGGATCAGTTCATTCGCCACCGGCTGCAGTTCGGCCACCTGCCCGGCCAGCCGAATCTCCGTTCCCGCGGCCTGCATGGGACCCGAGGCCACGATGCTCGCCACCAGCGCGCCCAACGCGAGCAGCGCGTGCCGGAACTTGCCCTCCGTGGGCCGGACGAGCGTGTGGATGGCGAGGGCCAGCCCGCTCAGGCCCAGAACGAGGGCGGCCAGAATGTAGAGCGCGAAGCTCGCGTCGCCGATCCACGCACTCGCCGCGGCCCCCGCGAGGATCAGGGCGATGGAGCCGTACCACAGGACATACATCACCGTGGACGGTTCCGGGCCCGTGCTCACACGCGGCACCGAGGTCGGCGGGGCGCCCTCTTTTCTGACCGGCACCAGCGCCATCGATGGACGGATCTCCGTTCCCGCCATCGGTGGCGCCGCGGAAACGGCCTCCGGCGCGCTCACAACTCGCTCCCGTACTCCCCCTGGCTCCGGCCGCCGTACGGCGCGGGCTGCGCCGGGGCGGGGGAGGCGGGCGCCGCCGCGGCGGGGACGGCGGGCTGCGGCGCGGCCATCACATTCGCATCGGCGGCCGGAACCACGACGGCCGGCGTGACCGTCACCCCCACGGGCGGCGTGTAGGGCTCGGGCTCGGGGCAGCGCATCCCATCCAGCCGTTTGCGATGGGCCTGCATGGCGCGGTGGGCCCGCTGGCGCGACAGGCTCCAGCTGCGCCAGTCGCCGGGGCCGTCGGCCCAGCGCGCGAGCAGTTCGTCCGCGGCCCGGCAGCGCGCGCCCTTGCTCATCCCCGGCAGCGCGGCCAGCAGGGGCGGCACCGCGTCCGCGCTCAACGTGGCGGCATACGCGCCGTCAAAGCGCAGCGCCGCGTCCGGGCGCGAGGCGTTCACCCGCACGATCAGCCCGTCGGGGTTGGCCAGGTGCAGCAGCACCACCATGTCCAGCGCCGTCACCAGCGCGCCCCACGCAAACCGCTGGCGGTGTCCGCGCAGCACCGTCCAGGCGAACCATCCCGCCACCACGCCCAGCCACAGCATGAACGCCATCGTGTAAATGCGCAGCTCCGTGAGCCCGTACGCGCCCCAGTACAGCCGCATGCGGTGCACGCCGCTCCCCATCATCACAAAGAGCAGGGCGATCTGCGCGCCGGCGACGATGCGAAAGGTGCGGTGATGGGCGGGCGTGTCGCGCCGCACCAGCCAGTCGGCCGCGAGGAGCATGGGGAGCACGAGGCCGGCCACCGTCACCAGTTCAAAGAAGCCGCGCCGCGCGTAGTCGGAAAAGGAGGTGGAGCCGGGCGCCTGGATGAGCTCGGCGTTCCCGAAGAAGTAGGGGAGCTGAACGAGGACGAAGGCGAGAAAGAGCAGGTTCAGCAGCCCCAGCGCCGTGGCCGTTTCTACGATGCCCAGGGAGAGCGATGCGGGGCGCGCGATGTCCGGCCCCGGCTTGTCGCCGCCCAGCGCCATGGTGCGCAGGATGCCGCCCGCGATCCACGCCACCAGCGCGCTGAACAGCAGGTGGCCGATGAGCGCGGCGGCATCCAGTTGAAACAGGCCGCCCAGCAGGCTCTCGAACCGCGCGTCCGCCGACACCAGAAGCGCGCCGAACACCAGCAGCAGCGGCACCGCCAACGCCGCGCCGCGAATGACGGCGAGCGTCGTGCTGGATCCGCCGCGCGACCGCAGTTCCTTCCACTGCACGTCGCCAAAGAGCAGCGACACCGCGCCGATGGCCGCGTCGCCCGCGGAGGTGGCGATGCCCAGCGCGTGGTGCGCCAGCCCGGCCAGCCGTACGCTTCCGCCGCGCGCCCGCATCATCGCCAGCGCGAGAATCACGAGTACGGCGGTGATGCTGAGCCCCTTGAGCGTGGGAGAGTCGCGCCACGCGGCCAGCGACGCCGCGCCGAGCGCGAGCGGAATCCACCCCACCGCCGCGTCCTGCGCCTCCGTCCAGCGCTGCAGCCCCACGATGGCCGCCACCAGCAGCACGGTCCACAGCGGCAGGCTGATGCCCCACGGCGAGGTTCGCAGCAGCAGATCCCCCGCGATGCCCACCCCCACAGCCGTGGCGGCAATGCCCAGCCCGGTGCGCGTCCGGGCGCTCAGGCCGGTTCGGGTTCCGGGGTGGGGCCCGGCGGCGCCGGCCATGTCCATCGTATTCATCAGCGGAACGTCCTTTCCGTAGTCGTCGGTTCACGCGCGGCACGCGGCCGCGGCGGGGCCTGATTGTCGCCGCCCGGCACGCGCGGCGTCGATGGGTCATCCAACCGAACTCCGGTTGCCAGCGTCTCCGGTGGATGGCGCTTCCGGTCGGTTGCGATCGATCGAACCGACCGCCGCCGCGTCCGGCGGACCGGCCGGTGATCGGCAGAGTCCCGGTGCCGTCAGGCGGACTCCTTCAATCGCCCGAAGCGCCGTTCGCGGCCGTGGAACCAGTCCACCGCCTGCCCCAGCGCGGCGGGGGTGAAGTCCGGCCAGGCGAGCGGGGTGAAGTACAGTTCCGCGTAGGCGCTTTCCCAGAGCAGAAAGTCGCTCAGCCGCTGCTCGCCGCCGGTGCGCACCAGCAGGTCCACGTCGGGCGCGGGCACCTGCTCGCCCATGGCGCCCGCCATCGCGGCCGCGAACTGCTCGCGCGTAGGCTCGGCCGTGGCGGAAAGCGTGGCGGCGGCGCGCATCAGCGTGTCGCGCGCCGAGTAGTCCAGGGCAATGCGCAGCGTGAGCCTGCGGCCGTGCGCGGTGGCGCCTTCCGCCGCGTCAATCTGCCGCACCAGCACTTCCGGCAGCCGGTCGCGCCGCCCGATGATGCGCATGCGCACCCCGTTCTCCACGCACCGCTGCGCCTCCGCCGCCAGGTAGCTGCGGAACAGCCGCATGAGCCCCGCGACCTCGCGCGAGGGCCGCCCCCAGTTGTCGCTGCTGAAGGCGTACAGCGTAAGCGTGCCGATCCCCAGCCCCGGCGCGGCCTCCACGATCGTGCGGACGGTTCTCGCCCCTTCGCGGTGCCCCGCCAGCCGCGGCCAGCCCCGCGCGTTGGCCCAGCGGCCGTTGCCGTCCATGATGAGCGCCACGTGCAGCCCGGCGGGACGGTGAATGGACAGAGTGCTTTGCATCGTAAAGTATCCGGGTAAAAAAAGGGACGGGTCAGCGTTCGCGAACGGCGTGAATGAGCGCTTCCATGTGATTCAGGTACGCTTCCAGCGCGCCGCGCCCGGCGGCGGTCAGGCTGAACTCGGTGCGGGGCGTGCGCCCCTCGAAGCTCTTGGCGCACTCCACGTAGCCCGCCTCCTCCAGCTTGCGGGCGTGCACGCTCAGGTTGCCGTCGGTGAGCCCCAGCATGCTCTTGAGCTCGTTGAACGACAGCGACGTGTTTACCGCCAGCGCGCTCACGATCCCCAGGCGAACGCGCTCGTGAATCAGACGGTCCAGCTCGGCCGCGGCGTCGTCGGCGGCGCCGGCCACGCTGCGCAGAACGGACGAAGTTGCGGGCTGCTGCGCCCGCTTGGCGTCACCCACCGTGCCTCCGGGCGATCAGGAATCCAAAGATGATGTGAAGCCCGCCGAAGCCGGCCGCCATCCACGCGTTGCCCCACCCCGCGGGCGAAAAGGCCGCGGCGGTCCCCGCGGCCATGAAGCACATCCCCATCAGCGGCACCGCACGGACGGAAAACGCGCCGGCCGTCATGATCCCCGCGCCGTACAGCATCAGCCACAGGCCGGGGAGCCCCGTGGCCATCCCCGCGCGGTACAGCACGATGGTGAGGATGGCGCCGGCCACCATGGGCGGCGCCAGGCTGAGGGCGAACTTGCGGCCGGGGCCGGTGAGCAGCCCCATGCGCGCGCTGCGGGCCTTCATGGCCGTGGTCAGCACGCCGATGAGCAGGCAGACCACCGCCGATACCATCCACAGCGCCAGCCAGTCCTCGGCGGAGCGCTGGCGCGCCCCCAGCCAGCTGGCCAGCAGCGCCGCGACGCCGATCACCACCTGCCCCCACCCGCTGACGGCCGTAAAGCTGCCCGCCCGCTCCATCGTCTCGCGGATGAAGCGCAGGTTGTCCATCGCCCGGGCGCTCAGGTCGAGGCTCGGGTCAGTGGGCTCCTGGGGGAGCGGCCGGATGGGGAGGATCTTCGCCATGGTATCCGTAGGATGCAGCGTTCCGGACCGGATGTCAAGTGCTTTGCATTGCAAAGCAACTCGCGTGCCGTGGAACTCTCCGGCTCCGGCCCGGATTCGGGGGCGGCCAGCGGGCTACCTGGCGCCGCAGAGGCGCGCGCCTTCGCGAAGGCGCATCTCGATCATCTCGCAGCGGATGTACGACGGCGTGCGGGTGAACGTCACCTGCAGCGTGCCGTCGTTCCGGTTCCACGTGTAGTCCGCATCGGCGTCGGCGTGGTGAACGGAGCCGGTGTCCGTGTCGGGAAAGGTAACGCCCAGCCGCCGCGCCTCGCGCCGGCAGCACTCCCAGACCTCGGCGGTGATCCCCGTGAGTGTGATCGCAGGACAGGCCATCGATGCTCCCCGTCGGCACGTGAGTGGGTGAATGCGGAAAGCGCCGCGCGCAAACGGGGTGCCGTGGCGCGCCGGAACGTCGATTGCAAAGTCACGCTGCCAGCCGTGCGGCAGCAGCGGCGGCGCACGCGGACGCACACCAGGGAGAACCGATGCGATACGATCAGGGATTCGGCCGGGGATACGACCGCGGGATGCAGGGCGCACGTCCGCGCGGATACGACTTCGGGCTGCGCGGATACAGCCAGACGGCGCCGGACCGCCGCCCCGTAGGGATGCGCGTGTACGACCGCGACTTCGGCCCGCGCGGGCGCACGGGCGGCGGGTACAACGGCGCGGGCGGGATGAACGCGAGCGGTGGCGGCGGATTCAACGGCGCGGGCCGAACGAACGCGGGGGGCGGGATGAGCGGGATGGCGGGGAGCTACGATGCGCCGTACCGCGGTCATCCCACGTACAACAACCGGGTGACGCAGCGGTACAACCGGGACTACGTGAACCCGCAGCCCAACCAGTTCCGCGAGAACTACAACGCGTTCGGCGGCGACTTCGACCAGCGCATCGTGGATACGACCGGCTACTGGCGGCCGTACAACACCATTGGCGGATCGTCTACCATGCGTGGCGGCGGCATGCCGATGGGGTGGGAGCGCGAGGCCTCCTACGGCCGCTACGACGAGGAGTTCCGCGGCTACGGCCGCGACTTCTACGGCCCGATGCGGTAGGGTGGGGAGGGGGGCAGTGGAGGTGCACACCCCCTGAGCGAATGAATTCGCCGCAACAACTGCGGAAAGTCCCCCCACACAGACGGGGGGACTTCACCTGCTCGGGGGGGGCCAAGGCCGGTGACAGATGCACAGATCCGCGCTGCCAAGGCTCTCCTGAGCGGATGAATCCGCCGCTCGAACAACAGTAAGCCCCGATTATGGCCGCTGACGCGTCCATGATCGGGGCTTCACCTGCACGCCGGGCCGGGTTTCCGGCGTGGACCTGGGGTTTGCCCCCTCTCCCACATCTGTTCGTGGGAGAGGGTGGCGAGCTTTAGCGAGCCGGGTGAGGGCCACAGCGTCCGCCGCGCCGGACTTCTGGTCCGATCACGAAAGAGCCCCGGGCGCATTCCGCGCCCGGGGCTCTTTCGTTTCCTTCGATCAGGCCGCCCCCCGACGGCCGGTGCGGCCGCCGCGTGGATCCACGCGCAGCCGGCGGCGGCGTCCGCGGCGCCGCTTCCATCCGTCCAGCGAAACGACCTTGCTCTCGTTCGCCTCCTCGTCCGCGGCCGCGTCCTCGCGGCCCGCACCCGTGCGGTGCGCGCGCCGCCGTTCGCGCTCCAGTTCCTGCAGCACGCGCTCAGCGGGCGCCTCCCACACCAGCGCCAGCGTGCCGATGAGCGCCGCCATCCCCCGGGCGATGGTGGCGGCGTGCAGCCCGTCACCGCTTTCCATCGCTGCGGGAAGCAGGCAGCTGGGCGCCTCGGGCACGGTGCGGTCGCGGGTGCGCTCCAGCCGCACCGCGGCCGCCGTCACGATGCGGCGCGCGGCGTAGCGCCGCCGGTGCAGCCGCCGGCCGGCGCACAGCCGGTCCAGCTGCGTGCGCCAGGGCTGGTCGCCGGCGGAGCTTTCCGCCAGCAGCAGCATGGCCGCGTAGACCTCCGCGAACACGCGGACGTCGATCTGGCGGACGGTATTCTGATCGAGGGTGGAGAGGTATTCCAGAAAAGCCAGGATGCGCCCGGGACGGGCGAGGAGAAAGAGAACGATTTCCTGGCAGCCCCGCCGCTGGTTGCAGTCGGCGCAGGCGGGAACAATGATGCGGGCGTCTCGTCTGCGTCCCCCGCGTGCCTGCGGGATCACGTGTTCCCGGGTCAAAGGCCGGTCCGGTGCCGCGGGGGCCCGGCAGTACACACATCTTCCGTTTCTGATGCGGTGCTCCAGCTCGCGCTGCAGCGCCCCGCCCGATCCGTGTTCGCGCACGTACGCTCCCGGTCAAAGGAGTGCCGGCCTGCTGGCCGGTGCGGCCCGCGTACCGCCTGCCGTGCGGTGCGCGGGTAGGGGATGTCTGGTCTGCGGAAGTGCTACTTCGGTGCCAAGGATGGCCGCTGCTCGTCACAGCGGCCCCACGTGTACGTATCCGTTGTACCGTGTACCGGTCCTGGTAGTTTCAGCGGGGTGTCCGGGAAAGGAGGAGGGTGGGCACGGGTTGGGTCCCGGCGGCTCCGGACGGGCCGTCGTGCACAATAGGTAGTGTGCCGGGCGCGGAAACGAAAGAGTCTTGTCGCTGGATCCGCCGCCCGGACCGGCGTGGGGGAGCTGGGGGATGAATCGCCGCAACACGGGCGGAAGGTCTCCCCAAACAGACGGGGAGACTGTACCTGCACGTGCGTTCGGATGCCGGTGGGGGTCGCGGAGTCCAGGGCGGCCCCCACCCGGGCCGGCACCACCGGCCCACCCTCGCCAAAAAAGACTGGGGGAGGGTTGCCGGGGCGTGAGGTTTCGGGTGGGGATCCGGGCTCGGCGGGGCGCCTGCAGAGCGACTGAAGTCGCCGCAACAACGGCTGAAAGCCTCACGATACAGCTGTGAGGCTGCTCCCGCTCGGGCGATGAGTTCGATGCCGAACGCAGCCCTCGCGCTGAGGTCTCCCTTACCCCAGGGTTTTCTGGGGGAAGGGTCGGGGATGGGGGCCTCTCTCCGCGGCGCCGAACTTCGCCTCCCGCGCCAATCTGGGGTGTGCCCCCTCTCCCACATCTGTTCGTGGGAGAGGGTGGACGCGTCTCAGCGCGGACGGGTGAGGGCCACAGCCGAGGCGGCAACGATCCCGGGAGAACCGCTCCTTGGCCGCGGGTTCCTCGACCCTACTTGGTCTCGAACCAGCTGTGCCCCACGCCACCGGCCACCTTGAGCGGCACCTTGAGCGTGGCCGCGCCCTCCATGCGCTCCCGCACGAACTCGCGCACCGCGTCCTCGGTTCCGATGGGCGTCTCGAACAGCAGTTCGTCGTGCACCTGCAGCAGCATCTTCGCGGGCACCACGCCGGCCGCGATGTCGTTCTGAATGCGGATCATGGCGATCTTGATCAGGTCGGCCGACGAGCCCTGAATGGGCGCGTTGGTGGCCGCCCGCTCGCCGAACGCCCGCACGTTCCAGTTGCGGGACTGGATCTCGGGAATGTACCGCCGCCGCCCCGTGAGCGTTTCCACGTACCCGCGCGTGCGCGCCAGCTCGATCTGCTCGTCCAGGTAGCGCCGCACGCCCGGAAAGCGCGTGAAGTACGCCTCGATGAACGCCTTGGCTTCCGCCTGGCTGATCCCCAGCTGCTGCGCCAGCGAGAACGGCCCCTGCCCGTAGATGATGCCGAAATTCACCGTCTTGGCGCGGTCGCGCATCTCCTTGGTCACCGACTCCACCGGCACCTCAAAGATCAGCGCCGCCGTCTGCCGGTGAATGTCGGCCCCGGCGCGGAACGCCTCCACGAACGCCTCGTCCTCGGAGTAGTGGGCCAGAATGCGCAGCTCGATCTGGCTGTAGTCCGCGGAAACGAACACGTGCCCCTCCGCGGGGACGAAGCCGCGGCGGATCTCGGCCCCCATCTCCGTTCGGATGGGGATGTTCTGCAGGTTGGGGTCGGTAGATGACAGGCGCCCCGTGGCGGCAACCGTCTGGTTGAACGAGGTGTGGATGCGACCCGTCTCCGGGTTCACCATCAGCGGCAGCGCGTCCACGTAGGTGCCGCGCAGCTTGTCCACGTGGCGGTACTGCATCAGCAGCGTGGGCAGGCGGTGGCCCTGCGCGGCCAGCGCCTGCAGCACGTCCACATCCGTCGACGCACCCGTCTTGGTCTTCTTGATGACGGGGAGCCCCAGCTTGCCGAACAGGATTTCCCGCAGCTGCGGCGTGCTGCCGATGTTGAACTCCTCGCCCGCCTCCGCGTAGATCTCGCGCTCCAGCTGGCTCTGCTGCGCGCGCAGGTCCTCGCTCATGCGCGCAAAGAACGGCTCGTCGATGCGAATGCCGTTGTATTCCATTTCCGCCAGCACGTGCACCAGCGGAAGCTCCACGTCGCGGAACAGGTGGTCCAGCTCCAGCGCCTGCATCTCCGGGCCGAACTTGTCCGCCAGCCGCAGCGTGATGTCGGCGTCCTCGGCGGCGTAGGTGCAGGCGACGTCCAGCTCCACTTCGGCGAACGGGATCTGCGCCTTGCCCTTTCCGGCGACCTCTTCGTACGTGATCGTCTTGTGGTCCAGGTGCTGAAGCGCGAGCGAATCCATCCCGTGCTCGCGCCGCCCCGGCTCCAGGACGTAGCTGGCCACCATGGTGTCGAACGCGATCCCCCGCAGGTCGATCCCCTCGCGGCGGAACACGAGATAGTCGTACTTGAGGTTCTGCCCCACCTTTTCGACCGCGGCGTCCTCCAGCAGGTCCAGCAGCGGCCGCATCTCGGCCGAGTGCAGGTCCGGCAGGTTGCGCAGGACGGCGCACTGCGGGCCGTCCGGCCCCACGACGGGCGTATCGTCGCCCAGCAACTCGCCCTGGTCCGGCCCGCGCGTGCGGTGGCGGAACGGGAGGTAGAACGCCTCGCCTACCACCACGCCGATGCTGATGCCGCACAGCGTGGCCCGCATGGGGTCCTTGCTGTCCGTTTCCGTGTCCACGGCAAAGCGGCCGGCCTCGCGGGCGCGGGCCACGAGCTCGTGCACCTCTTCCGTGGTGCTCAGCAGGCGGTACTCGCCGGCCAGGCGGCTGGGGGCGGAGGGTGCGCCGTCGCCCGCTTCGCCGGTGCTGGCGGGAAGGGAGGCGGCGAACTCGCGGGCCAGCGTGTTGAACTCCAGGTCCAGGAACAGGTCCTTGAGCGCGCCGCGGTCCGGCTCGCGCAGCCGCAGCGCATCCGCATCCAGCTCCACCGCAAGGTCTTCGCGAATGGTCACCAGCCGGCGCGACAGGCGGGCGCTGTCGGCAAAAGCCTCCAGTGCCTCGCGGGCCCGCTTGCTCCTGATCTCCGCCGTGTGCGCGATGATGTCTTCGATGGAGCCGTACTGCTCGATCAGCTGAATGGCGGTCTTGGGTCCGATGCCGCTGACGCCGGGGACGTTGTCGCTGCTGTCGCCGATCAATCCCAGGTAGTCCACCACGTGCCTGGGCGGCACGCCGAGCCGCTCGTGCGCGTTGCGCTCATCCACCCATTCCTCTTCCACCGCCGTGGGGCCGCCGCGGCCGGGGTTCAGCAGGCACACGTGCGGGCGGATGAGCTGGTAGAAGTCCTTGTCGCCGCTCACGATGACCGCTTCCAGCCCCGCATCCACCGCCTTTTTTGCGAGCGTGCCGATCACGTCGTCGGCCTCGTAGCCCTGCAGTTCCAGCACGGGAATGCGGAACGCCTCCACGAGCTGGCGAATGCGGGGGATGGAAAGCGCCAGCTCGTCCGGCATTTTTTCGCGCGTGGCCTTGTACTGGGGGTACATTTCCACGCGTTCGCTGTCGCCCGCGTCGAACACCATGCCCAGGTAGTCCGGCTGGTGCTGGTCGATGATCTTGATGAGAAAGCGCGCCACCCCGAACGCCGCCGAGGTGTTCTCGCCGCGCGACGACACCAGCGGGCGCGAGATCAGGGCGAAGAACGCACGGTAGATCAACGCGTATCCGTCGATCAGGTACAGGCGTTCGCGGGTTTTTTCGGGCTTTTCCACGGGGCGTTCGCAGGCCGGGTCATGGGATGGATGGAGCGCGGGCAATCTACCCGTCCGCACGCGCCGCCGCCAAGCCATGGGTGATCGCGCCGATCCGCCCGTATGGCGCAGAGGCGCGGAGGATGAGGGATCATCCTCATCAGTCCCTATTCCCTATTCCCCATTCCCTATTCCCTGTCGTTACCCGCGGTCCGGGGTTTGCGCCCGTCCCAAGCACCTCCTGACCGGTCTGCCAATGATCCAGCTGCTGTCTCGCTCGTCCAAGGCCCCCGATGCCGTGCCCGGCTTTCCGCTGCGCGCGGCGGCCGTGGACGTGGGCTCCAACGCCATCCGCTTTCTGGCCGCGGAGTTCACCGGGCTCACCACCTACAAGGTCCTCGCCGAGGTGCGCCAGCCCGTGCGCCTGGGCCATGAGGTGTTCCTGAGCGGCAAGCTCGCGCGGTCCGCCATGGAAGCCGCCGTGGAAGCCATCGGCGGGTTCCGCGACCGCATGGAATCGCTCGGGATCGCGCATTACCGCGCGGTGGCCACCAGCGCCACGCGCGAAAGCCGCAACGGCGGCGAGTTCGTGGCCCGCGTGGCGCGCGAAACGGGCATTCAGCTGGAGGTCATCACCGGCCGCGAAGAGGCGCGTCTGGTCTATGAGGCCATTCGCGCCAACACGCCGTTCGGCAAGAAGAAGTGGATGCTGGTGGACCTGGGCGGCGGCAGCGTGGAGGTGTCGCTGGTGGACTCCAGCAGCATTCTGTGGAGCGAGTCGCACACCATGGGCTCGGTGCGCCTGCTGGAAGAGCTGGCCACCTCCGGCGAGGAGCCCGGCCGCTTTCAGCGCCTGCTGGCGGAATACGCGGCCACGCTGCGCATTCCCGTCATCACCAAGCAGTGGAACCCGGCGGGATTGATCGCCACGGGCGGCAACATCGAGGCGCTCGCGCGGCTGGTGGGCGCGGAGCCCGGACGCGGCCGGCTGGCCACGGTGTCGCTGGCGGACCTGCGCGGCGCCATCGACAAGCTGTCGCGCCTTTCGTATCGCGAACGGGTGGAACAGCTTGGCCTGCGCGAAGACCGCGCGGACGTCATTCTCCCCGCGGCGATGGTGTACGAGCGCGTGGCGTCGCTGGCCGGCGCGACGGAGATCCTGGTGCCCGCCGTGGGCCTCAAGGACGGCGTGCTGGTGGACCTGGTGGAGGACCTGACCACCCACGAGGCGCACGAAGACCGCAAGGAGCGCGACGCCGTGGCCGGCGCGCTGGCGCTGGGCAAGCGCTACCTGTTCGATGAAAACCACGCCACGCACGTCGCGCGGCTGGCGGGGTCGCTGTTCGACCAGCTCCAGAAGGTGCATCGGCTGGAAGCCTCCGACCGCCGCATTCTGATGGCCGCCGCGGTGCTGCACGACATCGGCATCTTCATCGGCCACAAGAAGCACCACAAGCACTCGCTGTACATCATTGGCCAGAGCGAAATTCCCGAATTCACGCCGCGGGAAATCGACATCATGGCCAACGTGGCGCGCTACCACCGCAAGGGCACGCCGGCGGTCCACCACGAGCACTTCACCCGCCTGGCTTCGGACGACCGCGAGCGGGTGGTCAAGCTGGCCTCGCTGCTGCGCATTGCCGACGCGCTGGACCGCGAGCATCTGCAGGCCGTCCGTTCCGTGAAGGCGAACACGAGCAAGACCAGGCTCACGCTGGAGCTGGACGGCGAAGGTGACCTGCTGCTGGAGCGCTGGGCCCTGCGCAGAAAGGCGGGCCTGTTCACCGAGACCTTCGGCCTCGAGGTGGAGGTCGCGGGCGAAAAGTCCGAGTAGACGGGCGGCGCGGCGGGTCCCTCCCCGCGCTCTCCGCATTCGCGAGAACGGATGATTTCCGCTCCGCGTTCCGCATGATTTCCGCGCCCGGCGGGTTGCTCCCGCGGCGCACCTCTCCGGCCACCCACGGCTGCATGGCCCGCGTCGTCCTGATCACCAACGACAGCATGCACGGGCGCCGCGTGCTGCAGGCGCTGTGGGAACGCGGCATCGTGCTGGACGCGGCGCTGTATCTTACGGGCGGATATGGACTCCCGGCGCCGCGAGGCGTGGGGTTCATGGGGCGGATCGCCCAGTGGCCGCGTGCCGTCGCCCGAACGGCGCGGCGCCGGCTGCGGTTCGTGCGGGAGCGGCGGGCAGCGTACGCCAGCCGGTGTGCGCGTGTGGTCGGCACGGGCGCGATGAACAGCCCGCGGCTGCTGCGCGATCTGCGCGCGCTGTCGCCGGACTGGATCGTTCTCGGGGGCGGAGGAATCCTGCGCGACGAGGTGATCGCGGCGGCGCGCCTCGGCGTGCTGAACGCGCATCCCGCGCTGCTTCCGTGGATTCGCGGAACCGGCGTCACGGGGCACGCGCTGGAGCACGGGGTCGCGCTCGGTGCCACGCTGCACCGGGTGGATCGCGGGATCGACACCGGCGCCATCCTGCAGCGTCGCTTGATCCCGGTCGGCACGGAAGGCGCCACGCTGGATGCGCTCGAACTGAACTGCCTGCAGCTCGCCGCGGAGATGATGGCCGACGCGGTGCAGGCGATCGTCGGCGGCGGGGAACTGCCGGCGGGCACCCCGCAGTCCGCCCGCTATCCGCTGTTCACCTTTCCCACGGATCACGAAGCGCGGCGGCACCGGGCCCTGCCCGCCGATGTCCGCGCCCGCGCGCTTTTTGACGCGTGGCGCCCGCTGTGCGCCGATCCCGAACGCCTCATCCTCCCCGCCGACCTCGCCACGCCCGCGACGGTGACGCTGCCGCCCGCCAAAGAGCGATAGTTATTTGGAACAACGAACGCCGGCGGAGCACGATGCTCCGCCGGCGTTTTCGTCTGGATACGCGACCGCCGAGCGCGGGCGAGCCTCAGCCCTTCTGCTCCACGTGCCGGCCGAAGTTGTCCAGAATGGCCTGCCACCCCTGCCGCTGCATCTCCGCATCGTTCTGGGTTTCGGCATCGAACGTTTCCCGCACCAGCACCCCGCCCTCCTGCTCGCTGAATTCCACGCTCACCGTGCGCTCGTCGCCCAGGCTGTACTCAATGAGCCGCTGCGGCACGATGCGCGTGTACGTTCCTTCGAAGTCGAAGCCCATACTGCCGTCCCGGGCCTCCATGCGCGACAGGAACGTTCCCCCTTCACGCAGATCGACGGTGCTGCGGGGCGTATGCCAGCTCTCGTGGGCGGTGTTCCACTGCATGATGTCTTCGGGCGAGTTCCACGCATCCCACACCTTGCCCAGGCCGGCCTTTACGAGCGTCTCAACGGTAATCTTCATCGGAGTCTCAAATCGGAGGTGAAAAGCGCTGCACACCCACGCGTCGAACGAGCAGCGCGGAATTCGACACCCGCCTTCGGGGCGGGACAGCGGCTCGGCGGCCGGAGTGCGTGTCGGGGCTGAATCAGGCGAGGGCGGCGCGGGGACCGTACTCGCGGTGGATGATCTCGGCAATGGCGCGGGCGGAGTCCGGGCGGCCGATGCGGCGCGCCTGCGTGGACAGTCGCTCCAGCACCGCCGGGCTCTCAAAGGCGGCCGCGAACGCCTGCCGCATCTCCGCATCCGTAAACGCGCCCAGCGCCGCGCCCTCCGCTACCACCGCGCGCAGGTTCCCTTCTTCCGCGCCGGGGATGGGGCGGGTGAGGAGCAGCGGCTTTCCGAGCGCCAGCGTCTCGCTCACCGTCAGCCCGCCGGGCTTGGTGGCCACGACGTCCGCCGCGGCGATGAACCGCTCCATCCCCCGCACCTCGCCGAACACGCGCAGCCGCTCCGGGTGCGCGCCGCACGAGGCCAGGCGGATGCGTGCGCCCTCGTTGCGGCCGCACACCGCCACGATCTGCACCGCGGGATCCGCCGCGTCCAGCGCCGCCGCGACCGCCTCTTCCACCCCGATCCCCAGCCCGCCCCCCATCACCAGCACGATGGGCCGGTCCATCGACAAGCCGAGTTCCGCCCGTGCATCCGCGCGCGACGGCGCCGCCGTGAACGCGGGGGAGATGGGGATGCCCGTGGCGTGCACCCGGGCGCCCGGCACCCGCCGCGCCAGTTCGTGCCCCAGCGTGTCGGTGGCCACGAAGCAGCGGTCCACGGCCGGCTGCGCCCACACACGGTGCATCTCAAAATCCGTCACCACCAGCCCGAACCGCGGAAAACCGGGGCGCGCCGCCGCCAATTGGCAGGGCAGAAAGTGCGTGCTGACGCAGGCGCTCCAGGGCCGCGACATCAGCAGGCGGCGGAACTCGGCAAAGAGCAGCCGCCGCGCGAGCGGACCCCAGCGCGCGTGGTCCTGTTCGTAGCCGTCCGTCATGCGGTAGATGCCGCCCCACACCTTGGGCGCGCGGGTGACCACGGCCTCGAACATGGAGCCGTAGAAGGCGCGCACCCACCGCGGCGCAATGGAAAGCAGCTCCACCTCCTCCACTGCCAGGTCGGGCGCGTGGACGGCCAGCCCCTGCCGCACGGCGGCGGCGGCGCGCAGGTGCCCGGTGCCGGTCGCGGCGGAAAGCAGCAGCAGGGGAGCGTGCATCGGGCGGTCGCGGGTGGCGGGAAGCGGATGCCGGAAATCTTGGCGGAGCGCGGTCACGGCACCGTCACGCGCACGTTCGGGAAAGGCACCGCGCCGCGCAAGCTCCGCGCAACGCCGATGCCCGCACCGCACCCCGGCGGAGGACGCCTCTGTGCCCCTAACTGGTTACAACGTAGCAGCTTGTCATCCTGAGGAGGCGCCGGCCGAGGTGTCGGCGGCACCGTCCTTTGGCGCCGACGAAGGATCTACTGTCCGCGGGAGAACGGGCGTGCGGGTCGCGACGTTGGCTCCGCGGCAAGTAGATCCTCGACTCCGCGCCACAATCCGGCGCGGTGGAAGGCGCCGTGCAGCGCTTCGCTCAGGATGACAGGGCTTGTGCCCCTAACTGGTTACAACCCAGCAGCTTGTCATCCTGAGGAGGCGCCGGAGGCACTTGCCGCGGCACCCGGCTCTGGCGCCGACGAAGGATCTGCTGTCCCCGTGAGAACGGGCGTGCGGGTCGCGACGTTGGCTCGGCGGCGAGTAGATCCTTCGAGCCCGCGCCACAGTCCGGCGCGGTGGAAGGCGCCGTGCAGCGCTTCGATCAGGATGACAGCGCCCTGCCGCGTAAGCCTGTGCTGTGCGGTGGCGTGCATTATCCCGGTGACGTGGTCGCGGGGTGGATGCTGGCCCTGCTCGCCTTTGCCGCTGCGGGCGCGCCCGGGGCCTGACCTGCATCTGTTCTGGCACGGCGGTTGCCCTTCAGTCGGGCATCGGCGGGCGGAGGCCCAGCCGCGAAACCGAAGTGTGGCTCGTTCAATCGCAATGAAGTACACCTGCGCCCCCCGGCATCGTCCGCGATCCGGGGGGCGACCCGTTGGCGGCGGTTGCGGGCGATGGAAAGCGGGCGGCACCGGACCATCGGCGCCGCCCGCTTCTGTTCATCCACCAAGCCGAAACCGATCAGCCGCCCAGCGTGCGGAGAAGGCGCTCCGCGTCGCGCAGATGCGTGGCCACGGCCGGGCGGATGCGCTGCAACTGCGTGCGCAGCGCGTCGTTGGCCGCGGCCTGAACGAGGCTCTCGTCCAGCGCGTTGAGGAACCAGCGATGCTGCTGCACCTGCACGCGCATGTACTCGCGGTCAAAATCGGCCCCCGTCCGCTGGCCCAGGGGCACCAGCGTGGTGGCGGTGCTCTGCCGCAGTGCCCGGCTGCGCTCCGTTTCGCGCGGGGCGATGCCGGCGCGCTCCAGCGTGGCGCGCATCTGTTCCTCCACCTGCGTGTGCTCCGTCACCATCCGCTGGGCGTAGGTGCGCACCGCCGGTGACTCCGCGCGCTGCACCGCCAGCTGCCCCGTCTCGATCTCCGCGCGGTTGGCGGCAAGCGCGATGTCGGCCACGTCCGGGTTCGCCATCCCGATGGACGCCGCTTGCACCTGCGGATCGGGGAACCCCGGGCCGCACGCCGCGCTGGTGGCAGACACGATGATCGCGGCAAGAACGAGAGGGCGGGCACGCATGCGCAGAGCCTCCGGCGGGCGGAAAAGGATGGGGACACGGCGGCAGACTGCGGATGCCGTGCCACCTACTCGCGGTCGCGCGGGCGCCGCCGCTGCCGCACGTCGCTGAGCAGAATGTCCGTCACCAGCACAAAGCACAGCACCACGGCCGCCACGAACAGCAGCATCGCCAGCCCCGGATAGCCCAGGAGCGTGAAACGCGTGGGCACCTGCATCATCATCGCCGCGGCCAGGATCAGCGCGGCGGCCACCAGCCCCAGGGTGATGCGGTTGCTGATCTTCTGCATCCCGGCCAGCATCCACACCTCTTCCGGCACGCGGACGCGCACCTCCAGCCCCTGGTCGCTCACCGCTTCCAGCGCGCGGTTCAGCCGCCCGGGAAGCTTCTGCACCAGCTCGTTCAGCTCCAGCATGTTGGCGAACACCCGCCCGGGCGAGGCGTTCTTGAGCATGCGGCGGCGCAGCAGGTCGCTCGCGTTGCGGCGGATGGAGGCATTGGGGTCAAAGTCCGGGTCCAGCGTGCGCCCCACCTGGTCCAGCGCCAGCAGTGCGCGGCCCAGCATGGTCAGCTCCACGGGAAGGCGGATGCCGTTTTCCGCCGCGCTGCGGGTCACCTCCAGCATCACCCGGCCCACCTGCAGGTTGCGCGCGCTCCCCGCGTGGGCAAAGTCGCTCACCAGCGCCTGCACGTCGGCGGAGAACAGGTCCGGGTGCGCGCCGGACCGCACCGTTCCCGCCTCCATGGCCGCGTCCGCCGCCTCCTGCCCGTGCCCCTCGCTGATGGCGATGAGCATGCGCACAAGGTGCTGCTGCAGCTCCGGGCTGATGACGCCCACCATCCCCAGGTCCAGCAGCGCGATCCGCCGGTCATCCGTCAGAAACACGTTGCCGGGGTGCGGATCTGCGTGAAAGAAGCCATCCACCAGGATCTGCTTCAGATAGGCGCGGAACAACTCCTCCGCCAGCTCCTCGCCATCCACCTCCAGCCGGGCCAGCGGACTGATCGCCGTAATCTTGCGGCCGCGAACCAGCTCCATCGTAAGCACCCGCGCGCTGGTGAAGTCCTCCACCGGGCGGGGGACGATGATGCGCGGGTACTCGGCCAAGTTGGCGTCCAGCGTGCTGGCGTTGCGCGCCTCGCGCCGGTAGTCCAGCTCCGCCAGCAGGCTGCGGCGCAGTTCATCCAGCGTGCGGCCGAACTCGTACTGGCGACCCGCCCGGGTGTGCCGGTCCATGAACTCCACCACGTCTTCGATGGCGTCCATGTCGCGCACGATCTGCTCGCGAATGCCGGGGCGCTGCACCTTGATGGCGACGGGGCGGCCGTCGCGCAGCACGGCGCGGTGCACCTGCCCCAGCGACGCCGCGGCGATGGGCGTGCGCTCGAACTCCAGGAACGCCTTGCTGACGCGCACGCCCAGCTCCTCGGCGATGATGCGCTCCGCGTCCTCGGAGGGAAACGGCTCCACGCGGTCCTGCAGGCGCGACAGCGCATCGGCGTAGGTGGCGGGGATGAGGTCCGGGCGGGTGCTGAGCAGCTGGCCCAGCTTGATGTACGTGGGCCCCATGCGCTCCAGATCCGCCGCCAGCTCGTCCGCCCGCCGCGGAGCGCCGGGGTCCAGCGCGGCCTCCTCGTCCGGCTGCAGCGCGTCCTCCAGCCCCGCGTTGCGCACCAGGTCGCCGCGGCCGTGCTTCCACAGCAGCGTGGCCATGTCGCGGTAGCGCTTCAGGTGCTCGGGGCGGAGCGAAATGCCCATAAGACGCGTGAGTCGGGGATCCTGCCCGGTTCCCGGGCCGAGTGCCCTGGGTGCCCGGAACGTGCGGATTCTGGAACCCCAAAGCGCAGAAACCGTGCGCGTGCAACGTTTTACGATCCTTGTACAATCGCGCGCACTGTACTGTTTGGCAGCAATGAGGATCTGAACCGCGTCTCTCACGGAGGGCACCGAGGTTCACGGAGAACACGGAACGACACACGGATGTACCGTGACCTCCGTGCGTGCTCCGTGAACTCCGTGAGAGACGCGGTTTCAGTTTCCCTTAACCGAGGACGCGAAACAGCCCGCCCCGATCGCGATCGAGGCGGGCTCTTTCATCCAGCAGAGACGGCGTCAGGCGGGCTGGCTCGCGTTCACCACGGGCGCGTCGTGCGGGCGACGCAGCCTCTGCGTAAGGTCGGCGATCAGCACCTGCGTAAACGCCAGCGGCACCTTGTGTCCCTCGCTGCCGTCGTCGTCCTGGTGCACGCCAAAGTGCGCGGCCTCATAGGTGTCGGGGAACAGCTCGGCGCCCCACGCATCCACCATCTCGCGGTCCACGGTGGCCGCCACGCGCACCGTAAGCTCGCCGCCCTCGCCATCTTCCGAGGTCACGTGCTCGCCAAACCGCCCGCCCAAGCCGTCGCGGCGCACGGCCTCGGCGGCGGCGCGGCGCAGGAGAAGCGTGGTGCGCACCTCGGTGTCGGGCGCGTCCCACTCCGGCACCTCGTAGCGCACCACCAGGTCGGCGCGGTCCGCCTGCGGCAGCACGTACAGCTTGCTGTCCAGCAGGTGGCGGGCGATGGACTTGAGCACCTCCGCCTCGGTGTAGCCGCGCGTCTTGGTGTCGCGCCGCAGCTTCCAGCGAAAGAGAAGTTCCGGCTCCGGGTACAGAAACACGGTCAGGTCGTACGTGGACGCGAGCTCCTCCGTGGGAAAGCCCAGCAGCCCGCGCACCACCACGACCTCTTCCGGCTCCAGCGTGCGCATGGGGCCAAAGCTGCCGTCCGTGTGGTCGTAGCTGCGGTTGCGCACCGGCCGGCCGCGGCGCAGAAGCTGAAGGTGCTCCTGCATGAGCGACAGGTTGTGCACCATGGGGTTCAGCGCGGTGAGCCCCAGCTCCTGCCGCTCGGCGCGGGAGTACCGGTGGTAGTCGTCCAGCTCCAGCGTAGACACGCGCTCCGCGCCGATCAGCTCGCGGACGCCGCGGGCGACCGTGCTCTTTCCGCTTCCCGAGTCGCCGATGATGCCCAGGACGAACGGATGGTGGCGCTCGGCGTCGCCCTGCGCGTCAGACATGGAACGGGTCACTGAGAGTGCCGGCCATGAACGGTCCTCCGATGGATTGACGAGGTGAACGCGACAACCTAGCGCGCCGCCCGCCTTCGCGAAACCGCGCCGATCGGGCCTGATCCTGTACAATGCGCACAGCCGACGGGGCGCCGCGTCCGTTGCGCGGCGTGCCGGCCGGGGCCACTGTGTTCCGCCTGATGAGACCGCGGCGGGCGCGAAAACGCTGTACGGACCTTCCGCGGCGGGATGGATAGAAAACCGTCGGCCCGCCCGGAGTTCCCGCCGCGCCCCCTCCGCGTATTCCGCGCCGCCCGGCGACCCCACGATCCCCAACCGCCCATGACCTACTGCGACGCCGCGCCCGGCCATCCCTGGCACGGGCCGTATCACGATACCGAGTACGGCTTTCCGCTGCGCGGGGATGACGAGCTGTTCGAGCGGCTGGTGCTGGAGATCAACCAGGCCGGGCTGTCGTGGCTCACCATCCTCAAGAAGCGCGAGGCGTTCCGGGCGGCGTTCGACGGCTTTGACTTGGACACCGTGGCCGGATACGGCGGCGTGGACCGCGCGCGGCTGCTGGCGGACGCGGGGATCATCCGCAACCGCCTGAAGGTGGATGCCGCCATCGAGAACGCCCAGCGTATCCAGCAGATCCGCGCGTCGCACGGATCGTTCGCGGCGTGGCTGGATGCCCATCATCCTCTGCCCAAGGCGGAGTGGGTGAAGCTGTTCAAGCGAACCTTCCGGTTCACGGGCGGGGAGATCGTGGGCGAGTTCCTGATGAGCCTGGGGTACCTGCCCGGCGCGCACGTTCCCGAGTGTCCCGTCTACCCCCGCGTGCTGGCCGCCGCGCCCCCGTGGACGCGCACGGGGGATGCGGGGGCGTGAAGCGAGTGCCTGCGTCCGGCGGGGGCCCTCACCCGTCCGCGCCCTCACCCGTCCGCGCCCTCACCCGGCCGCGCTGAGACGCGTCCACCCTCTCCCACGAACAGATGTGGGAGAGGGGGCACACGGCAACGGCGCCCCTCCCCCGGCCCCACCCCCGGCCCCTCCCCGTGCAAACTGCGCACGGAGAGGGGAGGACAGCAGATCCGTGCGCTTCGGACGGTGCCGATGCGGCCGAAGAGGCCCCCTCCCCCCAGCCCCCTCCACCCGCGCCGCGGGAGAGGGGGAGCCTTTCGGCGCCGGGGCGAAGGTCGGCGCGCGTCGCCGGGCCGCGGAGGCCCCACCCCAGCCCCTCCCCGTGCAAACTGCGCACGGAGAGGGGAGGACTTCATACGGCACCCTGCCCCCCGCCGTGCGGTTGAAGCCCCGATCGTGGGCGCGTCAGCGGCCACGAGTCGGGGCTTACCGCTTCTGGAGCGGCGGATTCATCTGCTCAGGACACTCCGCGCGACGCGAAGCCATCCATCCTGCACCGGCAATCCGCCGCCCTCGTGCCGGTGAAGTCTCCCCGTCTGTTTGGGGAGACTTTCCGCCGTTGTTGCGGCGACTTCAGTCGCTCAGCTCCTCCCGGCGGCACCAATCCTCGCCTTTCGCCCCGAAGCTACGAAGCCCGCTCCCGCAAACAGAACGCCCTCCGCGGCATGGCCGGGGAGGGCGTCAACTCATTCAGGAACCGCGCGTCAGGCGGGCGGCTTCTTGCCGGACTTGCGACGGCGGGCCGGCTTTTCCTCGGGGTACGGCTGCTCGCGGGCGTACTCCTCTTCCAGCCGGCGCAGCAGCCACTTCTCCAGCGCCGCTGCCGTGGGGCGATCGGGGTCCGCCTGCCGCAGCGCCTCGAACTCGGCGCGCACGGCGTCCCGGGCAGCCTCCAGCCCGCGGGGAAGCTGCAGCTTCAGCTGGCCGGCGACGGGCCGCGAGTCCCCTTCGGCGGCGGACAGCTTCTGCCGCTCCAGAAAGAGGTTGCCCATGCGGCGCCGCGTGCGCTCGTGCGGACGGTCCGTTTCGCCGTTGACGAACTTGCGCAGCGCCTCGTGCCCCAGACCGACAAGCGCGGAGGCATCGCGCAGGTTCGTCTCCAGCACGAGCTCGTGCATGAAGCTGCGCATTTCCTCCAGTCGCACCGAGCGCCACTCGTCGTCGAACGAGATGGCGGGGACATCGCGACCATTTTGTCCACTAAGCGTTTTGGCACACTGGAGATTCTAGACGCTCGTTCGTACCCGCGCAAGAGCGGCCAAGAAGTGGTAATAGTGGACAAGTACGGACAACTTGGAGCAGTGGCTGAATGCACGACAGGGCAGCGCCGCGGCCGACGGAAACCGTCGCCGGGCGCTGCCCCGCGGTGCGAACGGCCGGCGCCGCGCGGGCGCCGTCCGCAAGCGAACTAGTCGTCGTCGTCGTCGCTGTCGGACTCGAAGCCCATGGCTTCTTCTTCAATCTGGTCGGTGAGCGTGGAACCCCAGGCGCTCTCCAGAAGGCGGCGCACCTTGGGAAAGCGGTGCATCACCTCGGCCATCTCCGGCGTGACGAAGATTTCCAGCACGTCGGCGCGCTTGTACTCGGTCGTCGATTCCTCGTCTTCCAGGAACGACTTCAGTTCTTCGATCAGGTCGCGCAGGTCGCTGAGCATTTCGCTGGGAAAGTGCCCCTCGTCAAGCGCCACCGCCGATTCCACCCAGTCATGCACCTGCGACACGAGCGAGTCGAACCGCTCTTCCACCCTCGAATTGCTCATTCCGGTCTTTCGTTGCTTGGCTCACGTTCCGTCGGCGCCGCCCGGCCGGTGCGCCCGGTCCGCCGCCCTCACCTGGCCGCATGTTCGCGCGGCGCGACACAGCGTAAAATGCAGTCGCGGCGCGGTCAAGTGTTCCGCGCGCACAATGATGCCCGCCCGCGGCAACCGCATGCCCCCGGCGCGGCTTCAAATGACCCGTTCGCCGTCCCTTCCCGCCACCGCCGCGCGCCATGACGCCGCTGATTGAGCTGCAGCAGATCCGCCGCACCTACACCTCGCACGACGTGCCCACGCGCGCGCTGGACGGCGTGGACCTGCGCGTGCACGCGGGCGAGTACGTGGCCGTGGCGGGCCCGTCCGGCTGCGGAAAAAGCACCATGCTGGCCATTCTGGGCCTGCTGGACGCGCCGGACGAGGGCGCGTACCTGCTGAACGGGCGCGCCGTGTCCGTGCTCGCCGCCGCCGAGCGCGCGCGGGTGCGCAACCGCGAGATCGGCTTCGTGTTCCAGGCCTACAACCTGATCGGCGATCTCACCGTGCGCGAGAACGTGGAGCTTCCGCTGGTCTACCGCGGCATGCCGGCGGCGGAGCGGCGGGCGCGTGCGGAGGCGGCGCTGGAGCGGGTGGGGATGGCGGACCGCATGGAGCACCTGCCCGGCGAGCTTTCCGGCGGCCAGCAGCAGCGCGCCGCGGTAGCCCGGGCCATCGCGGGCGAGCCGCCGCTTCTGCTGGCGGATGAGCCGACGGGCAACCTGGATTCGGCGAACGGCGAAGCGGTAATGGAACTGCTGGCCGAGCTGCACGCGGAGGGCACGACGGTGTGCCTGGTGACCCACGATCCGCGCTACGCCGGGCACGCGCATCGTACGGTGCGGCTCTTTGACGGGCGCGTGGTTTCGGATGAGGTGCGGGGGAACGGCAGGGAACAGGGAATAGGGAATAGGGAATAGGGAATAGGAACAACAAAGGATCTCGGATTCTCTCCCTTCCGTCGTTCCTCCTCTGTGCCTCTGTGTGAAATTGAGTCGCTGTTCCCGCCGTGACCTCCGTGATTGTTGTGAGAAGCGGCGATCGCAAAGCGAGGTACCACAACAAACTGTGCCGCCGCCCGATGCATCCGGGCTGGCGGCACAGTCTCTTCCATGACGGTCCGCGAGGTCAGCGCGGCTCAGTCGTCATCGTCGTCGTCGGCGAAGTCCTCGTCATCCTCGTCGAGGTCGTCGTCATCGTCGTCCAGCAGGTCGTCGTCGTCCTCCAGGAGATCGGGATCCTCCTCCTCGTCGTCGTCATCCGAACGGTCGAACAGGCGCTCCTCCCAGCCCTCGTCCTCATCGTGCAGCCCGCGCCGCGCAAATACCTGCATCGTTCCAGTGCCCATCGTCGTTGCTCCGTTTGCGTGAAAAGGGAGAGGAGAATCCGCGTCTCCGGCCACCGTGGGCCAGGATCGCACGAAGGTCCCGCGGGTTGAGCACCTGCCACCGCCATGCCCGCGCACGGCGCGAGCCGAAGATTTCACAAACCACGTACCGAATCAAGCCCCTGCGGTTCCCGCCCGTCCCGCCCCGCGCCCGCCCGCACGGTCCGGGCCGCGGTGTGGCGCCTACCTTTGCGCCGGCGCGGCCAGCAGGTTCAGAATGAGCGGGGTGACGCTCAGCTGCGTGGGCCGGGCGCCCACGGCAGCCTGCACCCGGTCGCGCACGGCGGTGCCGCTCATCCCCACGCGCGCCACCAGCAGCGGAATCTCGCTGTCCTGCCGCGTGGGGCTGCCGTGCCAGCTCTGGTAGCGCCCGCTGAAATAGTAGCGCTGCTCCAGCGGAAGGTGCATCCCCGTTCGCGCCAGCAGCAGTACGTCTCCCGCGTGGTTGCCGTAGGGGCCGGCGGCCAGCCCCGCCAGGCGCCGTTCCAGGTCCAGCAGTTCGGGGCGCGGGTGGTCCCTCAGCCAGTCGCCCACCGGAACGAGTCGCGTTCCGTTCCACACCTGAAACGGGAGCGCGTCCCGGCCGGCCGGCCGCGGTTCGCGCGCCAGGATCAGGTCCAGCGCGCCCCGCAGTTGCGGCACGCCCGCCCCCGTGCGGTTGGCCGCATCAAAGGCGCGCACCACGGGAAGCACGTCTTTCGCCATGCGCGGCGGACGGCTCCAGTCGCAGCGGCTGCCGGGGCGCGGGCAGGCCGAGCGATCGGCCAGATACACGTATGCGAACGCGCCCTGGTACGCAACCACGGACTGAAAGTCCTCTTCGGACTCTTCCAACTCCAGGTGCAGCGCACGCGTGCGGAACCCCGCCTGGCGCAGCACCTCCGGCGGCTCGTCTGCCCCTTCGGCGCCCAATGCGTGCAGGTCGTCGGAGAGCACGGGGGTGTGGCCGTGGTCCGCCACCACCACGATCCAGGTGTCGTCCAGCGCACCCGCCTGCCGGTACGCCTGCAGCACCGCGCCGATCTGCCGGTCCACCACGTTGCCCAGGTAGCGCAGCTGGTCCTGCAGCGGATTCGGGGCCACGTGCGTGAACAGGTCCACGCCCGGAAAGTAGATGACCTGGAGGTCCGCCACGCCCCGCTCGCGAATGCTGCCGAGCAGGCTGGCCACCGCCGACACGTCCAGCTCTTCGTACGCCTCCTGGCTGGGGGAATCGTTGCCTCCCAGCCCGCGCGCCGCCTCGCCTACCATGGCGCCGTAGCGTTCCGGCTCCGGAACCGTGAGCAGGTCGGCGCCGCGGTGGTACGCCTGCAGCGAAACGTACGACCGAACCTCCGCTCTCTCGTAGAGCGTGGGCACCTTGAGCACGCGCCCCATCAACTGGTCGGTGTAGACCTGCAGGGCGTCCTCATTCTGCGTGACCGACACCGGGGCGGGAGCGTAGAAGCGCCGCTCTTCGCGCGCGAACCACTCGTTGCCGGGCACGCCCGTCTCCCCGGCCGGCGCGCCGGTAAAGAGCGATGCCCACGCCGCGTAGGTGGTGGACGGAAGGATGCTCAGCACCCCCGGCTGCGACCAGCCATGCTCGAAAAGCCCGCTGTCCGCGCGCGCGGCGCCCAGCACCGACGAGAGGTGGGGAAGGCGGCCGCCGGCAATGGCCTGCCGCAGCATGGACTCCCCCACGCCGTCCAGGGCCAGAACCAGGACGCGCGGTCCGGGCCGGGCGGGGCGGAGGGGTTCCCGCAGCAGCTTTTCACCCCCCTGCGCAACCAGTTCCGCCATTTCGCGCACGGTTCCGCCGGAGCGGCGAAAGTGCCAGAGCCCGCCGGCCACGACCAGCGCGGCCACTGCGGGGATGATCCAGACGCGCCTGCGCATGGCGATGGAGGGGGACGGGGAGAAGGGAAATCGCGGGAAGGGGAGGGAAACGGCGCGGGTCCGCAGGGAGCATGCCCCGCGGACCCGCGCCGGTCACGTCATCATCGTGCGGATGGAGGTCAGGCCGCGGTACCCACCGCGACGGCGTCCTCGTCTTCCATCAGCGCGGCGGAAAGCAGCGCCAGGTGCTGCGGCGTGCAGTACAGCCGGATCTCGCCCCGCTCGCCGGCGCGCACCCGCTCGCGCGTAAAGCAGACGACCCGCCGCTCGGCGCACAGGCGGTCGAGCGCGCGGGCCGCGCGGGGTACGTCAGCAAGTCCTTCCACGCCTTCGCCTTTGCGCTTCCACGAAAGGTGAAGGGCTACTTCTTCGGCGCTCACGGCGTCGTGCACCGTGGGGTTGAACTGGTCTTCGTCCAGCGTCTCAATCACCAGCTCGCGGTCGCGAAGGTAGCGGTACGCGTCGCGCGCGTCCTTTTCGCACCGGTCGTCGCAGGGCACCGGGCTGGCGCGAATCTCCACGAGTTCGCAGCAGTCGCTGCCCACCACCATCTTTTCGTCGCCGTGCTTCCAGCGGTCCATGGCCGACGCTTCCGCCAGCTTGCGGTTGGTCGCATCCACCGCGTAGCGGATCGTCTGGCGGAACGTGATCTCCACCTCGTAGCGCTTTTGGTCCATCCTCGCCTCTCCGGGGGTGACTCAGAACGCGGGCCTCTGGGGCCGATGGGCGGTGCGCAGTGGGCCGCGTACGGCGGCGCCAATGCCATTATCGTGCTCAACCGTGCTACAGGCTGCTGTGGCAATATAACCGCGAAATGGCGATAGGTGTCTTGGGGATTTGTTCGGGTTGGCGGATTGGGCGCTGCGGCCCACCCCAAGCGGCCACCGGCAGCACATTTCCGCGCCGCTGCTGAGGTTGCGGATGACTGCCCCCGTTGCGCGGCGGCGATCGCCTGACGAGGTTTCATTCGCGCGGGATGCCGCGGATGGGATTCACGGATCCGGACCCGCCCGGAGTGCCGACGAGGAGGATCAGGGATGAAGATGCCCGTGCATCGCCGGCGGCCCACCGTTCCGTTCGGCCCGTGGCGCATTGCGCTGGACCTGGAGGGGACGCGCGCGATCGCGGCCGCACCGGCGCTGGCGCGCGGATGCCGGTGCGCGTGGTGCCGCAACTGGGCGGCGGCGTGGAACCGCGTGCTTCCGCCCGACGTGGCGAGTGCGCTGCGCCGGCTGGGCATCGATCCCGCCGATCCCACGGACCTGTACGCGACCCGCCCGTTCACGACAGACCGGAAGGCGGCGGACCGGACGCCCGCGACGACGCAGTACAGCGTCTTTTACCACTGCGTCGGCGTGGTGCGCGACGGGCCGGCTCTGTACCGCTCAGACGCCGTGCTCGAGACGGACAGGCTGCACCAGTTCTACCCGCTCCGTTCCGGTCCCACTCGGCTGGATGTGTCGGTGGCGCCGCAGCGGCTGGTCTACCACTTCCCGTTCAAGCCTCCCCTGCGGGAGCCCATCCCGGGACTGATCGAGGTCTGCTTCTGGACTGACGTACCGTGGCTGCTGGACGAGGAGCACCCGCACGTGGCGGAGGCCCGCAACCGGCCCAGGGAGCCGGTGGTCTGGGCCGGCGGCCGGCTTCGGCCCGCGCGCCAGCGGCGGGCGCGCAGCGCACCCAACCCTTTCTGACCCGCGGACCTGCATGTCGTACAAGAACACCTTCATCCGCGTTGCGCCGGACTGCCCGGTGTCGCACAGCGTGGTTCCCGAGCCGCGCGCGGGGCAGAAGACCGTGCCGCTGCTGCAGTACGAGCTGCTCGCCTCCGCCCCGTACA
>NZ_DASVTX010000081.1:0-2850 GCF_036387355.1 Longimicrobium sp.
CATCGAGTTCCTGGCGTCGGACCGCATGCGCGGACGCGACACGCCCAGCCCGGAGCTGGAGCTGGCCGCCAGCTACCTCGTGAACCAGTACAAGCTGTGGGGGCTGCAGCCGGGCGGGGAAAACAACACCTTCTACCAGTGGTGGCCCTACCCGCTGCGCCGTCTGCGCGCCTCGGCCGCGGGGCTGGAGCTGCGCGGCGCCGCCGGCTCCCAGCGGCTGCAGCTGGGGCGCGACTTCTTTGCCCGCGGCGGCACGGCGCAGCCCATCTCTTCCGCGGGTGTCGTGTACGCCGGCCGCGCGGCGGACGGCATGCTGGCGGCGGGGAGCATGTCCGGCCGCGTCGTGGTGACGGCGCTTCCCGGGGCGGGCGGCACGCGCGACTGGCGCATCGAGCGCAACCGGCAGATGGGGGCGGCGCAGCGGGCGGGTGCCTCCGCCATCGTCTACGTGCTGGAGCCCACCTGGACGGCGGACAGCATCGCCGCGTACACCCGGCAGACCGCGGCGGGCGCGCGCAGCCTGGGCGGAGAGGCGGCGTTTCCGCAGTACTTCGTCACCTGGCCGGCGGCGCAGCAGATGTTCCGCGCGGCGGGAATGACGGTGGACGATCCCTGGCGCGGCGCCGTTCCCGCGGCTCCGGCCGTGCTCGCGGGCCTCACCGCCAGCGGCGCGCTGCCCATGGAGAACGCGGATGACCGCAACGCGCCCAACGTGGTCGCCATCCTTCCCGGAAGCGATCCCGCGCTGCGCAACGAGTACGTGGTGCTGAGCGCCCACATGGACCACGTGGGCGTGGGACGGCCGGTGAACGGCGACAGCATCTACAACGGCGCGGACGATGACGCCAGCGGCACCACGGGGCTGCTGGAAGTGGCGGAAGCCTTTGCGCGCCTGGGCGTGCGCCCGCGCCGCAGCATCATCTTCCTGCACGTGAGCGGGGAAGAAAAGGGGCTGCTGGGCTCGGAATGGTTCAGCGAGCACCCCACCGTGCCGCTGGGGCAGATCGTGGCGAACGTCAACGTCGACATGATCGGCCGCAACAGCCCGGACAGCGTGGTGGTGATCGGAAAGAACTACTCCACCCTGGGGCAGACGGCCAACGCGGTGGGCCGCACCCACCCTGAACTGCGGCTTACGCTCAGCGACGACATCTGGCCGCAGGAGCGCTTCTTCTTCCGGTCCGACCACTACAACTTCGCGCGCAAGGAAGTGCCCGCCATCTTCTTCTTCAGCGGCGTGCACCCGGACTACCACCTGCCGTCGGACGAGGTGGAGCGGATCGATACGGACAAGGCCGCGCGCATTTCGCGGATGGTGTTCTACCTGGTGCACGAGATCGCCAACGCGCAGGAGCGTCCCCGCTGGGATCCGCGCGGGCTGGAAGAAGTCCGCCGCATGACCCGCTGATTCACCCCTCCGGCGCATCCAGCGCCGGGTTGTGGGCCGGATGAGGGGATCGATGACGAGAGGGCGCCGGTTCCGCACGGGAACCGGCGCCTTCTTCGTCCGCGCGATCGCGGTCCGCATTCAGCCTCCCCGGTGCGCCTCCGGAGTCGCGCCGTCTCGCCGGCACCACCCCACGAGTCCTGCCGCCCACTTCGGCGCCGGGGCGTCATTCTGAAGGAGCGTGCGCCGCGCTTTCCCCGGTGCCGGATCCATGCGCGACTGAAGAATCCCGGACCGAAACGTCCGCCGCGCCGCAGGCCGGCGTGGCGTGCTCGAGCCTCTCCCACCGCACCCGCAGCTTCCGAGCGCGGCCCGCAGCCGGGCGTGCATGGGATGCGGTGGCGCGGGATTCTTCGGTCGGCGCCAGAGTCCTGCGTGACCGACGGTGCGTCGCGCCGCCTCTCTCAGAAGGACACTCGATGTCCGAGCCGGGTGAGGAATCCCGGTGCGGCTGATGTGACGTCCGGTGCGCCTGATGCCAGTTCGCGCGGCCCGCGCGGGCCACGCTGCCTACGCCGGCTGCGGCGGCACCTCCGCTCCACCGGTGTCCTGCCGCTCACCTCGGCGTTGAGGCGTCATTCTGAAGGAGCGTGCGCCGCGCTTTCCCCGGTGCCGGATCCATGCGCGACTGAAGAATCCCGGACCGAAGTGTCCGCCGAACCGCGGGCCGGCGTGGCGTGCTCCAGCCTCTCCCGCCGCACCCGCAGCGTCCGAGCGCGGCGCGCAGCCGGGCGTGCATGGGATGCAGTGGCGCGGGATTCTTCGGTCGGCGCCAGAGTCTGGTGTGACGGACGGCGCGGCGCGGCGCCTCGCTCAGAATGACACTCGAAGTCCGAGGCGGGTGAGGAATCCCGGTGCGGCTGATGTGACGTCCGGTGCTCCTCATGCCGGCCCGCCACGCCCATGCTGTCTACGCCGCCTGCGGCGGCACCTCCGCTCCACCGGTGTCCTGCCGCTCACCTCGGCGTTGAGGCGTCATTCTGAAGGAGCGTGCGCCGCGCTTTCCCCGGCACCGCGTTCATGCGCGACTGAAGAATCCCGGACCGAAACGTCCGCCGCGCCGCGGGCCGGCGTGGCGTGCTCCAGCCTCTCCCGCCGCACCCGCAGCGTCCGAGCGCGGTGCGCAACCGGGCGTGCATGGGATGCGGTGGCGCGGGATTGTTCGGTCGGCGCCAGAGTCCTGCGTGACCGACGGTGCGTCGCGGCGCCTCCCTCAGAATGACGCTCGAAGTCCGAGCCGGGTGGGGGGGGCGGTGCGGCTGATGTCACGAATCCGGTGCGCCTGATGCCATCCCACGCCGCTCGCGCGGCCCGCGGCGGCACCTGCGCTCCACCGGAGTCCTGCCGCCCACCTCGGCGGCTTTGCTGACGGCGTTGATCGCGCTCGAAAAGAAGGCCGGGGG